>JAJYDR010000091.1 GCA_021777285.1 Actinomycetes bacterium
CCCGATGGACCTGCCGTTCATCGAGACCGAGGCGCAGGCCCAACACTTCCGCCTCGGGCCCCCGGTCTACGCCGATGCCCGCTCGCCCTGGAAGTCCGCCATCACCTCACCGGCTCGCGACCTCATTGACGCGGCGTTCGAGGTTGAACCGGGCCCTCGTGAGACGCGAGAGCCGTAACGATGGTCAAGGCCCGAGGCGACGGCCGATACGACGACGACGCGGGGACACCGCGCACGGGACTGGCGACCCGCGGGCCAATGGACGGCGACGGTGACGACGGGCAACTGAGCTCGGTCCGCTCGCTCGACCGCCCCTTCGTGATCTTGCGGGTCTTGCGCGAGCACCGTGGGCCGATGCGCTTGACCGAGATCGCGACCGCGGCGCAACTGCACCTCGCGACGACCCAGCGGATCATGAACCTGTTGATCAAGTACGGCTACGTCGAGCGCGAGGGGCTGGACTACCACCTCGGGGTCGCCTCGTTGCTCAACGGCAACGCGTATCTGCTCACCAATAGTCTCGTCTCGGCGGCCGAGCCGGTCCTGATCGAGCTGACCAACTCGACGGGGCTAACGTCATCGCTCACGGTGCGTTATGAGTTCAGCGCCGTCTTGCTGCTGCGCGTGTCGAGCACGCCGCCTCTGCGTTTCCAACTGCCGATCGGCGAACAGATGCCGTTGGTGGTCGGCGGTGCGCGCGTGCTCGCCGCCGCCCTTGACGCCGAAGAACTCGATCAGCTCCTCGAGGGCGTCACCATGATCCCGCTCGCGAGCGGCGTCGAGCTCGCGCGCAGCGAGTTCGTCGAGGGGCTGAAGCTCATCCGCGACCGCGGCTACGCCTTTGGTCAGGGTCAGCGCGAGGCGGGTGCGCTCTCGGTCGCGGTGCCGGTACACGACCGCGAACAGCGAACCGTGGCGGCGATCCAACTGTCCTCGATGATCGAGGACATCCCCGTCGATATCGACTCACTCGTCATCGAGCTCAAGCGCGCGAGCTCGGCCATCTCTCGGAGGCTCCCGTGATCGACTACGAAGTGCGGTCCTACCGCAGCGACGAGGCACTCGCCGCGTCGGACCAGCTGGCGTGGCGACTCGCCGAGCTCGCGGCCGATCCAACGCCAATCGACGCCGACGTGCTCGACATGGTGGTCAACCGCGTCATCGACGACGCGGCGGTCGCGGTCGCCTCACTCAGCCGCGGCGCGGTCGCGGCCGCGCGCGACCAGGCCACTCGCCACCCATACCGACCAGGGGCGACCGTGTTCGGCCTCGCGCCGGGTGAGCGGTTCTCACCCGAGTGGGCGGCGTGGGCCAACGCCGTCGCGGTGCGCGAGCTCGACTTCCACGACACCTTCCTCGGGGCCGAGTACGCCCATCCGGGCGACGCGATCGCACCGATCGTCGCCGTCGCCCAGCACGTGGCCGGCGAGCGCATGATCGGCGGACACGACGTCGCACGCGCGATCGCGACCGCCTACGAGGTCCAGATTGACCTGAGCCGCGCCATCAGCTTGCACCAACACCAGATCGACCACGTCGCCCACCTCGGCCCGGCGGTGGCCGCGGGGCTGGGAACCTTGCTCGGACTCGAGCCGGCGGTGACGGCGCACGCGATCGGCCAGGCGCTGCACACGACGACCGCGACACGCCAGTCGCGCAAGGGCGAGATCTCAACCTGGAAGGCCTACGCGCCGGCCTTCGCCGGCAAGGTCGCGATCGAGGCCGTCGACCGCGCGATGCGCGGCCAGACCTCGCCGACGCCGATCTACGAGGGCGAGGACGGAGTGATCGCACGGCTGCTCGACGGGCCCGACGCACGCTACGTGGTGTCACTGCCGGGGCCGGGCGAAGCCAAGCGGGCCATCCTCGACTCGTTCACTAAGGAGCACTCGGCCGAGTACCAAGCTCAGGCCTGGATCGACCTCGCCCGTCGACTCCACGACCGGTACCCGTCGTGGCGCGACGGTTCGGCGATCGAGTCGATCGTCCTTCGCACCTCGCACCACACCCACCACGTGATCGGGTCGGGTTCCGGGGACCCCCAAAAGTACGACCCGAATGCGTCGCGCGAGACCCTCGACCACTCCGTCGCCTACATCCTCGCGGTCGCCCTCCAAGATGGCGAGTGGCACCACGAGCGCTCCTATCGCCGGGACCGGGCGACCCGAGCCGACACGGTCGCGCTCTGGCGAAAGATCCGCACGGTCGAAAGTCCCGAGTGGACCCGTCGCTACCACGCGAGCGACCCGAGCGAGCGCGCCTACGGTGGGCGCATCGAGGTGCGCCTCAGCGACGGCACGACGGTCGTCGACGAGATCGCGGTGCCCGACGCCCACCCCCTCGGCGCGCGCCCGTTCGCGCGAGCCGACTACGAGGCGAAGTTCCGCACGCTCGCCACCGGCGTGCTCGACGACACCGAGTGCGAACGATTCCTCGCCGTGGCCGAACGACTCGGGACGCTCGGTCCTGACGAACTCGGTAGTCTCACGGTGACTGCTCCCGCCGTACTCGCGGCGGGCGTGACAACCAAGGGGATCTTCTAATGCTGCACGCGGCCCCAAGCGCATCCGCCAAGCGCGCTCGACTACGGTCCCGCCTCGCCGCAGGCCCGATCCTTGCGCTGCCGGGCGCCTTTAACCCGCTCTCGGCGATGCTCATCGAGCGCCGCGGTTTCGAGGGCGTCTACCTCTCGGGCGCGGTCCTTGCGGCCGACCTCGGGTTGCCCGATATCGGGCTCACGACGCTCTCCGAAGTAGCGGCGCGCAGCGCACAGGTGGCGCGGGTGACCGGGATTGGTACCATCGTCGACGCCGATACCGGGTTCGGCGAGCCGATGAACGTCGCGCGCACCGTGCAACTACTTGAAGACGCTGGTGTCGCGGGCCTGCACCTCGAGGACCAGGTCAACCCCAAGCGGTGTGGGCACCTCGACGGTAAGCAGGTCGTCGAACTCGACGTAGCGCTTCGCCGGATCAACGCCGCGGCCACGGCCCGACGTGACCCCGATCTGCTCGTCATCGCGCGCACCGACGCCCGGGCCGTCGAGGGGTTGGACAGCGCGATCGAGCGGGCCCGCGCGTACGTCGACGCCGGAGCCGACGCCATCTTTCCCGAGGCGCTGCTCGACGAGCGCGAGTTCGAGGCGATGCGCGCCGCGGTGTCGGTGCCGATCCTCGCCAACATGACCGAGTTCGGCAAGGGGCCCTCGCTCAGCGTCGCCCAACTCGGTGAGCTCGGGGTGGACATGGTCATCTTCCCCGTCTCGCTGCTGCGTCTCGCGATGGGGACGGCCGACCGTGCGCTCGACCTGCTCGGTCGTGAGGGCACGCTCTCGGCGATGCTCGGCGAGATGCAGACGCGCGCGGAGCTCTACGACTTGCTCGACTACGAGTCCTTTAACGCCTTTGACCGATCGGTGTTCGACTTCACGATCGGGACGTGAGAGGAGAGGCCGTGGACCGCGATCGAACGAGGTACCTGGGCGAGCGCGGTTTTGCCAACGGCTCGCTCTACGACGAGGTGCGCCCGGACTACCCCGAGGCGTCGATCACGACAATCGTGGCGGCCTTCGGGCTGGACCGCTCCTCGCGGGTGCTCGACCTGGGCGCGGGAACAGGGATCTTCACCCGACAGCTCCAATCCCACGTGGGCGAGGTTGTTGCCGTCGAGCCGTCACCGTCGATGCGCGAGACAATGCTCGCTGCGACCAACGGGGTTACCGTGCTCGACGGCCGCGACGACGCGATCCCGCTCGAAGACGGCTCCGTGGACGCCGTGGTGGTCGCCCAGGCGTTCCACTGGTTCGACGCGCCGCGTGCGCTCGCTGAGATCCATCGGGTGCTCGTGCCCGGCGGTGGGCTCGCGCTCATCTGGAATGAGCGTGACGAGTCCGTCGACTGGATGGCGGCACTCACGCACGCGATGCGGTGGGACGCGCACCGTCCGTACTCGAGCAACGGCGACGTCGCCCGCGTGGTGGGCGAGGCTGCCTTCGTGGACGTCGAGCGCCACCAGTTCAGTTACCGCCAACTGCTCACGCACGAACAGATCTACCGCCGCGTGCTCACCACGAGCTACATCTCGATCATGGACGACGGCGATCAGCGCGCGCTGCTCGCGGACGTGCGCCGCGTGATCGAGCCGCTCAGTGAGCCGGTCGACTTCGTCTATCGCACCGATCTCTACACGGCGCGCGCGGCGCGATGACCGACCGCTACACCCACGGTCATCACGAGTCAGTGCTGCGCAGTCACCGGTGGCGCACGGCCGAGAACTCGGCGGGCTTCGTGCTCGCCCACCTCGCGCCTGGTGCCTCGCTGCTCGACGTGGGCTGTGGACCGGGAACGATCACCGTTGACCTCGCGCGTCGCGTGGAGCCCGGTCTGGTCGTGGGGATCGACCGTGAGCCCGCGGTGATCGAGGCAGCGGCCGCGTCGTACCCGACGGCGGCGCACCCCAACCTGCGCTTTGTGACGGGGGACGTCTACGGACTCGAATTCGACGACGAGTCCTTCGACGTGGTCTTCGCCCATCAGATCCTCCAACACCTCACCGACCCGGTCGCCGCGCTGCGCGAGATGCGTCGCGTGCTCCGTTCCGGCGGACTCCTGGCCGTGCGCGACGCCGACTACGGGGCCTTCACCTGGTTCCCGGCCGATCCCGCGCTCGACGAGTGGCTCGATGTTTACCACCGACTCACCCGACTGAACCGCGCCGAGGCTGACGGTGGTCGCCACCTGGCGCACTGGGTGCGCCGAGCCGGTTTTGCCGACCTCGCGGTCACCTCGTCAAACTGGACCTACGCGACGGCCGACGAGCGCGCCTGGTGGGGCGGGCTGTGGGCCGATCGGGTGACTTCGAGCGATTTCGCGACCCAGGCCCTCGAGACGGGGGTCGCGTCGAGGGCGCAACTGGCCCGGTTCGCTGAGGCCTTTCATCGATGGGCGAACGAACCCGACGGCCTCTTCCTCGTGCCGAGCGTCGAGGTGCTCGCGCGGCCTTACGCGATTTCCTCGACTGGAACCGGTCGACCGAAGTAGTAGCCCTGCCCGAGGTCCACACCGAGTGACCGCAAGGTCTCGGCTTCAGCGCCGGTCTCGATCCCCTCGCCGAGTAGGCGGGTCCCAGTGAGGTTCGCGAAATGGCGCATCCCCGACACCAACGCCTGGCGCGCCGGGTCGTGGTCGATGTCACGCACGAGTGAGATGTCGAGCTTGACGACGTCGGGGTGCAGTTCGAGGATGTGGTGCAGCCCCGCGTAGCCCGCACCCGCGTCGTCGACGAAGAGTTGACAACCCGCCACCGAGGTGACGGCGTGGCGGATCTCGTCGAAGTTGTCGATCCGCGCGTGCTCGGTGATCTCGATGGCGACGGCGCGATCGGCGCCGACAATGATCCGGTGGGCTTGCTCGCCGGCGGCGACCGTGGGCGAGAAGTTGAGGCTGATCCACGAGCCGTCGGGCAGTCGCGTCGCCTCGTGGACGGCGGCCTTCGCGCAGGCGACCTCGAGCTCGACGCCCATGTCGACGGATGCCGCGATGGCGAAGTGCTCGTCAGGCGCCTGGCCATCCTCGAAGCGGGTGAGCGCCTCGTAGCCCACGACCGACCCGTCGTCGAGCGCGACGACGGGTTGGAAGACGGGGTGGAAGAGTTTGTCCTCGATGATGATGCGGATCGTCGCCTTGGTCGCGTCGAGGTAGCGGGCCGTCTCGGCCTGGGAGCCGACGAGCCCGCCCGCGAATGAGCCCAACTCCTCGTACAGCGGCAGACGCGAGGGCGTGAAGGGAACACTCGCTCGATCACACGAACCGGTCGCGAGCAGGCCGACGATCTCACCATCCCAGCGCACCGGCGCGATCGTCACCGACTCGATACCGGCGGCCTGGATGGCGCGCACGAGGGGTTCGTTCACGAAGTCACCCGGCTCGGCGAGGTCTACCCACCACGCCCCTTCGACGCTGCGGGCGAGAAACATCGCCGGGCTGAGGACCGCAACGGAGCGGCCGGGTTCGAGTTCGGACAGTGTGATGCCGGCGGACCCGCCGACGACGAAGTCCTCGTCGCTTCGCCGCACGAAGAGTGCCGCCGCGTCGATGAAGTTGAGTCGCAGCAGCGCCTGACAGAAAGCCGCCGCCGTTGACTGGAGCGAGTCCGAAGGGCGCACCTCGCGCATCAGGTTCGCCAGGTCCTGGGCGTCGCGGTTCCCACGGTCCACGTGGGCCTCGAGACGGCGCTCGACGCTCAGGTCCCGTTTCACCGCCACGTAGGCCATCACCTCATTGGCCTCGCCGAAGACCGGGGAGATCGTCGTCTCCTCGTCGTAGAGCTCACCATTCTTGCGGCGGTTGGTGATCACGCCGTGCCACGACCGACCCTGGTTGAGACTGTCCCAGAGGTCGCGGTAGAAGTTCCGCCCGTGGACGCCACTCGCGAATATCGACGGGGTCGCGCCTATCAACTCCGCGGCGTCGTACCCACTGGTCGCGGTTGAGGCGGGGTTGGCGTAGAGGATGCGACCCGTCGAGTCGGTGATGAGCACGGCTTCGGCCGCCTGATCGATCGCGGTGTTGAGCAGGTTGCTCTCGTGGAGTGCCCGCGCGAGCCGCTCTTGTTCGCGCAGGCGCTGCAGGCCGACCCCGACTTGCAGCGCGAGGTCCTCGAGCGTGGTGATCGTCGCGACATCGAAGGCGTCGGTCTCGCCGGCGTAGACGCTGAAGGAGCCGTCGAGGAAGCCGTCTACGAAGACGGGGATGCCGATGGAGGAGTGGAATCCCCGGTCTGTCGCCGCGTTTGACCACGGCAAGAAATTGGCCGAGGCAGTCACGTCGTTCACGAAGAAGGTCTCACCGATTCGCAGCGAGCGGCCGGCGGGACCCTGGCCAAACTCGTTGTCGCCCCACGACAGTGCGATCGAGTCGAGATAGTCCCGGTGTCCATGCGATGAGGCGACGACTTCGATGGACTGCGCACGGTCGTGCACCGGGCGGCCGTACCAGGCGAGCAGGTAGCCGCCTTCGTCCACCAGATTCTGGCAGAGCTGATTCAAGAGGTCGTGGTCGTTTACCGCGCGCACCAAGATCGCGTTGCCGATGGCGAGTGCGTTGAACGCACGGCGGCGTTGCACGAGTGCCTCGATATCGTGCAGGCTGGTGACTGCGCCGTGGAACTGGCCCGTGTCGTCGAAAATGCCGCGTAGTTCGGTGCGCATCCAGCGCCGTGCGCCAGACGAAGTGCGATACTGGCACTCGAACGGGGCCACCGTCGACCCATTGGCCGCGACCGTGCGTGCTTCGAGACGTGCGGCGACGGCCTCGTCGTCACAGAGGAGGTCCGATACGCCGCGTCCGATGAGTGCCTCGGGCGGCCAACCGAGCGTCTGGGTGACCGACGGTGAGACCCACTCGATCAGTCCATTCACGTCCGTTCGCCAGATAACGTCCGAGGCGTTCTCGGCGAGGAGCCGGTACTGCGCCTCTGAGGCGGCCATTGCCGCACGCTGGGCGACTTGCGCCTCGGCGTCACGCCACGAGACGATCCTCGTCACCGTCGCTCCCATCCGGTCAGGGACGTCGCGGCCCGAGATCGAGAGCCATCGGTAGGTGCCGTCGGCTCGACGCATCCGGACCTCGGTGGTGATTCGTGCCCCGTCGAGCATTGCGGCGCGGTTCGTCTCCGCGTCCGCGAGGTCGTCGGGGTGGATGAATTCATCGGTGTAGCGCCCGATCATCTCGTCGGGGCGCCAGCCGAGCAGTTGGTACACCGTGTCGAAGATCCACACGATCCTGCCGTCGGGATCGCCCACCACGACGACGTCGAGTGAGTTCTCAGCGATGAGCTGGTAGCGCTCGCTGAGCAGCTGCGCGGACTGGCGATGGGCAACTTCTTCGTCGATGTTGTGCAGGCTGCCGATTAGTTCAGTCGTGCCATCATCGGTCGTGACCTCGCGCACCGTGATGGCGAAGTAGGAGTACGTTCCCGACTGTCGGCGCAGGCGAGCCTCGAAGCTCGTCATGTGAAGACCCTCGAGGTGACGCATCCACTGGGGCATGTTGCGGGCATCGTCGGGGTGCAGCAGGTCGACCGCGTTGACGCCCTGGAGCTCATCGGGGGTCCAACCGAGCACCGTGCGACTCGATGGTGACGCCCACAGGATCTTCGTGCCGACGTCGGTCTGGAACACCGCCTCCGAGGCGTTCTCCGCTAGGAGTCGGTAGCGCTCGAGCAGGTGGGTCTGTTCGGTGACGTCTCGCCAGGAGACCGAGAGGACATTACCGACGCGTCCCACGCGCAGATCCAGCACCACGGACTCGCCCCGTAGCGAGTCCCAGTGCGGGTGGGCCCGAAGTTCGAGGGCGTCACCAGTCTCGGCGACGGAAACCAAGTGACACCACAGTGCGTGCTCGGTCGCGTGCGGGTCCACGTCACGGTACCGCCGGCCAATGAGGTCGTCCGCGTCGAAGCCCAGGTCTCGCGCGGCCGCCGCGTTCACCGCCGCGAACTCGAAGTCCTCAGGCGAACCATCACGTCCGTAGACGATCGCCACAACGACCCGCGGGTCGAACTCGGTGTCGAGCGCGGCGCGCTGCACCACGTCCTTGTCTCGCACGGCCCTCGTCATGAGGGTCCCACTATCGACAAGGTACGCGGCGATAGATGGGAGGAGTCACACACATAATGGCTACTACCGCATCCGGTGAGTTGGACAAGATTTGTCTGAGAGTTCCGTGAGAACGACGAGACACCTAGATCAGTTCCGGGACCATCTCGATCGCCCCGCACGGGCACTCGCGTACGCAAATCCCGCAGCCCTTGCAGAAGTCGTAGTTGAACTCGTACTTCACCTCGCCGCCGAGCTTGATCACTGCGTTGTCGGGACAGACCCCGAAGCAGTTGTCGCACTCGAAACAGTTGCCGCACGAGAGGCAGCGGCGCGCCTCGAACAGGGCGTTCTCCTCGGTGAGCCCGCCGATGACCTCTTCGAAGTTGGTCTGGCGGCGGATGCGCTCGAGCTCGGGCCGTTCGGTCCGGGGTGCGTCGGCGTAGTACCACGTGTTGAGGTGGTCGGCGGTCGCGAGGTCGTGGCGGTCGCCACTGACGAAATCGACGTTGCGCAGGTACGCGTCGATGCCGCGAGCGGCGCGCTTGCCGTGTCCGACGGCGACGGTGGCGGTCCGGTCCGAGGGTGCGGCGTCGCCACCGGCGAAGACGCCACCCTCGTTGGTCATCATCGTGGTCGCCACCTGGACGACACCGTCTCGCACCTCGACGTTTTCGTTGCTCTCCAGCAACGACAGGTCGGTGTCCTGTCCGAGGGCGAGCACGAGTGAGTCCGCGTCGAGCTCTTCGTACTCTCCGGTGGGCTCGGGGAAGCCGTCGGCGTTGAGACGCATCGTCTCCAAGACGAGCCGTTCGTTCTCGAAGCGTTCGACCGTGGAGAGCCAGCGCACGGTGACGCCCTCACCGAGCGCCTGCTCCACCTCTTCGGCGTGGGCGGGCATCTTGTCGCGATTGCGTCGGTAGACGATCACGGCGTCGGTGGCGCCGAGTCGCCGAGCGGTGCGCGCGGCGTCGAGTGCGGTATCGCCACCACCGTAGACGACGACCCGTCGTCCGAGCATGGGCGGATCCTCGTCGGCGACCTGGTGGAGGAAGGACACGGCGTCGATCACCTTGGAGGAGTCACCGGCCGGGATGTTCAC
>JAJYDR010000092.1 GCA_021777285.1 Actinomycetes bacterium
AGTAGCATCCGGCTCGCGTTCGCTGGATCTCACTCGACATTGCCGTTAAATGTACAAGGCCGTCACGTGAAATTGGTGGATGTTACTCCTCGTGCAGTCCACATTCGACTTTGTCACCACCGGCCCAACGTCCACTTCGACGGTCGCCGGGGTTCACTGGCTTGGTCGTCACCGCCGCGCAACCGATCGACGCGTACCCCTCGGCCCACAGTGGGTGCGACGCCAGCGCGTGCTGTTGGATGTAGTACGCGATGTCGTCATCGGTCCAGGTCGCGAGCGGGTTGACCTTGACCAGACCGAATTTCTCGTCGTGGGAGACGATGGGTGTGGTCGCGCGTGTCGGCGCGTCCACGCGCTTGAGCGCCGTGATCCAACCCGCGCGACCCGCGAGCGTGCGCTGGAGCGGCTCGACCTTGCGTAGGGCACAGCACTGGGCGGTGCCACAGGGCCACTCGGCGACGTCAGGACCGAGGTCGGGTCGGGTGATTCGCAGTGACCACTCGCGCTCGATTCGATCGACGAACTCGAGTGTCTCGGGAAAGTGTCCGCCGGTGTCCAAGAAGACGAACTCAGCCTCGGGCCAGCGTGTGCGCACGAGGTCCACGAGCACCAGATCCTCGAAGGAGCACGCGACCACGACGTCGCCCAGTTGGTCGAACGCCCACGCCAGCACCTCGCTCGGATCGGCCGTCTCGAACTGGGAGTTGAGCGCCGCCAGGTCCTGAATCGTGGGCTGACTGGGTATCATCATGAAAAGACCTCGAAAAGTTTAATATTTCCTAGTGATATTGTAGACTATTCGAGGAACGGAACCATGACCTTGACACCCCTGCGCCCCCAGACGACCACTGACCATCTCTCGTTGCTCGAGTCCCACGCCGTCTACATTCTGCGCGAGGTGGCCGCCGAGTGTGAACGTCCCGTGCTGCTCTTCTCGGGCGGGAAGGACTCGGCGGTGCTGTTGCACCTGGCCGTCAAGGCGTTCGCCCCTGGCCGCCTCCCCTTTCCCGTCATGCACGTCGACACCGGGCAGAATTTCCCCGAGGTCCTCGCGTTCCGTGACCAGACTGTCGCCAGGCTCGGCGCGCGCCTCGTGATCGCGAGCGTCCAGGAGGCGATTGACCGTGGTCGGGTGGCCGACCCCGGCCCCCACGGCGCGCGTAACCGCCTCCAGACGGTCGCACTGCTCGACGCGATCGTCGAGCACGGCTTCGACGCCGCCTTCGGCGGCGCGCGTCGCGACGAGGACAAGGCCCGCGCGAAGGAACGGATCCTCTCGTTTCGCGACGCGTTCGGACAGTGGGATCCTCGCCAGCAGCGCCCCGAGCTCTGGCAGCTTTACCAGGGTCGGGTCAACGCCGGCGAGCACCTGCGCGCCTTTCCGCTGTCGGACTGGACCGAACTCGACATCTGGCAGTACATCGCGCGTGAGAACGTGGCGCTGCCTCCGATTTACTTCGCCCACGAGCGCGATGTGGTGCGTCGAGACGCGATGTGGCTCGCCGTTAACGAATTCATCGAACCTCGCCC
Organism: Actinomycetes bacterium; assembly: GCA_021777285.1. Next base: position 1,531 of record JAJYDR010000092.1, read on the forward strand.
CGGCGAGCACGTCGAGCGCCGCCTCGTGCGCTACCGCACCGTTGGCGACGCCACCTGCACCGGCGCCGTCGAATCAAACGCCGTCACGGTCGAGGCCATCGTGCACGAAGTGGCGACGGCGAACGTCTCCGAACGCGGTGCGACCCGAGCCGACGATCGCTTCTCTGAAACCGCGATGGAAGACCGCAAGCGCGAGGGCTACTTCTAAATGCAGCGCACGTCGGACATCTTGCGCCTCGCGACCATCGGCTCGGTCGACGATGGCAAGTCCACGCTCATCGGCCGTCTCCTCGTGGACACCCGACAGCTCTTCGACGACCAGCTCGACGCCGTGGTCAACGCCTCGGAGCGCCGCGGCGTGGGCGACCTCGACCTGAGTTTCGTGACCGACGGCTTGCGCGCCGAACGCGAGCAGGGCATCACCATCGACGTCGCCTACCGCTACGCCTCGACCCCGCAACGCAAGTTCATCATCGCCGACTGCCCGGGCCACGTGCAGTACACCCGCAACATGGCGACCGGTGCCTCCACGGCGGACCTCGCGCTCGTCGTGGTGGACGTCGCGCACGGTCTTAAGGAGCAGACCCGCCGTCACCTCTGCATCGCGGCGCTGCTCGGCGTTCGCGGCCTCGTGGTGGCGGTCAACAAGATGGACGCCGTGCACTGGTCGCCCGCGGCCTTCCAGAGCGTGGTCGACGAGGTGGAGACCGTCGCTGGTGAGCTGGGCTTCGACGCGATCACCTGCGTGCCGACCTCGGCGCTGCTCGGCGACAACGTCGTCGACGCGTCCGATCACACCCCCTGGTACCCCGGCCCCACCGTGCTCGAGGCGCTCGAATCGAGTGACGCCGGCGCGTGGACGAACTCGACCAACGGCCCTCGGCTGCCCATCCAGTGGGTCCTGCGCCAGCCCGGTGGCGGGCGGACCTACGCCGGCATGGTCAACGGTGACACCCTGCACGAAGGAGACGTCGTCACCCTGCTGCCCGCCGGCATCGAGACAACGATCACCGCCCTCAACACGTTGCACAACGGTCCCGACGTCCAAGCCGGGGCCGGGCTCTCCATCGACGTGGCTCTCGCCGACGAGACCGACGCCGGACGCGGCGACCTGCTCGCCTGTGAGCCGCTGCCGCGAGTCACGCGCGAGATCACCGCGACCGTCTGCTGGTTCGGCGAACGCCCGCTCACGACCGGCTCGCGCCTCCGCCTGAAGCACACGACGCGGGTCACCCCCGCGCGCATCGTCGGGCTCGACGGCGTCGTCGACGTGGCCACGCTCACCATCGAAGACGGTGACGAGCTACGCACCAACGACATCGGCCTGGTCCAGTTGCAGACCGCGGACCCACTGGTGGTCGACGACTACCGGGACAACCGGGTCACGGGAAGCTTCGTGTTGATTGACGAGGTGACCAACGCCACGGTCGCGGCCGGCATGGTCGGGCGCGCGGCCTTCCTGTAGCTCGCTCGCCTCGGTCCTAGTACTGCACGAGCATCGAGATCAGGGCGATGGCGAGCAGGACCGCGATCACGTCGATCGAGCGCGTGAGTTGGCGACCCTTGGCGACCTCCGCCACGCCGTCGCGAGCGATCTCGTTCGCTACGGTACGCTCCAGGGGCAACGTCCTCGCCTCAAGGTGACCGGCGATGGCGAGGTAGCACAGCAGGCCCACGATCACGAAGGGCCGACTTAGTGAGTCCGCGCTCCCGCCCGTCGCTGAAACGGCCAAACCGCTCAAGACCAGGAGATGAACGACCCTCGCCGCCCAGTTGCGCCGTTCGGGGAAGCGGCGGCGTTGGATGTCCGCGTCGGCGCCGCCGGCGACCGCCACAGCCCCGGATCGCATCACCGCGACGACGGTAACCGTCGCTACGGCGGCGAGGATGTGAACGAGAAAGAGGAGGTCGAAAGCGACCGACGCGGCAATCACGTCTCAGACAGTAACGCCTCAGCCGCCCGATACGGGTCGGTCTTGCCGGCAATCAACGCTGCGACCTGGTCCGCGTAGGCCGAACCCTCGGCCAGCTCGCCGATGCGCGCGCGCAGCATTACCGACAGCACTCGGTCCAACTCGGCGCGCGCCTGGGTCTCTCGGTGCTGGTCGTGTTGGGCGCCGGTCACGAGTCGACGATGCTCGATGATCGCGCGCCAGAGCTCGTCGGTGCCCGCCCCCGTGCTGGCCACGGTCTCGAGGATCGGCGGACGGGGCTCTTTGGCGCTGCCGAGCTCGAGCATCTGCTCGAGGTCCCGACGAGTCTCACGCAACCCCGCTCGGTCGGCCTTGTTGATCACGAAGATGTCGGCCACCTCGAGCAGGCCGGCCTTGTTCGCTTGCATTGAATCACCCCAACCGGGGTTGGTAACCACGATGGTCGTGTCGGCGGCCGAGGCGATGTCGACCTCCATCTGCCCGACGCCAACGGTCTCGACGAACACCACCGAGAACCCCGCCGCGCCGAGGACCCGGATCGCGTCGGGCACGGCGAGTGAGAGTCCGCCGAGGTGGCCGCGCGTGGCCATCGAGCGGATGAAGACGTGATCGTTGGTCGCGTGATCCTGCATGCGGATCCGATCGCCGAGGATCGCACCACCGGTGAAGGGTGAACTCGGGTCCACACAGAGCACGCCGACTTGGTCGAAGGCCTGGGTCCCGTCGAATGAGCCACTCGCGAGCGCCGTCTTGATCAACTGGTCGGTGAGCGTCGACTTGCCCGCGCCGGGCGGACCGGTGAGCCCGACCACGTAGGGGGCGGGCGTCGCGTAGGCGCGCGAGACCGTCGCGCGCTGATTCGAGCCGCCGGACTCGACGTAGGTGATCAGACGCGCCAGGGCCGTGCGCGACCCGGTGCCCGCTTGGACGATCAGCTCGTCGGGTTCGCGCGCGATCATCGAAGACGCTCGATCCGGGCACCGAGACTGGTGAGGCGTCCCACGAAGTCGTCGTACCCGCGCTCGACGTGCTCGAGCCCCTCGACGGTGGTCGCCCCGTCCGCGACGAGCCCCGCGAGTACGAGTGCGGCGGCGGCACGGATGTCCGTCGCACGCACCGTCGTTCCGACGAGGTGATCCACGCCCCGAATCATCGCGTGATGGCCGTCGGTGGTGATATTGGATCCCAGTCGGACCAGTTCGTCGACGTAGCGGAATCGGCCGGCGAAGAGGTTCTCGGTCACGACTGAGACCCCGTCGGCGACGGCGAGCATGGTGGTGAGCAGAGGCTTGTAGTCCGTCGCGACCCCGGGGTAGGGCAACGTCGAGACGTCACAGCCGCGCAGTCGGGCGGGCCCACGAACGACGATGCCCGGGCCGGTGACGTCCACCATGCCCCCCATCGCCTCGATCTTGCGCAGCAGCATCTCCATGTGGTCGGCGCGCGCATCGATGACCCGAACCGCGCCGCCGGTGATCAGTCCCGCCGCGAGATAGGTCGCGGCGACGACGCGGTCGGGGATGACCTCGTGATCGGCCGCGTTGAGCGACTCGACGCCGTCGATGGTGAGCCGCGAGGTACCGAGACCCTCGATACGAGCGCCCATGGCGATGAGCTGGCGGCCCAGGTCTTCAACCTCGGGTTCGCGCGCGGCGTTGTCGATGACCGAGCGGCCTTCGGCCAACACGCAGGCCATCAAGAGGTTGTCCGTCGCGGTGTGGCTCGGGTACTCCAGGGTGATCCGCGTCGCGCGCAACCGGGTGCGCGTCGTCGTCGCGTGAATCGAGACGCGGTCGTTGTGGAAGTCGGCGCCCATCGCCGACAGACCGTCGGTGTGGAAGTTGATCGGTCGCTGCCCGAAGTCGTCGCCCCCGGGCAGGGCCATGTGGGCCTCGCCGCAGCGTGCGAGCAACGGGCCGAGTACGACGATCGAGGCACGCATCGCCTCGAAGAGGTGAGCGGGCGCCACCGGATGAAGGTCCTTCGCGTCGGGCACGGTGATGGTCAGCCGGTGGTCGCTCGAGACCACCGTACAGCCCACCGCTCGCAGCAACTCGGTCATGACGGCGACGTCGCTGATCGCGGGGACGTTGCTTAGGTGGTGGACCCCGCTCGCCAGCAGACAGGCGGCCATCTGCTTTAGCACCGCGTTCTTCGCGCCGAAGGCTTGGACGTCGCCCGACAAGGGACCCGCGGGCTTGACCAACAACGAACTCACCCATCCAGTATTGCCGCTTCGGGAGGGGGCCCAAATCGGACCCGGTCGCGACGGGCGGGCTACGCTTCGTATCGTGCAACCACCGTCAGAACCAGACCGTAATCTCGCCCTGGAAATGATTCGTGTGACCGAGGCCGCCGCCATCGCCGCCGCTCGCTGGGCCGGTCGCGGCGACAAGAATGCGGCCGACGGCGCGGCCGTGGACGCCATGCGTTTCGTGCTCGGCGCGGTCGCCATGGACGGCATCGTCGTCATTGGCGAGGGCGAGAAGGATGAGGCGCCGATGCTTTACAACGGCGAGCACATCGGGAACGGTCAGCCGCCCCTGGTCGACGTGGCCGTCGACCCCATCGACGGCACGACGATGACGGCCCTGGGCCGTAAGGGTGCGGTCTCGGTGATCGCGCTCTCGGAACGCGGCACCATGTTCAATCCGGGCCCGTGTGTCTACATGCGCAAAATCGCGGTCGGCCCACGCGGGCGCGGCGCCGTTGACATCAACGCGACCCCCACTGAGAACCTGCGCGAGCTCGCCAAGCGACTCGGCAAGCCGGTCCAGGAGTTAGGCGTCGTCGTGCTCGACCGCCCCCGCCACCACGAGTTGATCAGCGAGATCCGCGAGGCCGGCGCTCGGGTCCTGTTGATCTCGGACGGCGACGTGACCGGCGCCATCGCGACCGGCTGGCCGAACTCCGGCGCCGACCTCCTCCTCGGCATCGGCGGCACGCCCGAGGGTGTCATCGCCGCCGCCGCGTTGAAGGGGCTCGGTGGCGAGATCCAAGGCGTGCTGTACCCTCGCGACGAGGTCGAGCGCGAGACCGCCGAGGCGATGGGCTACGACCTCGACCGAGTGCTCACCACCGATGAACTCGTGACCGGTGACAACTGCTACTTCTCGGCGACCGCCGTGACCGACGGCGACTTCCTCAAGGGCGTGCGTTTCACCGAGTTCGGCGCCACGACCCAGTCCCTCGTGGTGCGTTCGCGCTCGGGCACCGTGCGCACCATTGAGACGTTCCACCGCCACAACAAGCTCCAGGAGTTCACGACCGCCGGCTTTTAATTCGTGAATCAGTGCACGAGTCAACACGTTGCGACGGGCGCGGTGGCGCGTTAGGGTCCGGCTACGAGGACAACTCGTGAGAACTGAGGAGGCCGGAGTGAACGTAGCCCACCTGCTGGCAACAAAGGGACGCGACGTCGCCACGATCAACCAGGAACGCTCCGTGCATGACGCGGTCGCGATGCTGAAGGAGCGGGGCATCGGCGCCTTGGTCGTCGTCGGAGGCACGGGGCCCCTGACCGGGATAGTCAGTGAGCGCGACGTCGTGCGCGCCTTCGCGCGCGAGGGCGCCGACGCCCTCGACCTTCGGGTCGCGGCGCTGATGAGCACGTCAGTGACCACCTGTGAGGAGTCGACGACGGTCAACGAACTCATGACGACGATGACCGAGAAGCGGATCCGCCACGTGCCGGTCGTCCAGGGCGGCCTCCTCGTCGGGATCGTCTCGATCGGTGACGTGGTGAAGGCCCGGGTGACCGAACTCGAGAACGAGAAGCGCGACCTCTTGGAGTACGTGAGCGCGCGCTGACGTGTCGCCGTACGGGATACGGTGATGAGCGAGGTGGGTCATGCTTGCGACAATCACGCGGTCGACGTTGACGATTCGGGTGCTGCTGCTACACCTCACAATCGCGCGCGGTGGCACGATCGTCGGCGTCGTTGGATCGCTGCTCGTCGCGGTGGCACTCGTGGCGTCGGCCTGGGCAATCGGTCACGCCGTCGGCACACCCGAATGGGCGTTCCACACGATCGGACGCTCCAAGTGGCGATGGGTGGTCGCGATGGTGGTCCTGCTGGCGGCGGGCGACGCGACCGCGATCGTGGTCACGCTCTACTACCTGACCCGAGTCCGTCCGCGGCTCAACGACGTGGTGGGCACTCGGGCCACCCCTCGCACGCAGCGCGACAAGCGCTGACGGCGCGACGAAGCGAGTAGTCCCCTAGTTCGCCGCAGCGCGCAGGCGTAGCTCGGCGCGCTCCAGCGCGGCGTGCGCGAGCAGGTGCGCCGCGTGGTCCTCGGGGTCGCCCTTGGTCAGCGCCGCCAGTTCAGCCTCGGCCCGTTCTTTCGCCGCCTGGGCCCTCGGCACGTCGATATCGGTCGTGCGCTCCGCGACACCCGCGAGGACCGTCGCGCGCGTCACGCCTTCGACGTCGTCGGGACCGACCTGGAAGTAGCCACCGTGCACGGCGAAGGCGAACTCGCCCTCGTTGGTCTGGACACGCACGACGCCCGCCACGATGTCACCGACGGTCTCGGTGTGCTGGGGCAGGATCGTGAAGTCGCCGTCCGAGGAGCGCGCGATCAACGCGTTCGCCTCACCGCGCCACAACGCCGCTTCGGGCGTGACGATCTCAACCTTCAATGTGGCCACGACTACTCGTTCGCCAGCTCGGCGGCCTTGCGCTCGACATCGGACGCGCCGCCGACATTCAAGAAGGCCTGCTCCGGGTACTGGTCGAGGTCGCCACTGACCAGGTGCTCGAAGGACTCAATCGTCTCGGCGACGGGCACGTTGATGCCCTCGATGCCCGTGAAGACCTTGGACACGAACATCGGTTGGGACAGGAACCGCTGGATCTTGCGGGCCCGCGAGACGGTGATGCGGTCCTCCTCGGACAACTCGTCGAGACCGAGGATCGCGATGATGTCCTGGAGCTCCTTGTTTCGCTGGAGGATCTGCTGGACGCGACGGGCGACGGCGTAGTGCCGGTCCCCGACCACTTCGGGCGCGAGGATGTTCGAGGTAGAGGTGAGCGGGTCCACCGCGGGGTAGATGCCGAGCGCCGCGATCTGACGGCTCAACTCGGTCGTCGCGTCGAGGTGGGTGAAGGTCGTGAATGGTGCCGGGTCGGTGTAGTCGTCCGCGGGCACGTAGACGGCCTGCAGTGAGGTGATCGAGCGGCCACGCGTCGAGGTGATGCGCTCTTGGAGCTCGCCCATCTCGTCGGCCAGGGTCGGCTGGTAGCCCACCGCACTCGGCATGCGGCCGAGCAGCGTGGAGACCTCAGAACCGGCCTGGACGAAGCGGAAGATGTTGTCGACGAACAACAGCACGTCCTGGTTCTTCACGTCACGGAAGTACTCGGCCATCGTCAGCGCGGCCAACGCGACGCGAAGGCGCACCCCCGGCGGCTCGTCCATCTGCCCGTAGACGAGTGCCGTCTTCTCGATGACGCCGGACTCGCGCATTTCGAGCAGGAGGTCGGTGCCCTCACGGGTGCGCTCGCCCACGCCGGCGAAGACCGACACGCCATCGTGCTGCTCGGCCACGCGGCGGATCATCTCCATGATCAACACCGTCTTGCCGACGCCCGCACCACCGAAGAGTCCGATCTTGCCACCCTGGACGTAGGGGGCGAGCAGGTCGATGACCTTGATGCCCGTTTCGAACATCGTGGCGTGGGGCTCGAGCTGGTCGAAGGACGGCGGGTTGCGGTGGATCTCCCAGTGGTCCTCGACCGCGCCGATGTCGTCGGTGTCGAGTGACTGGCCGATGACGTTAAAGACGTGACCGAGTACGGCCTCGCCGACCGGCACCGTGATGCCGCGTCCCGTCTGACGCACGACGGCACCGCGCACGAGCCCGTCCGTGGGCTTCATGCAGACGCAGCGCACGCGACCCTCGCCGATCTGCTGGGCGACCTCGCCGACGACGGTGATCGTCACGCCGTCGAGCTCGATGTCCATCTCGACCGCGTGGTTGATCTCGGGCAGGGAGTGTGGTGGGAACTCGACGTCCACCACCGGGCCGGCGATCGCGACGACGCGACCGGTCTCCAGCTTGGTCTCTTCGGGGGCCATGGTCATTGGTCTCTCACTTTCCCGAGCGGAGCGCTTCGGCGCCGCCC
>JAJYDR010000093.1 GCA_021777285.1 Actinomycetes bacterium
TAGATAACGTTATGTAGAGTGTCGGCGAAGTAAATCTTTCCTTCGCTACTTACCGCAATCCCAGAGAGTGCCTCAGGACGAGACGATTCAGTTTTTGAAAAACTCGCCGATGCAACGGCCGCAGTGAGCAGAAACGACGACGCAAGACCAACTACCGCGGCCACCTTAGATCTATACCGTGTCGACACCATGAGCATTAGTTCCACCTCACCTTCAGCAGCACTTTCGCAAGCAATTCGAGATCATGTGCTGCGCATCACCGATTCAGTGGCACCACGCGCTTCCTGACAATGCGCTGAGGAAGTATCCATCTGAGTGGACCCGCGATTGCTGGTTCTGCATGTAGTGGTGTCACCCTTACTATGGCCCACAAGATGTCGCGGCTAATCGGCTCAAATGGATACCCCGTACCCCACCGACCGGACATTCCCACTCACCGGGCAAGATTACCAAAACGGTGTGAGTTTTCCGTGAGTCTTTCTTCGGGCTCGGAGCCCCGGAGCACTCCACAACCCTTTGTTTCAATGGTAGGGCCGGTGGGGATCGAACCAACGACCGAGGGATTATGAGGTGGATGCAATCGGTCGGATCTGTCCGGTGGCGTCAGATTGGTATGTGGGATTTTCCGTGGGATTTTCTGAATGGCGATCGCGATTGCTGAGAACATGGCTAGCGCGCTCGACGTCTTCCGGCACGCATTGCGAACGCGTCGAGGGCGCTGACTACTTCAGTAGCCACCCAGCGTCGGTTGCGCTTGTAGCCCGAAACCTCTGTCAGTATTCCCACATCGGCGAGCTGACTAATGGATCTGTCCGCTACACGTTGCGCAACAAAGAGTTCACGCTGCACGAGAGACGAATCAATTGCGGGATGACGCAATATGAGATCCACAACTTTCCATGCCGATGAGTCCGACCGCACCTTCAATCGCCCATGCCAGTCTTCCTCGTAGCCGTGAAGGTCTGCGGCAAGATTCCTACCGTTGTCGATCGCAGCGAATGATGCACTCGCCATGAGTTCAATTATCGTCACCGGATTGCCGGAGCGGTAATCGTTTAACGAATCGAAGTAAGCACCGGTATCCGATAGGAGCCCGGCTGATACGGGCACGGTCACGCTGTGCGTGAGTTCCCGGTTCTTAAAGATCGCATGGATAAGAGCTCTGCCAACGCGCCCGTTACCGTCGGGGAATGGGTGGATCGTCTCAAATTGTGCGTGAGCGACGGCGGCCATCTCGAAGGTAGGCACATCAAGACGATGGACGAATTGAACAAGGTCGGTCATGGCTGCCGGCACACGGTCTTGATGGGGCGGAACGAAGCGAGCGGTATGAACTGAAGCGCCACCGATGCGCACCTGGTCAGTGCGCCAGTGACCCGTCCACTCGGGATTGGTGTCTCGAAGAAGCGCTTCATGCATCGAAATAATCGACTCTTCGTCGAGGCGATCGGCGAGCTCGAGCGCCCGATTCATCGCCGTCGTGTTCGCCACGATCATCGAGGCGTTGCGTTTGGAGGCGTCGCCAATCTCGGCGAGAGCAATCGCCTTCGCGCCGGCAGTGAGATTTTCGATTTGCGAAGATGACGCCGACTCCGAACGAAGGAGGATGGATGTGAAGTTCGCGAACTCCGAACCGATCTCTTGGTCGAACCTAGCGATCTCCACAGACGCTTCTGCCGCAAGAGCGGCCACGTCAGAAGGTACGTCGATGGAGGGAATGTCGGCGATCTCGGGCGTTATCGCCGCGCGATACGGCCCCTTAGATAACTTTCGATTGCGATTCGATCCGTAAGCTTCGAGTTCTTCGTCCACGTAATCGAGGTGGCGCTCCTCGTAGGTGATTGACGGCCAAGAGGAATCTTTCGGTGCCAGGGCGAAGGTTAACTCCGGGTTCGCTGATGAAGAGAACCCTTCGCCTTTTTTGACTCCCTTTGGTTGTCGAGGTGTCTTCACGCTTCTATTATACAGACACTTAGCTACATAAGTGTCTGTATAGAATCCCATACAGACAGATGCGCGGTGAAGTGGAGTCGCGACTAGCGCCTTCGGAGAGTCGGCGGATCCGTTGGTGGTGATTAAGTCTTCCGCTATCAGCGCGAACACCTGATCCGTAATGCCGATTAAGCCCTCGAAAGTGAAGTAAACCATCACGTAGGTGCGTGAGAAGGTGGAGTTGTGACGCGCGTTCGAAACCAAAGAGTTCGAGTGATCTTCGCCCTCCTTTTATCGATGGCGGTACCGTTCTCGTACATGGTGGCGAACCCTGCCGCTGCCTCATCGACCAGCCCGTCGCCCACTCAGATGACTCCCGTGACGCTGGCACGAGTACCCGGTACGGCAATCGTTTACTTGATGGGCTACGTCAAATGCGGTCCAAAACTTTGTTTGCGGCTCGCGCGAACGACTGATAATGGTGCCACCTTCACCGCTGTGACGCCACCTCCCGTAGCGGGTGGAACCCAAGTCCAATACGTGAACAGTTACGAACTCGACTTCGCGAATCCCGAAGTCGGGTTTGCAGAGGTGGGACTGGTCTCCCCCTCAACGTTCTACGTCACATTCAACGGCGCGAAAACGTGGCACAAAAGGAAGATGCCCTTTGGTAATCGAATCGCAGGGTTCGCCACGACATCGAAGAACGTCTATGCGGTGACGGTGAACTTCGACAAGAAACTAAACGGGGGCGACGGTGGCAACAAGGACTACCGGCTCGCGCAGTCGTCGCTCACGTCACTTCATTGGTCGAGTACACCTATACCTAACAGCAACTTCACTTGGGGTTTTCTCGGACCCATCGCGGCCTTTGGCTCCAACGTCTGGATCTCCGAACAGCGCAGCCACGATCTACTTGTGCGATCTCATAACTCTGGCAAGACCCTGACGACCTTGGTCCTTCCAGATTCAACCCTCGGGAGCACAGCTGGTTGCGCGTTGACAGCGACGTCTCTCGTGACACTTTGGGCGCAGTGTCCCACCGGGATGGATCTTCAGTTCTATTACTCGGACGACGGCGGTGCCCGATGGACTCTCATCGACCCGGTATCGCAGATCTCCGGCACGGGGGGAGGATACTTTGATCCGGTCTCTAGCAACCTTGGATACCTCGATGTAGGTCTTCTGCACGGCGACCTCTATCGCATTACGAACGACGCTCACTCCGCCACGTTGGTGGGCACCTTCAAGTGCGTTGACGTCAACCCCCTCGTCTTCACAAGCGAAGCGGACGGCCTGGCTCTGTGCGGAGGAAACTACAGTCCCCCGTCTCGAATCTTTCGCACAAGGAACGGAGGAGCAACGTGGACTCGCGTGACCATCTTCTAGACAGGTCCGAACAGCGCACCGTCAATTCAGCCCAAACTGATCAAGCAGTCACGCGATCAACAAGCTTCAATTCAGCCCCAAGTGCATCGGCGATACGAATGAGCGTCTTTTCGGTGGGGTTGGCCGGTTCAGACAGTGAATCTGAAGCGTCGTAGGGCCGGTGGGGATCGAACCCACGACCGAGGGATTATGAGTCCCCTGCTCTAACCACTGAGCTACGGCCCCGCAACATGTGGCGCATCCGCACCGCGATGAGCCACTAGCAACCTATCGAACTTGGCCCATCCGCCACCGCACTGCTCCCACGTTGTCCTGCAACAGGCTCGCAATTAGAGCTCCCAGAGCAGGACTCGAACCTGCAACCTAGCGATTAACAGTCGCTTGCTCTGCCAATTGAGCTATCTGGGACCGCACCCGAGGGCACCGCAACACTAGCACCCGAACTCCTCGTCACTGCAGGTCGAACCACGCTTGGAGCCGTTCTGCGTCCTCGCTCTCTCGCACCGCCCGACGGCTGCGCTCGATCCGCTTCGCCATGCCCTGCCGCGTGATCGAATGGGCAGACGCCAACTCTTCCAACGTCGTCGTGCGAAACGTGTACTGCCAGAAGTCGTCGAAATCGGGCCCACAGATGCGCTTCAACGCGTCGATCACCCACGACGGTGCCTCAGGCGGTCCCTCGGCGCCACCAGAATCCGCGAGGTCGGGCAACGGCGATTCGTGGAAACGTCGCCGTACCAGCTCGCGACTCATCTCCATGATCTCGTCTGCTCTAGCTGGCGGTACTCCAAGGTGTGCGGCGATCTCCCGCCGCGACGGCGGACGCGTTCGTGAGCGCTCGAATCGCTGGAGCGCGACGACGAGTCGCATCTCGCCATCGGTCAGACCCGCCTGCTGTTGCACCGCCTGATTGACGAGCTTGGTAATCCAGTAGTTCGCGTATGTCGCGAACCGGACACCACGCGCCGGATCGAACCGACGTAGCGCGTTGACGAGGCCTTCCACGCCCGCAGCTTCCAGCTCTTCGTTTCCGAATCGGTAGCCACGTTCGTTGACCCGGGCGCGCACAAGCCCACAGGTCGCCCGCAGCAAGGTCGACTCTGCCTCCTGACCGGCCTGTCGCTGTCGCAGCAGTCGTCGTCGCACCGACAGGTCGACGACGGAGGCGAGCGCGGCCTCGGCCTCGCGGCCCCGAACGATGATCGGGTAGAGACGCCGCTCCTCGTCGATGCTGAGGGGCTCGGTCATCGAGAGTCCCCCGACGATGCGTCGTGACGGGGTCACGTTGATTGCGTGGCCATGCGACCAACGAGCCAGTCGCGAAGCGACGCCTCCGCCGACTCGCTCTGATCCGTTCCGAGCAACGCGAGTCGAACCTTCACATCACGAATCACGGCGACCGCGACGTCCGGTGCCACCGAACCGTCGCGCAGGTCACGCTCGAGCTCGTGCAACGCGACGTCAGCGGCGTGACGCAGAAGTTGCGCGACGACTGCCGCCACCGCGCTGTCCGACGGGTTTGAACCCGGGTCGTCTACGACGACCTCGCTAAGCACGCGGGCGGCGTCCTCGAGCCCTTGGTGGTCGAGTCGCTCGATGATGGTCGACATCGACTCGCCCGTAGTGAGCGCGATGAACGCGTCACGCTGAACGTCGTGGACGAAGTACGAGGGGTCAAAACGCCGTCGCACGTCAGGAAAATGCACACAGAGTCGCAACGCCTCCAACCCCGGTCGCGGGAGCCGGTCGGTGACCGGACGATTCACGGCGACGATCGGCGTGACGCGCACCTCGCCTCGGGCCACGTCGCTGACACGCGCGCGCAGTGGCGCTACGTCCAGACGAAGACGGTCAGCCACCTGCATGACGTACTGGTCGCGCACCAGATCACTCGGGTGCTCGGCGATGACGGTAATCGCCCGCTCGCCAGCCCGAGCCCGACCCTCGGGCGTACCGAAGTCGGCGGACTCGAGAACGCGTTCGAGGCGGAACTGCAGAAACGGGACGGCGTCGGCGACGCACTGACGCAACGCGGCGGGATCGCGCTGTGCGAGTTCGGCGGGATCGCTGCCCTCAGGCATTCGCGCGACCGCGACGTCGACCTCGTGCTGGCGTTCCCACTGATACACCGAGGCGGCCGCGCTCTGACCGGCCTGGTCCGCGTCGTAGGCGAGAACAATACGCTTGGCGAAGTTGCGCATCGTCCGAAAGTGCTCCTCGCCGAGAGCGGTACCGCAGGTGGCGACCGCCCGTGGCATCCCCGCACCGAAGAACGCGATGACGTCGGTGTAACCCTCGCACACGATGATCTCACCGGACCGGATGATGTCATCTTTCGCCCAATTCAAAGCGTAGAGGGTTCGCCGCTTCGAGTAGATCGGGGTCTCGGGGCTGTTCTTGTACTTCGCCGGTGGGGTGCCGTCAGCTCTCGTAGCCCCGGGCATGATCCGCCCGCCCATCGCGATTGCCTTGCCGCTCGGGTCGAAGATGGGAAAGATAAGGCGCGCCCGCATCGCGTCCTGCTTTCGTCCCCGTTGGTTCACGAACCCGAGACCGGTACCGGCCAGTACCGCCTCGTCGAGGTGCAGGGCGTTCGCGAGCGCGTCCCACTGGTCGGGCGCCCAGCCAAGACGAAACTGACGCGCGATATCCCCGCTGATACCCCGGCTCCGCAGGTAGTCACGCGCTACCCGGGCGTCTGGAGACTCGAGGAGCCGACGGTGATACCAGTCAACCGCCCGTTCCATCGCGTCGAGGAGTCGCTGGCGCTCCTTGCGTTCCTTGGATGCGTTGGCGTCCTCATGGAGCTCGATGCCGCAACGCTCCGCGAGCAGTCGGACGGCGTCGACGAAGTCCAGGTGCATCGTCTCGCGCACCCAGGTGATCTGGTCGCCCGCCACGCGGCAGCCAAAGCAGTAGTACCGCCCCTCTTCGGCGTTGACCGAGAAGGACGGGGTCTTCTCCCCGTGGAACGGGCACAGGCCGGTCCAGCGGCGTCCGGTCTTTTTGAGCGCGACCTGCTCGGTGATCAAGGCGACGATGTCAGTAGCGGCGCGCACCGCCGCGATGTCGCTGTCCGAGATGGCCATGGCTAGACGGTACCGCCTCGACGGTGTTCGACCGTCGCTGGCGGTGGTGTCCCTAGACTGCCTCCGTGTCCGACTTCGCCGTAGAAGCCCGATCGATCGTCCGAACATTCAAGGACGGCACCGTGCGCGCGCTCGATGACGTGTCGCTCCACGTGGCGCGAGGCGAGGTCTTTGGACTGCTCGGGCCCAACGGTTCGGGAAAGACCACGATGGTCCGTATCCTCTCGACCATCCTCGCCCCGGACTCCGGCTCGGCCACCGTGAACGGCTTCGACGTCGTGCGCCAGGCCGACGCGGTTCGTCGCAGCATTGGACTCGCTGGCCAATACGCCACGGTGGATGAGAATCTGACCGGATTCGAGAACCTCAGGATGATCGGTCGACTCAACCACTTGGACCGGGCCACGGTCCGCCGACGCGCGAACGAGTTACTCGAACAGTTCGGACTGGCCGATGCGGCGACGAGAAACGTCAAGACCTACTCGGGCGGGATGCGTCGTCGCCTCGACTTGGCCGCCGCACTCGTGGCCACTCCCCCACTGCTGTTCCTCGATGAGCCGACCACCGGACTGGACCCCCAGAGCCGTCAGGACCTCTGGGCCATCATCGAACAGTTGGTCGAAGACGGCACGACCGTGCTCTTGACGACCCAGTACCTCGAAGAGGCTGACCGGCTGGCGAAACAACTCGTCGTACTCGACCACGGCCACATCATCGCCCAGGGAACTTCCCGGGAGCTGAAGACCCGCCTCGGTGCGACGGTGCTCGAACTCACGTTCGAATCAACCGACGACGCCGCACGTGGGGCCGAAATCTTGCGCGCCGTGGCGGGCAACGCGATGAACGTTGAGGGGACGGTGGTGGAATACACGGTCGACGGTGGGCCCGCTGCGGCCGCGGACGCGCTGCGCCGCCTCGACGGTGCGAACATCGCCCTCGCGGGACTCGTCCTACGCGAGCCGAGTCTGGATGACGTCTTCTTGAGTCTCACCGGGCATAGGGCCGAGGACGAGGTCGTGAAGCCGGCTCCTGTCACGCGATCGGGCCGGCGATGAACGCCCCGACCCAGACCCCCAAGGGGAACCTACGGTGGGTAGCGATCGACATCTGGACGATCGCTCGACGCAATCTGCTCACCCTGATACGGATTCCAATTTCGCTCGTCTTCGCCATCGTTCAACCGGTGATGTTCGTGCTGTTATTCCGCTACGTATTCGGTGGCGCGATCCATATCGACCATGGTCAGTACGTCAACTTTCTGATCCCGGGCATTCTCGTTCAGACGACGATCTTCGGAGCCGTCGGAACCGCCATCGGTCTCGCCGAAGACCTCCAACGGGGGCTCATCGAACGCTTCCGCGCACTGCCCATGGCCCGCACCGCCGTGCTCGGGGGACGCACCGTGGCGGACCTTGCTCGAAACATCCTCGTGCTGATCGTCATCACGGTGGTCGGTTTCGCGGTGGGGTTCCGTCCGCATGGTGGCGTCGGGCCGTACCTCGAAGCGAGCCTGCTCATGCTCTTCTTCGCCTACGCGCTCTCGTGGGGCTTCGCCTTCGTCGGCCTGGCCGCACCCAACTCAGAGACCGCCCAGGCGATGACGTTTCCGATCATCTTCCCCATCACCTTCGCCTCCTCGATCTTCGTCCAGGTCCAATCGATGCCCTGGTGGTTGCAGGACTTCGCGCGCAATCAACCGGTCTCACAAGCAGCAAACGCGGTCCGTGGCTTGATGCTCGGCACCCCGACGGGCAACTCGGTGTGGCTGACTCTCATCTGGGGCACCGGCGCGCTACTCGTGCTCGCACCGCTCGCGACGATGCGCTACCGAAGGGCTGCGTGAACCATGGTCGCACTGGACGCCGCCGAACTGCAGACCATCATGGTCGAAGCGTTCCCCGGAAACGTCGTGCCGATCGTGGAGACCGTCACGGACGAGTACGTCGTCGTGTGTCAGCCGGTCGACCTCCAGCACGGGCGTCCCGGCGGGACGCTGTCGGGTCCGACGATGATGATGCTGGCCGACACCGCCGCCTGGATGGCGATCCTCGCCCAGATCGGACCGGTGTTGCTCGCGGTGACCACGAGCCTGCACATTGACTTCCTGCGCAAACCGGCGCTACGCGACGTGATGGCCCGAGCACGAGTCCTCAAGCTCGGTCGCAAGTTGGCCGTGGCCGACGTCGAGATCTACTCGCGTGGCGAGACCGACCTCGTCGCCAAGGCCCAGGTCACGTACTCGCTCCCCTCATCGAAGGGACCGGCGCAAGACTGACGGTGCGGCGCTACGCGACGGTCATGCGACGGCGTAAGTCCTCAACCAACCCCTCGATCGGCACCCGTGTCTGCGCGGTCGTGTCGCGGTCGCGGACGGTCACGGCGCGGTCTTCGAGGGTGTCGAAGTCGACGGTCACGCAGTATGGAGTGCCAATCTCGTCTTGACGGCGGTAGCGGCGGCCGATCGATTGGGTCACGTCGTAGTCGCACATGTACCACGGCTGCAGCGCACTGAGGACCTCACGCGATACGCCTTCGAGTTCGGGCTTCTTTGACAGTGGCAGGACCGCGACCTGGTACGGCGAGAGACGCCAGTCGAGTCGTAGCACCGTGCGGGTTTCCCCCTCCACGGTGTCTTCCTCGTAGGCGGCGAGGAGGAAGGCCATCATCGCCCGTGTCGCCCCGGCGGCCGGCTCGATCACGTACGGCGTGTACCGCTCGCCGGCCTGCTGGTCGAAGTACTCGAGTCGGACACCCGACGCTTTCGAGTGCTGCGTGAGGTCGTAGTCGCCGCGATTGGCGATGCCTTCGAGCTCGTCCCAGCCCCAGGGGTAGAGGAACTCCACGTCGGTCGTGCCACGTGAGTAGTGCGAGAGATCTTCCTTGGCGTGCTCATGCAGGCGGAGCCGGTTTTCCGGGATACCGAGGTTCGTGTACCACTCATAGCGAGTCGAGATCCAGTAGCGGTACCATCGATCGGCGTCCGCGGGGGGCACGAAGTACTCCATCTCCATCTGCTCGAACTCACGGGTTCGAAAGACGAAGTTCTGCGGGGTGATCTCGTTGCGGAAGGATTTACCGACCTGGGCGATGCCGAACGGGGGCTTGCGCCGCGTCGTCG
>JAJYDR010000094.1 GCA_021777285.1 Actinomycetes bacterium
GACTCGGTGGTCTCCAGGTCCTGTTGCGATAAGCATCTCCTTGCTCTACGCGACGCCGTGGCGTCGCCACGGCAAGCGAGGCGGAGACTCTAGACCCGGCGTACTACTCATACCCAGGTGGACGTTGGCGTCGCCAACCTCTCTTGCTGTGAACTGCCTGACAAGGCTAGCAGAGCGGCGCACGCGACGACCGCGTCTTACGTGCGGCCCACACCCACGACGGCCGCGACCCGGCCGGTCGTGATGGGTTCCAACGCCGCCGCCGACGTGATGCGAAGGGACGCGTCATCATTTTTAGGGGTTTACCTGGACTTACACACGCCTCTACCGGTGGTCTGCCCGTGGGACGGCGCCACTGACCACTACGCCCCTGACGGCCCCGGCGTCAGTAGGCTCAGCGCCGTGGGGTCGATCTCGATCATCGCTCCCGAGGCGCCGACGTGAGACTGCTCGACGCGGGCTCGGCTGACCGTGTCACTCGAGCTGGCTCGAGGAGCGCGACCACGCACCCCGTTGGGCGACGGCTCACCGGTGCCACGGTCATCGTGTTCCTGGTCGCGGGTGTGATCCTCGCTGCGACCGTGTCGCGCACTACGCGCGGGACGCGACTCGTTCTTTCACACCCCGCGTCAGCCGCGTGCCACAACGATGCGGTCACGGTCGCCAACGGACCCTACGTCGGCGGCGCGACTCAGGAGGAGGCACGCGCGATTCTGATCACGAACACCTCGTCCACGTCCTGCACGCTGCACGGCTACGTCGGCATCGTCGCGCTCGATCGACACGGCACTCCCCTACCCTTTCGGCTCGTCCACCACGCGACCGGCGGCTGGCCAATGGCGACCGTGGTCCCTCCGCCCTTCGTCGTCGCGCCCGGTCGGTCGGGCTACGTCTTCTTCGCACAGATTGCGTGCTACACGGGCTACACCGCGACGAGTCGACGCATCGCCGTGACCCTGCCCGGCGCTCGGAGCGCCCACACCCTCGTTCTGCGCGTGGCACTGGACCGCTGCGCCGGTCCCTCCGCCAGGATCGGCAACCTCATCGCCGAGTCGCCGATCGAGCCGACGCTGCGGGCCACCGTCGGGCCAATCCCCTAACCCCGTTGCCCGACACGGGTGGCCGGGTCCAGACGTGGTGCACGCACTTCGCCGCCACGGCCGGCCCGGTGCCTTCGGTGTCGAGCCGCGCCGACCGCTACCGTGGAACCATGAGCGACGACAACGGCGCCGCCGACGAGATCCAGTGGATTCGCTCCACCCCCGTCGACGTCATACTCGGCAACCACCTCTTCCACATGATCCAATTGGCGGCGGTACACTTAGCGGACACGCCACCCAACCTGCCCGCGGCGCAACTGGCCATTGACGTCGTCAGTGCCATGATCCAAGCCGGGGGCGATCGGCTCGGCGAGCACGTCGGTCTGTACCGCAGCGCCCTCGCCGAGGTCCAACAGGTCTACGTGCGCGCGGCCAGCACCACCGACGCCCACTAACGACGGGGTCGCACGTCGCTGACCTCGTCGACGCCACGGTGACCAACGACTCGAATCCCGATCACCTCGAGTCCGTTGTCGACGTGGCGACTGCCGTCTGCGATGGCGACGCAGTGGAAGTACCACCGATCGCCATCCTGCTCGATCCAGCCGTCACCCCGGTGGTCGTCGAACCCGACGACCACTCCCTCGATCCTCATCGACCTGATCGCTGGCGCAGGAGCGACACCATTTCCAGCGCCGTCAAGGCCGCCTCTCGCCCCTTATTGGTCGCGTCGGGCAGCGAACGCTCCAGGGCCTGTTCGACCGTGTTGGTCGTGAGCACTCCGAAGACCACCGGAACCCCGGTGGTCAACTGCACATCCTGCACGCCCCGGGCGCTCTCACCGGCCACGATGTCATAGTGCCCGGTGTCACCTCGGATCACCGCACCAAGCGTGATCACCGCGTCAACCGGGAACGGTCCGTCGGCGAAGGCGAGCGCCATCATCGGAATCTCGTACGCACCAGGCACCCACGCCACGGAGATGTCCGAACGCGAGACCCCGGCCTCGTCGAGCGTCGCCAACGCGCCGTCGATCAACCGTGTGGTGATTCCGCCGTTGAACCGACCGGCCACGATCGCGATACGCAGACCACGTCCGTCGTGGCCGCCTTCCAGGTACGTCCCGACGACGCCTCGGATCGCCTCGCCGCGAAGCGGGTCGAACTCGGTCTGTTCACTCGACGTCATCGAGTCCCCCCAACAGGTGTCCCATGCGCTCGCGCTTAGTGCGCAGGTAGTCGATGTTGTACGGCGTCGGCGTGCTCTCGATCGGTACCCGCTCGACGATATTGAGACCGAACCCCTCGAGTCCGCCGTACTTGCTCGGGTTGTTGGTCATGAGGCGCATCGAGCTCACCCCGAGATCCACCAGGATCTGAGCACCGATGCCGTATTCGCGCGAGTCCACTGGCAGGCCCAGCTCGAGATTCGCGTCGACCGTGTCATGGCCGTTCTCTTGGAGCGCGTAGGCGCGGATTTTGTGACCGAGGCCGATGCCCCGTCCCTCGTGTCCACGCAGATAGACGACAACACCGGCCCCTTCGGCCGCGATCTTCATCATGGCGGCCTGCAGCTGAGGTCCGCAGTCACAGCGCAGCGAACCGAGCACGTCTCCCGTCAGGCACTCCGAGTGCACGCGCACCAAAACGTTCGGCACCGACTCGATGTCGCCGTAGACCAGCGCGAGGTGTTGCTCGCCATCCAGGATCGACTCGAAGACCACGGCCTGGAAGTTGCCGAACTCCGTCGGCAGGGCGGCCTCCGCGATGCGCTTGACGAGTTTCTCGTGGTGGCGGCGGTAGCGGATAAGGTCCGCGATTGACACGATAGGCAAGTGGTGACGTTCGGCGAACGCCTCCAACTCGGGCAGGCGAGCCATGTCCGACTTGTCGGCGCTCACGATCTCGCACAACACGCCCGACGGCGACTTGCCCGCCAGCCGACACAGGTCGACGGTGGCTTCGGTGTGTCCGGCTCGCTTCAGGACGCCGCCCGGCCGGTAGCGCAACGGAAAGATGTGTCCGGGCCGGTTGAGGTCGCTCGCACGCGTCTCGGGGTCGATGAGCGCACGGATGGTCGCGGCGCGGTCGTGCGCCGATATGCCCGTCGTGGTGCCGTGTCGGTAGTCGACGGTCACGGTGAAGGCCGTGCGCTGAGCCTCGGTGTTCGCCACCACCATCAAGGGCAGGTCGAGCTCATCGGCCCGGGCCGACTCGAGCGGAACGCAAAACACACCCGAGGTGTGCTCGAGGTAGAAGGCCATGGACTCGGCCGTCACGTCCTCGGCCGCCATGATCAGATCGCCCTCATTCTCGCGGTCCTCGTCGTCCACGACGACAACCATCCCGCCTTCGCGAATGGCGCGAACCGCCTCTTCTATCGTCGATAACGCCACTAGACCTCCAATTCGATACGCACATCTTCACCCACGACGCGCACATCCACCAATCGACCCCGACGCAGGTCTCCGATTGTGGACGTCGTCACGTCGACGAACGCGCTGACCGTTCCCGACGATCCCGCCAGGGCCGGGGCCGCGTACCAGACGACCCGGTTCACGACTCCCGCGGCGATAAAGGCGCTCGCCGTCTTCGGCCCACCTTCGACGAGTGCCTGCAACACACCGTTCGCCCCGAGTTCATCGAGCACCACGCCGATGTCACCCGAGCGTTCCCAACACGGACGCACCTTCGCGTCACTCGGCGCGTGACCGAGTACCACCCGCAAGGGCTCGAGGACTACGCCGTCGAGCCGGGCCGTCAAGCGTGGGTCGTCGCGTCGCACCGTTCCCGCGCCGACGATGATCGCCTGGCTCCGAGCACGCAGCACGTGGGCGTCTCGACGAGCCGCCTCACCGGTGATCCACTGACTCGAGCCGTCGTGCATCGAAACGACGCCGTCGAGGGTCGCCGCGACCTTCAAGACCACGTAGGGGCGCCCGGTCTCGCGATGCCACAGATAGGCGGCGAGCTGCTCGCGCACCACCGACTCCGCAACGCCCACACTCACCTCGACGCCCGCGTCGCGCAACGCTTGCGCCCCGCTGCCGGCCACGCGAGGGTCTGGGTCGAGAGTACCCACGACCACGCTCGAGATCCCGGCCTCGATGATCGCCTCCGTGCACGGACCCGTGCGACCCGTGTGGCTGCAAGGTTCCAGCGTCACGACGAGGGTGGCCCCGCGCGCCGTCGAACCGGCATCGCGCAACGCGACCACTTCGGCGTGGGCGTCGCCGGGGACCTGCGTGTGCCCGATTCCGACGATGCGACCGCGCGCATCGACCACCACTGCGCCGACCCAGGGGTTCGGCGGCGCGTGGTAACGGGCCTTCTCTCCCTCGGCCACAGCGCGGGTCATGAGCTCCTCGACATTGATCACGCGTTTGTCGCCACCCGTCGCAGGGATCGGGCGGCCGCTAAGGGGTCGGGCCGCGAAAAGATCGCCGAGCCGGCCACGAGCACGTTTGCTCCGGCAGCCACCGCCACCGGCCCCGTGCGCTCATCGATCCCCCCGTCGACCTCGAGGTCCACGGCCACACCTTGCGTCTCGATCTCGCGCCGTGCTTCGATCACCTTGTCCATGACCTCGCCGATGAACGATTGCCCGCCGAAGCCCGGGAACACCGTCATCAAGAGCAACAGGTCGATCTGACCGAGAAAGGGTGCCACTGCGGCGAAGGGTGTGTCCGGGTTGGCCGCCAGGCCAACGCGCACCCCGACCGCGCGGGCCTCGGCAAGCAGCGCCGCGCTGTCGCCGATCTCGACGTGGATCGTGCACCCATCCGCCCCGGCGACCTTGAAGGCCTCGAAGTACCGACCAGGTTCGGTCATCATCAGGTGACAGTCGAAGAAACGGTCGCTGTATCGTCGCAGCGACGTCACGACCGGCGGTCCGATCGACACGTTCGGCACGAAGTGGCCGTCCATCACGTCGACGTGGAGCCAGTCCGTCTCGTCGTCGATGGCGCGCACCTGCTCAGCCAGCGAGCCAAAATCGGCCGCCAGGATTGAGGGGGCGAGACGGAGCCGGCCTGTCGGACCGGCGTCGATGGAGGTCATGTCCCCTAGCCTAGAGACCTCCGTCACCGCCATCGCACGACGTCACTCAAACCGGGCCGACCTCGCCACCAGTCTGCGGCCGACATGGTCCGACCCCCTTCGGGGCGTACCGAGTCGAGTGTCAGCGCGCCAGCACGCACGCCCAGCACGATGTCACCATCGCGGCGTTCGAGCACGCCCGGCTCCACCGCCGCCTCGTCCGTGAACCGGTGGGCCCCGATCAGCCGAACTCGCCGCTCGTCGACCATCACCCACGCCCGCTCGAGACGGATCACGCGAAGGTTCTCCTCGGCGGACTTCGCGGCGTCCAGGTGGAAGGTCTCGGCGTCCAACTTCGTCGCGTAAGTCGCCTCGCCTGACTGGGCCACAGGATGATCTAAGAGGGCCGGGTCGTCGAGCACGTCGAGCAACGCTTGCGCGCCGAGTCGCGCCAGGCGGTCTAATAAGTCGCTCAGCGTCGCGTCGCCGATCTCGACGCGTCGCTCGAGATGCACCGGACCCGTGTCGAGCCCAGCCTCGAGGGACATGATCGCCACCCCGGTCTCGCGATCCCCGGCGAGGATGGCTCGCTCGACCGGCGCGGCGCCTCGCCAGCGCGGCAGGAGCGAGAAGTGGACGTTGAGCATTGGCACGCATTCGAGCACCGAGGCGGGGATCATGGCGCCGTAGGCGACCACCACACCCCGCTCGACGTCAAAGGACGCCAGGTCGGCCACGCGATGCACGACTGGAATGCCCCTCGCCTGCGCTTCGATCTTCACGGGGCTCGGTGACTCCGTAGCGCCCCGACTGCGACGACGGTCCGGGCGCGTGACCACGACGGCGACGTCGTAGCCGTGATCACAGAGCGCGCCCAGTGACACAACGGCGGCCGGCGGTGTCCCAAGGAAGGCGAGGCGCATCTACTCGCCGAGCAACTGTCCGAGTCCGTCGCGGTCGCGCCCGAGCGTGAGGCGTCGCTTGCGCAACAACTTCTTCGCCTCGCGACGCTGGTCCTCATCGAGCCGCTCGACGAGCAGTACCCCCTC
Organism: Actinomycetes bacterium; assembly: GCA_021777285.1. The sequence continues at coordinate 6,127 of JAJYDR010000094.1, forward strand.
GAGATGGTCCATCTCGTGCTGGAAGATCCGCCCTTCGTACTCGTCTGTCTCGATGTCGATCTCGTTGCCGTCGAGGTCGTAGCCGGTCAGGTGGACGGCGTTGGGCCGGGTTATCTCCCAGCTGAGTCCAGGAACCGAGAGACACCCCTCTTCGAATGTCCACTCACCATCGGTCTCGACGATGACCGGGTTCACCACCACGACGGGACCATCGCCCTGGTCGTAAACGAACAGCCGTTTCTGCACACCGATCTGATTGGCCGCGAGACCGGCGCCCGGCGCCTCGTACATCGTCTCAATCATGACCTCGGCCAAGGCGGCGATACGGCCGTTGATGTCCTCAACCGGCGTGGTCGCCTGGGTCAAAACGGGGTCGCCATACACGCGGATGGGCAATGTATTCACCGTTCCAGGCTACCGGCTCACTCGACGGCGACGCGCAGCGATGCGGGGCGCGACCGAACGTTCAAGGCATCGAGCAACGTCTCGACGTCGTCGGCGCGTACGACCACGCCTTGTGCGCCGACGCTGACACGCACGCGTTCGCCGTCGAGTGCCGAGGCAAAGGCCGCCGCCTCCTCGCCGCGTAGCGTGGCCACCGCACCGAACGGGGCCAGCCCGAGGACCCGCGCCGTCTCCAACTCATCGTCGAGCAGCTCATCAAAAGATCCCTCCTCGAGCGATCGAAGCACCGCGTCCTCGCCACGGCGTGTCTGAGCGAGCACCGAGCCACGGCCGTCGCGACGGGCGCCGACCAGCCGCCCGGCCCGTCCGACCACGCTCACCGCCTGGCGGCGGGCCGACTCGCGCGGTGCGAGGAGATACTGATCGAAATCGTCGATGACGACCAGCGAGGCGCGTCTAACGCGCTGGAAGACAGCTTCGGTGCCAACCACCACCCGCGCGAGCGCCCCATCGAGCGGGTCGGCCGCGGTCACGACGCTCACCGGCTGTCCGATTTGCGCCTCGAGGTCACGCTGCACCGTGCTGACGCCTTGGCGCAACCGCTTGACCCGGGTCGAGCCACACGACCGGCAGAAACGCTCTCGCGGCTCGTGGCCGTTCGCGCACGCGACCAGGTCGTCGACCTCCTGCTCGGCCAGGGTGCAAACCACGCAGCGATAGAGCTCATGGCACTGCGCGCACGCGAGCAGTCGCCCCCGGCCGAGGCGCTGGTGCACGACGACGACCGCCACCGGGTCGCTGCCCGCGAGCGCTCGATGCACCGTGTCGAGGGATTCGCGCGCGAGCAGGCCGTCGTGGGGGTCCCCATCGCGCCGGTCGACGACGGTCAGCCGGGGCCACCCGCCGGCAAGGCCCGCTTCTCGTCGCCAGCCCCCGACCATGAACCTGGGGCTCGGGAACATCGACGTCGCCCAGAGTGGTCGACCCTCGCGCCGACACCGTTCGACGAGGACGTCGTAGGCATGCCACGTGGGTACCGACTCGGATCGCAACGCGTCGTCGTCGACGTCGAGGATGACCGCTCCGGCGATGTGGGCCACCGGCGCCATCGCCGCGCCGCGCGCACCGACCACGATGGGCCACTGCGCGCGCATCCGTTCCCACTGATCGGTGCCCGCAACATCGCAGCCGCGCTGCTCGAGCCGACCGCGCAGCCGGCGCGCCCAGGCGTCCGTCGGGGCCACCACCAGCAAGCTGCCGGGCAACGTGCGAGTCGTCTCGTAGGCGTGCAGCACGAGACCGAGCGGATCGGTCGTCGGCGCCAGCTGGATGACGCCGGGTTCGAACGCGTCGAGTCCACCGGTGATCGAGGCGCTGAGCGCCGTCTTGGCCGGCGCGGTCGGCAACGCCGTCACCAGCCGTTTCGGCGAGGCCGACACCAACAGTCGCGCGAGCGGCGCCAGCCAGCGACTGCTCGCCCAGGTGAGGAACTCAAGCATCTCGGCCGGCGGGCCGAAGCCCAACCACTTCCCGATCGGCTTGAGATCGGGGGCGAGGCTCGCCTCGTCGACCACCCACGCACGAACGCTGCGATGATTGAAGTCGACGCGGACGCGGTCGCCGAGTTGGAGCGACGCGAGGTGATCGGGCACCAGATAGTCGAAGGGTCGGTCGACCGCGGCGACCTCGGTCACCACACGAACCGCACGCGGCCCCGTCACTAGTTCAGCGACAACTCCCGGCGCAGGTCGTCGACCCGCGGCGTCTGCTCCCACGTGAACCCCTGATCGCTGCGACCGAAGTGCCCGTAGGCCGCGGTGCGCTGGTAGATCGGACGACGCAGGTCGAGGTCTCGGATGATCGCCGCCGGTCGCAGGTCGAAGATCGCGTCGACGGCCTTAGCAATCTTGGCCCGGTCGACGGTCTCGGTGCCGAAGGTCTCCACGAGCACCGAGACGGGACGCGCCACCCCGATGGCGTAGGCCACCTGCACCTCGCAGCGTTGCGCCGCGCCCGCCGCGACCACGTGCTTGGCCACCCAGCGCGCGGCGTAGGCAGCCGAACGGTCGACCTTGGAGGGGTCCTTGCCCGAGAAGGCACCGCCGCCGTGACGTGCCATGCCGCCGTAGGTGTCCACAATGATCTTGCGTCCGGTGAGCCCAGCATCGGCGTGGGGACCACCCAGGACGAACTTGCCCGACGGATTGACGATGACCCGCATTGAACTGGTGTCGAGATTCGATGGCAACACCGGCCGGATCACGTGCTCGAGGACGTCGTGGCGAATGGTGGTCTGTGAGTCGTAGCCGTCCTCGTGCTGGGTCGAGACGAGGACCGTGTCCACCGCCACCGGCCGCCCGTCCTCGAATGCGATCGTGACTTGGGTCTTGCCGTCGGGGCCGAGGTACGGAATGAGGCCCGAACGACGAACCTGGGCCAAGCGCATCGACAGCCGGTGCGCCAGCCAGATCGGCACCGGCATGAAGTCGTCATTGTCGTCGCAGGCGTAGCCGAACATCATGCCCTGGTCACCCGCACCGAGCGCGTTCAGCTGGTCCTCGCCGCCCGAACCGCTACGCAACTCGAGGGCCGCGTCGACGCCACCGGCGATGTCGGGGCTTTGTTTGTCCAACGAGACGAGCACGGCGCAGGTGCGCCCGTCAAAACCCTTGCTCCCGTTGTCATAGCCGATGTCGAGGATGGTCTTACGCGCAATGGCGTTGATGTCCACGACCGCCGTGGTCGTGATCTCGCCCGCGACCACGCACAGTCCGGTCGTGAGCAGGGTCTCGCACGCGACTCGCGCGTGCGCATCTTGGGTGAGAATGGCGTCAAGCACGCTGTCGGAGACCTGATCCGCGATCTTGTCGGGATGTCCTTCCGTCACCGACTCCGAGGTGAAGAGGGTGCGATCGCTCATTGGTCTCCTTGCGGTAACAATGCAACCACCCTAGTCAACAC
>JAJYDR010000095.1 GCA_021777285.1 Actinomycetes bacterium
TCAAGCACGTGGACGTTTGGCAAAATCCCCGTCCGAACGGGTGCTGGAGCGAAACAACACCGACTGGCGACTAGCCGGTGACACCCCGATGGCCGTTCAGACCTTCAACAAACGGATGCACTTCGCACTCGTCAACACTCGAAGCGCGAGCGACCAGAGGTCGACTGCTGGGCTGGGGTCTTTCGATTTACCTCGCCAGCGACAGTTGTTCTAACAGTTCAGGATTCGGAACGCCGATTACGAGGCAGGTGAAATGATGAGCGACCGACAGGTCAAAGTCACGGTGTCCAAGCCGAGGGAGTATCCCGATCGCAAACTCCCCTATGTCGTGCGCTGGCGTCTCAATGGCTGCGGGCATTGGCGGAGCTTCGCCAGTGCCAAAGGCGATAACGGTGCCGACGCCTTCTACGCACTCTTGAAGGTCGCAGCAATGAATGAACGCCGGTGGGACTCCGTATCGGGTCTCCCATCTTCAGTGAGTCCCGTGAGTGAGATCAACGTCGCAGAGTTTTGCCGGACTTACATCCAAGACGAGTGGCGACGCCTGTCCCCTTCAACTCGCCGAAGCTACGTGGAAGCATTGACGTCTCTCGTGATACACAGCGCACAGCCTGGTGCGACGGCTCCAAAACCCGAATGGCGCGCCGCCCTCACGACCTGGATGACCCCGACCCCCGTCAACGCTGATACGGACACGTCGGTTGATTGGGTGTGGTCCAACGAACCGCTACCTCGAAATCTCCAGATGTGGCTGACCAAGAACTCGCCGTTCGTCGGGGACCTCGGCAAAGAGGCACTGTATGAGATCGACCGACGAATGCGCATCAGCCTTGACGGGATCACCCCGTATGCGCCAACCACTCAAAGTCGGTTAGTCACCGTAGCGAAGACCGCGCTCTCGGTGGCGGTCAAGAGGGGCCTTATGGAGACAGTGCCGTGGCCTCGTCGCGAGAGCGGCGCCACCGCCAAGAGTGACCGAGCAGAGTCCGACGAGTTCGATGCCGATGAGGTTCCCAGCGTCGATCAGCTGAGAGCCATCCTCGACGCCATCCCCTCTCACCAGCCGGCCAGCCATATGTACCATGCGCTCTCTGCAATTTGCGGCTACGCGGGTTTACGCCCAGGCGAGGCGGTGGTGCTCGAAGTCGACGATCTGGTGCTACCAAATACCGGTTGGGGATCCATCAGAGTCAGCCGAGCATGGTCAGGTGTCGACGGTGGCAAGTGGAACACTCAAAGCGAAGACATAGCTGGACCGAAGACGCAACGCAGTAAGCGCACTGTTCCAATTGCACCAGTGCTAGTGGCAATACTCACCGACTGGATGAAGCGTTCGGATATTACTGCAGGACCACTGTTTCTCACACGCAATGGTTCACGTCCCACTCAGAGCAACTGGTCCCGCGCTCTACACCGAGCATGTGAGAATGCTGGGTGGAAAGCCAAACTCAGTCCTTATGGTCTACGCCGCACGAACGCTTCGCACCTCGCCCAAACGATTCCCATCGCCGAAGCTGCTGCGCGCCTTGGACACTCTGTCGAAGTGCTTACCAAGCACTACGTTAAGCGTGTCGGAGGGCAAGTGGCACTCTCGAACCAGATACTCGACGGAATGTACTCAGTCGAAGAGAATGTGGCGATTCACAACTACCGTTGAGTTGTAGTTGCCGGTTGTTCGGGTTGCCACCGGACCAGCGATTAACTTCCAGTAGCAGCCTTGTGTCAATATGCAAGTTTGTGGATAGGAGGGCGCCGTGTTGAAGCGAGCAAACAATGTTGGTTATTTCTACCAATTTGATGGTCCCGGTCTACTTCTTGGTGGCCGAGTGAAGGTTTATCTGCAAGTTGGTACGAAGAAGTACTACTCGCCAAAACTTCGGACCAGAGCTGAGATCCGTGAGAAGAAGGAACGGTCGAATTCAACACCTGAGCTGTACTGGAGTTCCAAGTCGCTCAATTACTGGCACTACAAGGACAAGTGGTATGTCGATTGACGATGGCCTTAAGCAGGATGAAGTACTTGCGTTGATCAAATCCTATGATCTGCAGCTCAAGAAGAGGGTGAGCGAGGCCAAGACGGCTGCTGCAGCCGGACGCGTTCCGGATGGCTCACTTCGGGAACTGATTCCAGAAGCGGTGCGCCACGCAGTGTGGGAACGCGACAGGGGAGCCTGCCGTTCCTGTGGGTCTACAACCGACCTTCAGTACGACCATCTGATCCCAGTCAGCATGGGCGGGGCCAACTCTGAAGAGAATCTCCAGATATTGTGTGGTCCCTGTAATCGCCGGAAGGGTGCAAGCGTCGTCTGAATGCTTAACAGCGATTGTCATCATTCGTCGTCGGTCGGTGGAATACCCCTACGACGGATAGAATCGCATCCGGGTTTCGATGCCATCCATCTGACGCCATTTGGATGCCGATCCCACCAAGTCGCCAATGCCAAGTGCAATCCTCCTGCGACGAGCCAGCATCTCCTCCATTTGGTCGAAGTGTCACATACACTTGCGTCGGGCGAGGTATCGGCCGATAGCATAAGAAGTTTTTGATAATGCACGCATCATTAGAACAATGGAGACGACGATGCTTTGTACCAATGGCCACAATAACGGCGATATCGCCACTTCATGTGCGATCTGCGGGGTGACCACATTTCAGGCTCCGGTTGTTCCCACCGTCACACAAACCGGCTACAGCGGGCTGGCAATTGCCTCCATGGTGCTCGGTATCGTGTGGGTGTACTGGATCGGTTCAATACTTGCTCTTGTGTTCGGTTACATCGCACGGCGACAGATCAAGCAGACTGGCAAGAGCGGTAATGGCATGGCGATCGCTGGCATCGTCCTTGGTTGGGTCGGCGTAGCAACCTTGATTCTCGTTATTATCTTGGTGATTGTCGGCGCTTCTCGAGGGACGTCTAATTGACTTTCACCGGTGTACACCACCGGTTTACGGCAGAGAATAAAGTGAATTCAGCCCACTTGCAATGCACGGCACCACTGAAATGTTCCACTTTCGGACACCATTCGATTTTTGATGTCTCGGCCCAGATGACGCGGAGTTGACAATTAGGTGAGCGCCCCGTCGTCATTGTGTGCTTGACGTTTCAATTTGTCACGGCGATTCATCGACACGACGTTGTGAAGAAGTCGGCCTGGGGCTCGATGCCAAGAACCTGGTGGGCGTTCAAGCGGATACCAGCACCACCGAGTCCGGGGTTAGATTGAGGTTAAACGTGATGCCCAGCTTGTTGGCGAGTCGGGCCAAAGTTGCGACCGACGGTTCGTGGTCGCCAGCCTCTAGACGGGCAATGGCGGGTTGGCGCATTCCGAGTTGGCGGGCAAGTGCGGTTTGTGTCAGAGCATGTTCGACTCGATAATCAATGATCAAGATGGCGAGCTGGTTAGCTACGGCAGTCCGAGCGAGCTCAAACGCGACCTCCGGGTAGCGCACGTCCTCGGATCGAACTTCGCTGCCCGTTTTCGAATCCGATAACTTCGTCATTGCTGTTGCTTTTCAAAATCGGCCAATCGTTGTTCGGCCCGACGACACGCGGTAATGAAACCTCGAGGGTCGACGAGAGCCTCCGGTCCCACCGCAGCAATAACGAACTCATCGCCGACCTGACGGTATAAGGCACGCCATGGACTACGACCGCCTCGGGGACGAAGTTCACGAAGTCGATCAGCCCCCCGTACAGCACTGCTATGAGGGTGAGGCAGGTTCGGGCCGAAAGCAGCCAACTTTGCTTCGGCATTCATGAGTCCGACTTTCTCCCTTGGCACCAGGGTGTTCCGTTCGACAATGGCCTCCGCCAAATAACGGTATGGCCAACTCCCAATGGCCATTATACCACGCTTGCTATCTTTCCAACTCGGTGGGGAGTGGCCGAATCATCCGTCGCTCGAATGGGGACCGGCAACCTTGCGCTCCCAAGAGGTGCTGGGTTTACACGTGTCCAAAAGTTGACGTCATTCGGCGATTCCAATTGAATTTGATTCACGAAACTGGCCGCTCTTCGGTCACGCCTCTACCAAACTCTCCAGCCATGCATCGAGTTCCGCGCGACGTATTCGAAGCTGACCATTGGGGAGCTTCGAGAAAACCAAGCACCCGGACTTACGCCAACCGTCAAGGGTGGAACGGCTGACGCAGAGCACGTCCATGGCCTGAAAGTAGTTGATCCAGTCGGAGCTTGCGGTGGCCATCGTTGTACGTGGGACTTTTTTCATAACGGACAGACCGCCTTGATGGCGAGGCTGCAAATGGATCCGGCATCGCGCCCCACGAATGCGGACGACGTCGCAATGGACCTTTCTTTGGCCGTAGTGCGCGCCTCCGATGCAGCCAGATCGGCCTGTGGCATTCGACAATCGCCGTTGTGTCTGGCAAACATGAATGCGTCTCTCGTCATTTGAATCTCCTTTCAGGCACTGAACTCGCGCCACGATTCCGTCGCGACAGCGAGTACATCAATTTCTTCGGCGCTGAGTGGCCGGCAACTATGGGTTGCCATGACGCGCGGCGGAGGATCGACCGAGCCCTCCCCGATGCTTTCGCTGGGAGAGTCGGTTGGCTCTTGAACACGCTCAAGCTCGACCAAGTCCCGCGTCCGATGCTCGGCCCTGCGAATTATTTTGCCCACTCCAGCCGAACGCTCAGCGACCACTTCTACGATTGCCTCGTCCGTGACGGTCACTTCGGGCATTCCAACTTCGATGACCTTCAACACCGCCGTCGCGGCCTTCTGTATGCGACTCGCCGATTGCTTGATGCCCTGGATGGCCTCCGGTGCACCACCCGCCCAACCAGCCACGTACCCGAAGGAGTAGTCGCTGGTGTCCATGCCGAGCGCCGTGCAGATGACGTAGGCCGTGGACTCCGCTTCAAGCTCCTTGAGTCCTCGCGTTAACTCTTTGGACGAAGGAACCTCGGGATCATGCAAGAGAGCGTGACCGATCTCGTGCGCGAGGGTCTTCACCTGTTGGGCTTCGGAGTTGCTCGCTACGACCCGTATTCTCCCGAGCGAGTGCGTGGTGTCCCCATTCGCTGCACTCTCCAGTGACTGCGGTCGCTCGACGCGAAAGCCGAGATTCTGCGCGAACTCGGTGAGGGAAGCGAAGACGCCCTCGGGTGCGAGTCCTTGGAGCCTGCTCACGACATCGGGAAGTTCGCGTCCCTCGGTCTGGCTGATGTCAAAGACCGGCACCAACTTGAAGCCCCGAATCTCACCGGTCTTCTCGCCCTCGGGGACGTCTTCCTTCTTGTACTTCATCGGCGCCAGTATCCGTAGGGCTGACTCTCGCGCCATGACCTGACGGCCCATCTCCTGCCAGGCGTGGTAGCCCGCCACCCGCGTGGCGTAGGGATTCTGGAGCATGATCAACATGACGTTGTTGGGGCTGTACGAGTAGAACCTGCTCTGTGCGTCGAGGTACTGCGTCCACGTCTCACTGGTGGTGAGCTCGGCAATGCCGGCGCTCAGCTCTTCGAGCAGCCCCGAGTGATCACGCACGCCGACTCCCCGTCGTTGGCCCAGGTAGGAGTGAGGTGCTCGCCTCGAACTCGTCAGTTACTGCGTGTCGCGCTTCGATGAACCGGTAACTTCCCGGTCGGGATCCGGCGAGCCGTGGTAACGATACAGAAGCTCGCGTAGCAATCTCCAGCGACCGGGTCCACTGGTTGGCCACCCTCAAGGTCGTTGCAACGGTCATGGCGCTCTCCTTCTTCAGTTGGGTAGCGGACTCGCTACTCTCACTCACTCAACGCAACGGTCGCGGCTCGACGGCGACGACGCGCAATATCGTTTGCGACGAACTCCTCGAAGAGTTCCCCATCGGCGTACTCGGGTCCGTGACCGCACCGCAGGTCGGCGGTGAACTGGCGAAGCATCGCCGTGACGTCTCGATACGCGCGGTGCCAGTCGGTGCCCGACGAACCGGGCGAGGTCTTGTCGTAGGCGACGCGCTCGTGATCGCGCAGCGCCTGGAGGGCGACGACGAGCGACTCGTGTTCGAACCAGCACGCCGGCACGACGTAACTGTCGAGACCCCGGTAACGCTCTCGCATCTCGTCCACCCACTCACGTAATTGGGGCCACTCACGTTGCGCGTCGAAGGGTCCGAGGCTCGGCCAGTGGATGGGCGGGCGGGCTTCGTTGCCCTCCTTGGGACTACTCGCGGTGGCACTCGCGACCGCTCGAAGCGCGGGGACACGAGCTCGAACATCAACCGAACGAACACCACCCTCTATTCGCAGGTCACTCATCGGGACCCCGCACGTCCGCATCGCCGTACGGCGCGTGCGAGAGAGCACCCGCGCGCAGCGACGCTTCGACGGCGAAGCGCTCGTCTCTGATCCGGCGGCCGTCGCGGCGCGCCGTCCAGGGCCGCAGCCTCAGCATGATGGGTTTGGCGGCGCGCAACATGAGGAGGGCGTGGCCAACCCGTAGTAGTCGGATCGTGCTCGGGTCCAACACCGAGTGCCGGCGTGTGGACTCTGAGACTGCACGCCCCCCACCGGCCTGGCGCGTCGTTGAGATCTCGGGAGTATCGCGCTCGCCCATGAGTTGGGCGATGTCGCGAAGGTCACTCGCGTTACTCGATCCACCGAGAATCACTTTCGTGGTCGCTGAGTCCCAGATGGCCTGGGCCTGTTCGTGGCCCCAGCGACTGCGGGCTTGGGCGAGTGACTGTAAGACCGCGACCGTCGTGACTCCCGTCCCTCCCCCTTCGCTCATCAGCGCCCCGAGTGACGGCAGCGGATAGTTTGCCGCCTCATCCAGAATGAGGGCCAGTGGCGGATCGAGTCGTGCCCCGCTCGAGGCGCTCGCGATCACGCGGGCCGACTCGACCACGTCCTCGATCAGCGCCGAGACGAAGTTGGCGGTCGCGAAGGCGCCCGAGCTGGTGCCGAGGAGATAGAGCGTGCCGTGATCTTTTAGAAACGTGGCGGGGTCAAACTGCGCGCCCCACTCCGGACTGAGTTGCTCGATGACCTTTGGGCTCGCCAGCGGGGCAAAGACGCTACTCACCACGGACCAGATGTTCGCGCGGGGACGCGGCTCTAACCCGACGATTCCACCGAGCGCACTCCCCCACTGCGGGGTCGCGGTGCTCGTGGTCTTTAGTATCTCGACGGCTTCCTTCGCTTCGTCGGGCGACAGGCTCCAGCGATAGAGATCGGTAACGGAGCGGTCCGTCACCGCGGCCGCCTGGAGGAGACAGCGCACCACCACCTCGGTCTGTTGCTGCCAGAAGTTCGCGTCCTTCACGCCCCCGGCCGCACCCGCACAGAGGGCACCCGCGCGCATCATCGCCGTCTGGGGGTTCTCACAGCCCCGAATTGGCGACCAGCGCAGTCCGCCCGGCACGCCGAGCGCCAGCCCCTGGGGATCAAAGACCCCGACGGGACCGAGCTTCATTCGCGCGCTCATCGTGGCGGCGAGATTGTCCGGACGAGTGCTCGTCGTGACGACGGCCCCCGGTGCGTCGAGGATAAACGGGATCACGAGGTGGTAGCCCTTGCCACTGCGCGGGGGTCCGAGAATGACCATCGAGTCTTCGACACTGGCGTAACACGGCACCCGGCGACTCGTGCCTAAGAACAGCCCGAGATCAGACGGTTGGGGTTTTACCATCGACGGCCGAAGAATCGCCCCTCGAACCACGAGGTGCCGTGCTCCGGCCGCCGCCACCACCTCGTGACGCTCCGCCAAACCCGCGATGCGGGTTGGATCATCGGACTGCTCGCGCGCACTTCGTCGCACGAAGCGAGCTACGAACACACTCGCTACCACGCCGAGGATGACCACCGTCGAGGTCATCGTCCAGTAGAGCCACGCCGGCCCGACGGGAACCTTCCACGCCTCAGAAGGTCGATCGACGTGCGCGAAGGCCGTCAGTGATCCCCCGAGGTGCTTCGTCGGCAGTCCGTGGCCCGAGAGCAACGCGGCGAGTAGTCCCCCTCCGGCGAGCAGGAGAAACCCGACGACGAGCACGCCGATCGCCCCGAGGGCCAAGTCGTCCGGTCCGTAGCGCGAGTTCGTTGCCACGATCAACCCACCATTCGCTGGTTCGTATCGAACAGGGACAATTCATTCGGCGTGCAGATATGGCGTACGACGAAGGATCGTTCACCAATGCGCCAGAGTCCCTCGCCGCGCGCGAGGCTCGCGAGTTGGTCGGTTTCGGTCGAGGACAGACCGAGGGCCGCGCCAGTCTTTACGTCCTCACCCGATTCCTGGGCGTAGATGACCTTGGTCGAACAGTCCGCGAGCAGCCCGAGCGCGAGGTTTCGCGCCTCGGAGTCTCGCTCTCCAACGGCGTCGAGGTCGCTCAGTCGGTGAATCACCAGCAGGTTCGCTAGTCCCATGGCCCGAGAGAGCTTCCACTGGCTCTGCATGCGCGCGAGCAGGGCCGGCTGCTTCAAGACCCGCCACGCCTCGTCGTAGATGACCCAGCGCGGGCCACCCGAGGGATCCTGGATCGCACTCTCCATCCATGAGCTCGCACACGCCATGACCATGGCTATCTTCGCGTCCGAGCCCGCGATGCGACTGAGGTCGAGACTCACCATGGGCAGATCCGGGTCGAAGCGCACCGTGGAGGGCCCGTCGAAGAGACCCCCCAGGTCCCCCGCGACCAGCCGATTGACCGCGTGGGCGACCTCGCGTCCGTCCTCGAGGAGTTGGGCGCGACTGGAGCCAACGACGTCGCGCGGGGGATCGAACATGGAAGCGACGACCTGGGGCAGGGTCGCCACGTCGTTGGTGGCGACCGCTTCGTCGAGGGCGGCGAAGAGCGCGGTCGCTTCGACCGGCGCCATGGCCCGACCGAGCGCCGCTTCACCGAGGGATCGAAGTAGATCGCGCCGGCGCTGACGCACCACGTCGGCCCAAACTTGGTCGGACAGCGTCGATTGCCCACCGTCAGCGCTCGCGAGGAACGCTGGCCTCGGACCCTCATCCAAGGGATTGAGCCGCGCTGACGTCCCGCCGAGCTCGATCGCCTGACCCCCGACGCTGCGCGCGACGGTGCTCCACTCACCCTTGGGGTCACCGGGCACGTAGCACTTGCGCCCAAAGGCGAAGCTGCGAGTCGCGATGGATTTGGCGAGGGTGGACTTGCCCCGACCCACGACGCCGGCCAGTAGACAGTTCGGGTTCGTGAGCACGCCCATCTGGTAGAGCACCCAGGGGTCATAGACGAAGCCCGCGCCACTCCACGCGTCCTGGCCAATCAAGATGCCCCGGCTCCCGAGTCCGCTCTCGGCGAGGAACGGGTAGGCCCCGGCGACGACTTCACTCGTCGCGCGATGCGGCTCCACCTTCAAGGCTCGGTAGGTGCGCAGTGCGTCCTCGCCCGCTTCGCCGTGCTTGGGCAGGTACGCCGCGTTCCTCGCTTCGTCGCGGTGCAGCGCTCGAGCCA
>JAJYDR010000096.1 GCA_021777285.1 Actinomycetes bacterium
CCAAGGTCGAGGTGATCGTGTTCAATTCACTCTGTACGGTCATCGGTCCGTTTCGGTTCACTCGCGCGGCTCGGCGCATACTGTAGTGGCGATGCAGGACGACTCGGCCCCGACGGTGGGCGACCACGACTGGTGTGCGCTGCGCGTCGTCGGTGAGGACGCGGTCACGTTCTTGCAGTCCCAGGTGAGCCAGGACCTCGAGGAAGACGGCGCGTGGCCGCGCTGGACGGCGGTGCTCGACCCTGACGGCACGGTCGTGAGTGCGGGCGTGCTGGAGCCGGTCGAAGCGGGGCTCGAACTCATCGTGCCCGACGCGACGCACGACGCGGTGCTCGCGCGGCTCAACCGGTTCCGGCTCCGGGCGCGCCTGACGATCACGAGCCGCCGTGAGCTCGCCGGACCCTATCGGAACCGATTGGCGGCGATACGAGACGGGTGGCCGGGCCCCGAGGAGTTCGCCGCGCACCTGGTGGCCCAGTCCTACGGCTCTGGCTTCGTGGCGCGAACGGTGTCCTTTACCAAGGGGTGCTTCACCGGTCAGGAGCTCGTGGGTCGACTCGACGCACGCGCGTCGAGCGTGCCCTGGCGACTCGTGCGGGCCCGGGGTGACTCCATCGAGGCCATCGACGAGTTCCTGCGATCGGCGGGTCCGGCGGGACCGTCGGGGGTGACCTCGTCGGCGCGCGACGACGGTGGGATCCTCGCGCTCGGCTTCGCGCACCGGACGCTACTCACGGTGCCACCTCCGTCGTCCGTGAGCGTTGAAGCGCGGGCGTGACCTGACGGTGCGTTAGCGTTCGCCTAGGAGGTCCTGGTGCGCCTGTTCGTCGAAGAACTCTTCATCATGGTCTCGGGGGTGACGACCGAGCAGGACGCGCTGATGTCGATCGGCCTCGGGGCCAACGCGGTGGCCTTCGACTTCGGTCCGACCCCCCAACGGATCGGCAGCGACGACGCGCGCGACATCATCCACCGGTTGCCGGCGGGCACGTTCACCGTGGGCACGTTCCGCAACGAGATGCCCCAACGGATCGTCGACGTGACGAACCGGCTGGGGCTGCACGCCGCCCAGCTCACCGGCCGCATGACCATGGAGGAGATCCGCTACGTCTCAGAACGCGTGAACACGGTCATTCGCTCGGTGGGGCCGGGGGACTCGATCCGCAACGGCGTCGAGCACCTGGTCGACTACTTCGCGATGCCCGAGCAAGATGAGCGAGACGCGCTGGAGGACTGCTTGTCGATCTTCGCCGATGGCGATGTGACGCGCCCCATCATCGTCTCGGGCGGGCTGAGTGCGACCAACGTGGTCGAGGTGGTCCAGAACTACCCGGTCTTTGGGGTCGACGCGCGGTCCTGCGTCGAGTCCGACCCCGCGACCAAGGACCCGGTCCTGCTCGGGGAGTTCATCGCCAACGCGCGATGGGCGGAGGCGAACGCCTACGTGAACCGCCGACTGAACGACTGATTCAGCCCTGGAAACGGCGAAAGACGACGCTGCCGTTGTGGCCGCCGAAGCCGAAGGAGTTCGAGAGCACAACGTCGACTTGTGCGTGGCGCGGCTCGCCGATCACCACGTCGAGTCCGACCTCGGGGTCCACGTTCGTGGTGCCGGCAGTGGGGGGGATGACCTGCTCGAGCAGGGTCTTGACTGACGCGACCCCCTCCAGGGCTCCGGCCGCGGCGAGCGAGTGTCCGAGGTGTCCCTTGATCGAGGTCACCGGAGGCACGTTCTCACCGAAGACGTGGCGCACGGCGAGGGCCTCGGCGAGGTCGTTGAGCGGCGTCGAGGTGCCGTGGGCGTTGATGTGCGAGACGTCGCTCGGACTCATCCCCGCGTCGGCGAGGGCCAGCTCCATGCAGCGGATGGCGCCCTGACCGCTCGGGTCCGGGGCCGTGACGTGGTGGGCGTCGGCCGTCGACGCGGCGCCGACCACCTCGGCGAGGATGGTCGCGCCACGCTCGAGGGCGTGGTTCCACTCCTCGAGTACGAGGATCCCGGCGCCCTCGCCCATCACAAAGCCATTTCGGCTGACGTCGAAGGGACGTGAGAAGTCGTCGTTGCTCAGCGCAGTCATGTTGCGAAAGCCCGCCTCGGCGATCTCGACGAGTACCGCTTCGGCGCCGCCGACGATCGCAATCGGCGACCGGCCGGTCGCGATCAGACGGGCGCCGTTGCCGATGGCGTGGGTGCCGGCCGCGCAGGCGGTCGTGACGGTCTCACAGGGACCCCCGAGACCGAAGCGCATGGATACCGCCGCGGCCGCGGCGTTGGGCATCATCATGGGCACCATGAAGGGCGACACGCGGTCTGGACCCTTCTCGGTGAGCACGCGCACCTGCTCGAGGACCGTCTGCAGTCCACCGATGCCCGTCGTCACGATTGACCCAGCATCGGTCAGCGGACCGGCGAGTCCACTCTGACGCCACGCCTCGTCGGCAGCCATCAGGGCGTAGAGCGTGAACGGGTCGAGGCGACGGAGTTCCTTCGGGCCGCCGATGTGGGACGCGTCAAAGGCGGCGACGCGCTTGGACGTCGGCGCCGACGGTCGCTGCAACGCCTCCCACAGCGCAGCCACGCCTACCCCGGCACAGGACAGCGCGCCGAGTCCGGTGACCGCGACGCGGTAGCCCTCGATGGGACCGTTCGGTGTGACCGCGACGCGCACTACAGCTTCGCGTAGACGAGTTCGAAGGCCTGGCCCACCGTGGAGATGTCCTTCAGCTCGTCCTCGCCGACCTCGATGTCGAAGGTCTCCTCGAGCGCCATCACCAGCTCGACGAGGTCGAGGCTGTCGGCGCCGAGGTCGTCGGCGAAGGACGCGTCGGGGGTCACCTTGGACGCGTCGACGGCGAGTACCTCGACGGCGTTGTCCGTGAACTTCTTAAATGCTTCGTCGCGATCCATTGCTCATAACCCCTTGTTTGGTATCGACGTATCGTACTAAATCGACTGCGTCACGCGAACCACTCACAGCCCCATCGCCAGGCCGCCGTCGACGGCGAGAACGCTCCCGGTGATGTAGCGGGCGTGGTTACTGGCCAGGAACCCCACCGCGTCAGCGATTTCGGTGGGCGTACCGACCCGGCCCATGGGGATCAGCGCGGTCATCTGCTCGCCGCTCTCGCCGAGCGCCTGGGTCATGTCGGTGTCGATGAAGCCGGGGGCGACCACGTTGACCGTTATGCCGCGACTGGCGACCTCCTTGGCCAGTGAACGCGCGAGGCCCACCAGGCCGGCCTTGGCGGCGGCGTAGTTGGCCTGGCCGGGCACCCCGAGGAAGGGGCTGACCGAACCCATGAAGATAATCGAACCGCCACGCGCACGCACCATGGACGCGAGCACCGCGCGGGCCGTGTAGAACGCGCCGTCGAGGTTGGTTGCGAGCACCTCGCGCCACTGCTCGTCTCCCATGCGTAGCGCGAGGCCGTCGCGGGTGATCCCGGCGTTGGCGACGGCGACGCCGACCGGCCCGAAGCGTTCGATCGCGTCCTTCGTGGCGTCCGCGACTGCGGCCGAGTCCGACACGTCAACGGCGTACGTGGCGGCGCAGCCCTCTGGGGCGTCACCGGAGCGCGAGAACGCGACGACGCTGTCGCCGAGCTCGACGAAGTGCCGGGCGACAGCGGCGCCGATGCCCCGGCTCGCGCCGGTCACGATCACGTGGCGACTCATAGGCTTGCTCCTTGCGTGGTGACGGGGTCGCTCAGTACGACCTGGGTGTCGAAGTCGCGGATCCGCTTGCACAGCCCGGTCAACACGGCCCCGGGGGCCATCTCGACCGACGTGGTGACGGTGTCGGCGAGCGCGAGGGTCGCGCCGAGGAAGTCGACGGGCTCGGTGAGCTGTCGTGCGAGCAGGTCACGCCACTGCGCGCCGTGGTGCACGGACGCGTCGACGTTGGCGATGACGGTGACCTCGGAGTCGTGCCAGGTCACGTGGGCGAGCGCTTCGTCGAGGTCGACCTGGGCACTCGCCATGAGCGGGGAGTGGAAGGCCCCGCCCACGGGCAGGGGTGTTGCGCGGCGCCAGCCGAGTTCGCGGTGGCGTTCGAGGAGGCCGTCGAGCGCCGCACGGGTGCCACTGACGACGAGCTGACCGGTGCCGTTGATGTTGGCGACCCATAGGTCGGCGAGGCCAACGAGCGCGCGGCGGGCCTCGTCGTCGCCGCCCATCAGGGCCACCATCGAGCCGGCGCGTTCGTTGGCCGCGCGCGCCATGGCCGCGCCGCGTGCGGCGATGAGTCGGGCGCCATCTTCGAGGTCGAGCACGCCGGCTGCGGTGAGCGCGCTGAACTCCCCGAGGCTGTGACCGAGGTGGAACTGGGGACGAACACCTCGCTCGGTGAGGGCGTGGAATGCGACGAGTGACAGGGCGAAGGTGGCCAACTGTGCGTTATCGGTGCGGATCACGTCGGCCTCGTCGGCGTCGAGCAAGAGGTGTCCGACGTCGGTGCCGGTGACCTCACTGACGCGGTCCACGACCTGCCAGTGCGGGGAGGAGCGCCACGGCTCGCCCGCGCCCGGCGCGATCGAGCCCTGACCGGGGAACAGTCCGACGAGGTGGGCGCGCAGCGCCGCGTGGTCTGAAGCAGCCATGCGATCACGCTACTAGCGTGCCCGGAGTGGGACTTGAACCCACACACCCTCTCGAGTAAAGGCTTTTGAGGCCTCCGCGTCTGCCGATTCCGCCATCCGGGCTTGCGGGGAACACGGTAGCAGCAACCGTAAAGTGTCGGGGGTGGAGCTAACGATCTGGCGGTCTGAGACGGTGATGGCCTCCCCGATACGCGGGGCCGCGCAGCGCCACGACGTACGCGACCACCTCTTCATCGAGGTCGAGGTCGACGGGGTCACGGGCTACGGCGAGGTCTCGCCCCAGCCCCGGTCGCTCAACGGCGATCCGGGTGTGGCCTCGGTGGTGACGGCCTTGGCCGAGGAGGTCCCGGTCCACCTCGCGCGCCTCGCGGGCGCGGCGCGCGACGAGGGCGGGTGGGCGCGCATCCACCAGCTGGCCGGGCCACGACCGTCGAGCGTGGTGGCCTGGGCGCTCGTCGAGATGGCCCTGTTCGACTTCGAGCTGCGCCGCGACGGGGTCTCGCTCGCCGAGCGCTGGCCGGCGAACCAGGAACCGCGCGTCATGGCCACGGTGTCACTGCTCGACGAATCGGTGCCCGCGGTCGCGAGCGAGGTCGAACGGCTCCGGGTCAAGGTCGCACCCGGGGTCCGCCCGGGCCCCGTGCTCGACGCCGTCCACGAGCTCGGGCGTCCGGTCATCGCCGACTACAACTGCTCGGCGCACGACGTCGACGAGGTCCTCGAGGACCTCGAGGTCCTTAGCGGCTCGCTCGTCGTGGTGGCCGTTGAACAGCCATTCGCGCCCGGCAACCTAATCGAGCACGCCCGACTGCACGCGCGCAGCGCCGTCGCGGTGAGCCTGGACGAGGGCGTGCGTTCGATTGTGGACCTACGACACATCGCGCGCTACAGCGCCGGCGCCATCGTGTGCGTGAAACCCGCTCGGGTCGGGGGACTGGCCGTGGCGCGCACGATGATCCTCGAGGCGCTCGAACTGGGGCTGCGGCCCTACGTGGGGGGGTTCTTCGAGACACCGCTGGCCCGGTCTGTGCATCGCCAGCTGGTCGCGGCCATGGTCGACGAGCCGAGCGACGTCGCACCGGTTTCGGGACTCGGCGGGGGAGCCTCGGTCGTCGAGCGACCCGGCGGCGTCGGCTGGGCACCGGTGCGCCGCGCGACCGACGAGGTGCTGGTCCACTTGCGCGGGTGATCGTGGCGGTGCGTGCTCGCGCTCGTCGAGGGCTCACCGTGAACGGGCCGACTCGCAAAAAAGTGACAGACAAACGCCTTACACTGCTACTCGTGGGGATTCGCCTGGTTCGCCGACGCTTGGAAGACGTGCAGCGGCGCCTCTCGGCCGCGCGCGAGAGCCTGCACGTGCTCGAAGAACAGGTGGCGGTGTGGAACGACGCCCTCGACGAGTCGAGGATTCGCGCGTTGGTGTCCGAGACCCCCCTGCAGGCGCAAGAATATGACGAGCTCTCGCGGCACGTCGCCGCGGCCAGGGCGGAGTTGTCGCGACGACGTCGCGAGGTCGAGGACCTCGTGTCCGAACGAGATGACTTGTTACGAAGCTGGACACCGAAGGAATGACTATGGAAAAGCGCGTGGTAATCGCCGATGACGAGTCGATCATTCGACTCGACCTCAAGGAGATCCTCGAGAGCGACGGCTACCTGGTGGTCGGCGAGGCGGCCCGGGGTGACGACGCGCTGGCCCTGATCCAAGAGCACCAGCCCGACCTGGCGCTGCTCGATGTGAAGATGCCTGGACTGGACGGGATCGAGGTCGCGAGAGCCATGAAGGACTCCTCGACCGTCGTGGTGCTGCTCACGGCGTTCAGCCAGCGATCGTTGATCGAGAACGCCCGTGACGCCGGTGTCGCCGCGTACCTCGTCAAGCCCTTCCGCAGCAGCGAGTTGCTGCCGAAGCTGGCGGCGATCTTGAACCCCACGGCCGACGAGGACTTCGTCGGCACCGACGTGCACCACGTGGAGGACAAGATCGAGACTCGCGAGATCGTCCAACGGGCCAAGGAGCACCTCATGGCCGAGCGGGGACTCGACGAGCCGTCCGCCTTCGAGATCATCCAGCAGACCGCCATGCGGGGCCGTACGCGGATGCGTGACGTCGCCCAACAGATCCTGCGCGGTGAATTTGGTGGCTGAGCAGCCAACTGACGCGCCACTGGTCGTCCTTGACGGCATGTCGCTCGCGTTTCGGGCATTCTTCGCGCTCTCACCGGAGATCGCCACGTCCAACGGCGTCACCACCAACGCGCTGCACGGGTTCGCGGCCATGCTGCACTCGCTCGTGCGCACCCAGCACCCCCGGGCGCTCGCCGTGGCCTTCGACCTGCCCGGTGGGACCTTCCGCGACGCGATGAGCGAGGACTACAAGGGTGGTCGTGCGGCGACGCCGCCGGAACTCGAACCGCAGTTCGGCTTCATCCGCTCGCTCTGTGAGGCGCTGCACATCCCCGTGCTCGCGGTGCCGGGCTTCGAGGCCGACGACGTCCTCGCGACCCTCGCGACCTGGGGTCTAGAGCACCGGGTCGCGGTGACGGTAGTCACCGGGGACCGTGACACCTTCCAATTGGTCGAGGACCCCTACGTGAAGGTGCTCTACAACCGCCGCGGCGTCTCGGACTACTCCCTCTACGACGAGGCGGGCATCGTCGAACGCTGCGGCGTCGAGCCCGCGCGCTACCCGCTGCTCGCCGCCCTGCGCGGTGACCCCTCGGACAACCTGCCCGGCGTGCCCGGGGTGGGCGAGAAGACCGCCGCGAAGCTGCTCGCCCAGTACCGCGACTTCGACGAGCTCTACCTGCACCTCGACGAGCTCACCCCCAAGCTGCGAGAGAACCTCGCCGCCTTCGAGGAGCGCGCGCGCAACAACGAGCGCGTGATGCGTCTCGTGCGCGACGTGCCCCTCGACTTCACCTTCGAGGAGCTGACCCTCGGGGGCTGGAGCCGCGCTGACGCGCTCGCCTTCTTCGATCGCTTCGAGATGAAAGCGATGCGCAACCGCTTCGATCAGCTCATGTCCGACGGTCTGCTCGGTGAAGGCGACGAGTCCGGCAACGCCGCACCGGCGGTGCGGGTGCCAGCGGCGGGGACGTGGACCGACGCGTCCGCTGACGAGGTCATGAGCGCCGCATCCTTGGTGGTGGCCTTTGACGACAGCCACGTCGCCGTCGGGGACCGCGCGCGCGACACCGCAGTGGTCCTGTCCTTCGACGAGTTCTTCGAGCGCTACCGCGGCCAGCTCATCGCGGGCCACGACGTCAAGGGTTTGCTGCGACGCGCGGCCGACCGGGCGGTCGCGACGCCGAACCCGATCGACGACACGGCGATCATGGCGTTCCTCGTGGACTCGGTGAGCGGTCGCTACGCCCTCGACGACCTGACCCAGCGCTACCTGGGCGTGACGAGCGCGCCGGCCGCGCCCACGCTCTTCGCCGAGAGCGACGGGGCGAACCTGCGCGCAGACCTCGCGCACGTCGCACAGCTCATCGACGTGTTGCGCGAGGAGATCGTCACCTGGGAGCTCGGCTACGTCTATGAGTCCATCGAACTCCCGCTCGTCGCGGTGCTCGCGCGTATGGAGTCGCGCGGCGTGCGCGTCGACGTCGCGCTGCTGCGCACGATCCTCCAGGAGTTCACGGCGGAGGCGGCGCTGCTCGACGCCTCGATCCAGGATGTCGTCGGGCACCCGTTCAAGCTGAACTCGCCCCAACAGCTCCAGACAGTGCTCTTCGACGAGCTCGGGCTCACGGCGGTTCGAAAGATCAAGACGGGCTACTCCACCGACGCGTCCAGCCTCGAGGCAATCATCGACGAGCATCGGGTCGTCGCGATGATCCTGCGCTATCGCGAGGTCGAGAAACTGCGCAGCACCTACGGCGCGACGTTGATCGACAGCGTCGGGCCGGACGGACGGATCCACGCCGTGTTCCAGCAGACCGTGGCGAGAACAGGACGGCTCTCGTCGGAGAACCCCAATCTGCACAACATCCCGGTGCGAAGTGACGAGGGCCGACGACTGCGCTACGCCTTCGTTCCCGCCGAGGGCTGGCTGCTCGCGGTGGCCGACTACAACCAGATCGAGCTTCGGATCCTCGCGCACCTTTCCCAGGACGAGGGGCTCCTCGGCGCCTTCGCCGCCGGCGAGGACGTCCACCGGGCGATCGCGAGCTCGGTCTTCGGGGTCGCGCCGAGCGAGATTACCCACGAGCAGCGCGAACAGGCCAAGGCCGTCTCCTACGGGCTCGCCTACGGCATGGAAGCCTTCGGGCTGAGCCAGCGGCTCGGGATCACGGTCGCCAACGCCCGGGCCATCATGGACCGCTACTTCGATGGGTTCCCGACGCTGCGCCACTACATGGACGAGACGGTGCGCCAGATCCGCGAGCGGGGCTACTCGCGCACCGAGCTCGGGCGCATCCGGCCGTTCCCGGACCTCGCGACCGCGACGGGACCCCAACGCCAGGCCGCCGAACGCCAGGCGATGAACGCGGGCATCCAGGGGTTAGCCGCCGACGTGTTCAAGTCGGCGCTCGTGCGCCTGGACGACTTCCTGCGCGACGGCGGATATGAGGCCCGACTCATCTTGCAGGTCCACGACGAGGTCCTGGTCGAGGCGCCGCACGAGGAACAGGCAGCCGTCAGCGCGGTCATCACTGACGCCCTGACCAACGCGGCCGCCTTGACGGTGCCGCTCGACGTCACGCTTCGATGGGGTGAGAACTGGGCGCAAGCCAAGGGATGACTGGGTGCTAGGATTGCGCGTCGGGTTAACGCCGGTACTCCGACCCCTGTCCGCTAGTCAGGCCCC
>JAJYDR010000008.1 GCA_021777285.1 Actinomycetes bacterium
TCGGAGGTGCGAAGTACACCACCAGGATTTCTCCCGGTTCCCGCCGCCGTAAACCTCCCGGCTGCGGGATACTCACCCTATCAGCGCGTTACGGTCGCGTGCAAATCGCGTGACCGGCGTCTCTGACGGGAAGACCAGTGTAGCAACTGGCTCAGCGACCAAAGTGCATTTCCGGGAGTTTTTTGCAACGATTCGTAAAACTCGTGTCCGGCGGTGAACGGCGCGCCCAGCGGGCGCGCCGATCGACGCCCACCGCCCGTTCGCCGTTGCGTCCACCGCCGGTAAGAAGCCAGTCCGTCGACCTCGAACCATGCGCTGCTGGAACGCACTGAGACGGGTGGATTTGGTTTCACGTCGGCGAGGTTGCGGCTCGCGATCGGCCCGTCATATCGCGACGATCGAGACCACCTCGCGCGCAGCGCAGGCGAAGCTCAGTCGTCTCCCACGCTGAAGGCGACCCCATTGGTGATGCGCAGGAGTTCGTCAAAGGACGTGGCGAAGACGTAGTGCGGATGCCCACCGGCCGCCCAGACGACGGGCCAGTCGCCCAATGAGGTGTCCACGACGGTTCGAATTGCCGTGGGATGACCTACGGGGGCAACGCCGCCGATGGGCTGGCCCGTATGGGTGCGCACGAAGGCGGCGTTCGGGCGCCGTACCTCGAGCGCGCCGAGGAAGGTCGCCAGTCGATCGGTGTGGACCCGATGGGCACCGGAGGTCATGACCAGGATCGGCTCGCCGTCAGCGTCAAAGATGAGCGAATTCGCGACCTGGCCAACCTCGATGTCCAGTTGGGCCGCTGCCGCAGCGGCCGTCGGCGATGGGTCGATCGTCTCGACGATGGCGCTGGTCACCCCCAGTCGGTCGAGCGCGTCTCGCACGAGCTGGCCGTTGGGATGCAGCGTGGTGATGGGTCGAACGTTCACGCACTCGGCTCGGTACGGTCGGCTCCGAGCTCGCGCAGCCGCCGGTGGAGGTCCGCGGCCACCCGGTGCCAGGTCTCGGCCTGGTTGGGCCACGCCACGGGCCCCGACGCACCGCGAGAGCGCCGACTCTGCAGGGTCTCTCGTGGCGCGAAGACGTCGACGAAGGCTGCGAGCGCCGGCGTCTCAGCGACCACGTCGCGAAACGGCCGTCCCGTCCTGATCGATGAGCCCACCGCGGTCCCGACGAGTTCGTGCGCCTCGCGGAACGGGACGCCCGTCTGGACGAGTCGTTCGGCGATGTCGATTGCCGCCAGGTACGGATCGTCGGCCGCGCGAGCGGCCACGTCGCCGTTGAACGTCATCGACTCATAAGTGCCGCGCAGCGCATCGAGCACCAGGACAACGTTGCGCAACGAATCGAAGAGCGGTTCCTTATCCTCTTGCAGGTCGCGGTTGTAGGCGAGCGGCAGACCCTTCAGCACCACGAGCAGCGACGTGAGGTTGCCAATGAGCCGGCCCGTCTTGCCGCGCGCGAGCTCGGCGACGTCGCTGTTCTTCTTCTGGGGCAGCATCGACGAACCCGTGGTAAACGCGTCACCGAGCGTCGCGAAGCCAAACTCCGCGCTCGTCCAGAGGACGAGTTCCTCGCCCATGCGCGAGAGATGCACACCGAGCAGCGCAATATCAAAGAGCGTCTCGGCGACGAAGTCCCTGTCACTCACGGCGTCCATCGAATTCGCGAACGCCCGGTCAAAGCCCATCAGCGCGGCAGTCGTGCCGGGGTCGATGGGTAGTGACGTGCCGGCAACCGCGCCCGCCCCGAGTGGCGAGACGTTCAGTCGCCGGCGGGTGTCCAGGAGCCGGTCGATGTCGCGCGTCAGGGCCCAGGCGTGCGCGCCGAGGTGGTGGGCCAGCAGCACGGGCTGCGCTCGCTGCAGATGGGTGTACCCGGGCAGGTAGCGATCCGGGTCGCTCTCGCCTATCGCGAAGAGGGTCTCGGCTAGCGCCAGCACTCGTCCGGCGACGTCAACGAGCGCGTCGCGCACGTAGAGCCGCAGGGTCGTCGCCACCTGGTCGTTGCGACTTCGGGCCGTGTGCAGCTTCGCCCCGGTCGCCCCCGCCAATTCGGTGACGCGCCGCTCGATCGCCATGTGGATGTCTTCGTCGGCCCCGGACCGCACGAAGACCCCTCGGTCGAACTCGCTCTCGACCTCGCCAAGGGCCTCCAGGAGGACCTGCTCCTCGTCAACCGAGAGCAGGCCCGCCTGGACGAGGCCCTGCACGTGGGCCCGCGACCCAGCGATGTCGTGGTGATAGAGCACGTGGTCGAAGGGGTAACTCTCAGAGAGATGCCACAGCGAGCTCGCCATAGACGACTCGAAGCGACCGTGCCACAACGTCATTTCGACCGTGGCACCGTGTTCTTTGCCCCTTGGCGGGCGGCCCAGGTCTTCACACCAAGACCATAGATCCGAACGTAGCCTTCGGAGTCCGCGTGACGGAAGGTGTCGGCCGCATCGTAGGTGGCGAGCCCGTAGTCGTACAGCGCTTTGTCGCTGCGCCGACCGATCACGCGCATCACGCCGGGCGCTTCGAAACGAAGCCGGACGTCGCCCGAGATGTGGCGCTGGGTCTCGAGGACGAAGGCGTCGATGGCCTCCTTGAGCGGCGAGAACCACATGCCGTCATAGACCAGCTCGGACCATCGGGGCTCGAGTCGCGCCTTTTCGTGGTGGACATCGCGCTCCAGGTTGAGGTCCTCGAGATCGGCGTGCGCGGCGATCAGGGCCAGAGCGGCCGGGCATTCGTAGACCTCGCGGCTCTTGATACCCACCCGACGGTTCTCAACCATGTCCAGGCGGCCGAAGCCTGTCGAACCCGCACGGTGGTTGAGCGTGCGAATGAGGTCGGCGAGGTTCATCACGATGCCGTCGAGAGCGACCGGCACACCCTCGCGGAACGTGATCGTGAGCTCCACCGGCTCGAGGTTGGTCACCCGGGTCAACGTGTAGGGCTCGCTCGGCGGCTCCGCCCACGGATCTTCCATCTCGCCGCACTCGATCGCCCGGCCCCACAGGTTCTCGTCAATCGAGTAGATCTTCTCCTTGGTGGCCCGAATCGGAATCTGCCACTTCTCGGCGTAGTCCACCGAATCCGCCCGGGTCATCCCCCAGTTGCGTGCCGGCGCCAACACTTCGAGGTCGGGCGCCAGGGCGTGCGTGCCCACCTCGAATCGAACCTGGTCATTGCCCTTGCCCGTACAGCCGTGCGCGACGGCCGTCGCGTTGAACTTGCGCGCCTGGTCGACCAGGTGGCGCACGATCACTGGGCGTGAGAGCGCCGACACGAGCGGGTATTTGCCCTCGTAGCGGGCGTTGGCCATGATCGCGGGCGCGCAGAACGCTTCGGCCATCTCGTCGCGGGCGTCCACGACGACGCAGTCGATCGCCCCGGCCGCCAGCGCCCGATGCTTGATGTCCTCGAAGCTCTCCGAGCTGTCGGGGTCCTGGCCCACGTCAACGAGAACGCACACCACCTCCGCGTCCCACTCCTCCATCATCCAGCGGATGGCCACGGACGTATCCAACCCTCCGCTATACGCCAACACGACACGCTTGGTCATCGCTGTTCCTTTCTCGATTCCGTCTTCATTCCAACCCGGCAAGTTCACGGAAGCTCTCCGCTATCGCGGCGCCACCGTGCTCATCACTGGCGATGACCAGCAAGGTGTCATCACCGGCCACGCTGCCCAGCACGCCGTCGAGGGCGCTGCGGTCAAGCGCGGACGCTACAACGTGCGCACAGCCGGGCGGTGTGCGCAAGACCACGAGGTTCGCGGAACTCTCAACCGACACCACCCACTCGCCCATCATGCGCCGCAGGTGGTCGAGCGGGGGCGAACTGAGCTTGGGCGAGCTGGCGACGACGATGCGCCTCGAGCCGTGCTCGTCGCGGACCTTGATCGTCCCCAGTTCCTGCAAGTCGCGCGTAACGGTGGCCTGGGTCGCGGTGATCCCCTCACCCTGGAGCCGGGTCACGAGTTGCGCGGCGGTCGAAATCACCTCACGCTCGATGAGCTCGTTGATCCGATGCTGGCGTTGGGTCTTGGTCATCATTCACCGTCCTTTATCCATCGAAGCGCGCCGACCATCGCCGAGCGCCGGTGCGCAACCTGTTGCCACACGAGCGACGCCGGCCCATCGAGCACGTCGTCGGTGATCTCGTCACCGCGATGCGCGGGCAGGCAGTGCAAGACCACCGCCCCGGGGGCCGCACCGTCGAGCAGGGAACCGTCAACGCGAAAGTCGGCCAGGTCCTTGCGACGGCGCTTCGTCTCCTCTTCGAAACCCATGGAGACCCAGGCGTCGGTGTAGACGACGTCCGCACCCCGTACGGCTTCTGTCGGCGACGCAGTCAGGCGCAACCTCGCCCCGTCGATAGCCAGTGGATCCTCGTCGGTACCCGCGGTCAGTTGGTAGCCCTCGGGTGCGCCGACGACGACCTCGGCGCCGAGCCGCGTCAGCGCCACCGCCAGTGACCGCGTCACGTTGGTCGCGTCGCCCACGTAGGCCACGCGCAGCCCGGCCAGCTGGCTCGCGTCTCCCCCGGCGAAGTGGTCGGCGATTGTCAGCACGTCCGCAATCGCCTGGGTCGGGTGCGCTACGTCGCTCAGCAGGTTGATCAACGACAGTCGGTCCTTCGTAGCACTGCGGATCCGGCCGAACACCGCGTGGTGTCGGACGCGCATTGCGCACACGGCGTACAGGGCGTCGATCGTTCGCCCGACGTCCTCGGCGGACTCGCGGGTGTCCAGTCCGATCTCGTCGTCGCTGAAGAAGGTCACGTAGCCGCCGAGCTCCTGCACCGCGGTCGAAGAGGCGGCCCGGGTGCGCAGACTCGGACGCTCGAACACGAGCGCCACACCCTGACCCACCAACAGCGCGTCATCGAGCGGTGCGCGCGCCGCCTCGAGGATTGCTCGAAGGTCGTCGTCGCCCAATTCGCTAATCGTGACTACGTGGCGACTCATCGCTTCACCTCCGTGCTCGGGATCGTGCCGTCCAGTACGCCCACCAGCGCGTGTGCACGCGTGCCGTTGGCGAGCACGACCCTCGCGGCGCCGGCGTCCAGAGCGTCCAGCGCGGCCTGCATCTTGGGAATCATGCCGTCGCGAATCGAACCGTCGGCCATCATCGTGCGCACGTCGGCGCTGGATACCGACGCCAAGGCGCTCCCGGGGTCCTCGGGATCGCGACGCAGCTGGTCCACGTCGCTCAGCAGTACCAGGGTCGCCGCACCGATGGCGGCGGCAATCGAGCCCGCGACCGTGTCGGCGTTGCAGTTGAGCAACTCGCCCGCGGCGTCGCTCGCCACCGGTCCGATCACCGGAGTCCAGCCCTCGTCGAGTAGGTCGAGTACGAGTCGCCCGTCGACACGGAGCTCGCGTGCCACCCGTCCGAGTTGTCCGCCGTGCGCCGAAGCCTTCACCAGGGCTCCGTCGACGCCGCTCAGCCCCACGGCGGCGAGCCCGCCACGGCCGAGCGCCGCTGTGATGCGCTGGTTCACCAGACCGAGGGCCATCGCGACGTACTCCATGGTCACCGAATCGGTGACGCGCAACCCATTGACGAACGCACTGGACAGGCCGACCTGTTCGAGCAGGGACGCGATCTGCGGCCCGCCTCCGTGCACGACGACGGCGGCGTTGAGCGCGCGAATCGCGCCGATGTCCTCGGCGAGATCCCTGAGGACCGGCGAGTCCGCGTTCAACCGGTCGAGCGCGTGCCCGCCGACCTTGATGACGACCCGGTTCACGGCGTCACGCCACTGCGCGGCAGACCGAGCGTCTCGTCATGGCCGGTCGCGACGTTCCACGCCTGGACCGCCTGGCCCGCGGCGCCCTTCAGGAGGTTGTCAATCGAGCTCATGGCGAGCAGCCAACCCGTGCGCTCGTCGACGCGTGCCGAGACGAAGCACAGGTTGCTGCCGACGGCGTCCTTCAAGGTTGGCGGCTCGTCCGTGACCACCACGAAGGGATCGTCGTCGTAGGCCTCGTGCAGCAGGGCCATCGGGTCGAATCCGGCGTTGGCGAGCACCGGGGCGTAGGCGCTCACGAGCATCCCCCGGCTCACCGGCACGAGGTGGGGCGTGAAAAGCAGCTGCGCCCCCAGTTCTTGTTGCATCTCGGGTGTGTGCCGATGGGTGAGCAGGCCGTACGCCTCGGCGTTTGCGGCCAGTCGAGCGAAGTGCAACCGGTCCGACGTCCCCCGGCCGGCACCCGAGACGCCGCTGAGTGCGTTGACCACGATGCCGCGTCGTTCCACGACACCGGCGTCGACGAACGGCCCGAGCGCCAATGATGTCGCGGTCGGGTAGCAGCCTGGTGCGGCAATGAGTTGCGCGCCGACGAGCTCGGACCGGTGCCGTTCGACCAGGCCGTAGCGCGCACGCCCCAGCAGGTCGGGCCGGGCGTGCGCGTGGCCGTACCAGCGCTCGTACTCCGCGGGGTCGTGCAAGCGGAAATCCGCCCCCAGATCCACCACCGCCGCCCCGGCCGCCAACAGGTCAGGCACGAAGCGCTGGCTGTGGCCGTGGGGCAAGGCCACGAAGACGGTGTCGAGTTGCGCGTCGAGCGCCGACTCGGTCGGCTCGTAGACGAGCGTCGGGGCGAGCGCCGCGAGCGCGGGCACGCGACTCGCCACGGACTTGCCGGCGTTGGACTCGCCCGTCGCTACGACCACCTCCATGGCCGGATGGGTCAGGCAGAGCCGGAGCACCTCCGCGCCGGCGTATCCCGTGGCCCCGATGATCCCGACTCGCATAGTGACATTTTATGCATGTGAGAGAACATTTGCGCAACACCGAATTTCTACGGTAGGCTGGCATCATGTCACGGCGCGGCTGGCTGCTCTTCGCGGTGATGGCAGTGTTGTGGGGCATTCCATATCTGCTGATCAGGGTGGCTGTGCGCCAACTCGACCCCGGCGTGCTGGTTCTTGGGCGCACCGGACCCGCCTCACTGCTGCTCCTGCCGCTCGTGATCGCGCGGGGCCAGTTCCGCGACATCGTGCGCAACTTCTGGTGGATCGTCGTCTTCGCCTTCGTCGAATTCGGCGTGCCGTGGTACTTCATGGCCAACGCCGAGCAGCACATCACGAGTTCGCTGACGAGCTTGCTGATCTGTGCCGTCCCGCTCTTCTCCGTGGTCGCCCAGCGCGTGCGGCGCACCGAGGAGCACATCAGCCGGCGTCGACTCCTCGGTCTCGGCGTCGGCGCCCTGGGCGTCGCCCTGCTCGTCGGTCTAGGCATCCACGGCGGTTCCTTCGGCTGGATCGCCCTCATGCTCATTGTTGCAATCGGCTACACCCTCGGACCGATCCTGCTCGCGACGAAGCTCGCGGCGGTCCCCGGGATCGCCGTGGTCGCCGGCGCGACGGGTGTCGTCGCGCTCGCGTGGCTGCCGTGGAGCATCGTCCACTGGCCGCACCACGTCGACCACGAGACGTGGGCGTCGATGGCGATCCTCGCGATTGCCTGCACGGCCGGGGCCTTCGTCACGTTCTTTGAACTGGTGCAGGAGGTCGGATCCACGCGAAGCGTCGTGGTCACCTACGTGAACACCGCGTTAGCCGTCGTGCTCGGCGTGGTGTTCCTCAGCGAACCGCTCACCACCGGCATTCTCATCGGCTTCCCCCTGGTCCTCGTCGGCAGCGTCATCGCCACCAGTCGCGGCGCCTCAGCGTCGAAATTCACCAGCGACGCGGACGAGCTCATCCACGGTTAGCCACCACCGGTTTCCCTCGGTCACGAGGGTCACCTCGTCGCCGTCTTCCACCGAGCCGTGGTAGGTCACCGATCCGAACTGCAGCGGCTCGGGCGCCACTTCGACGAGCGGCGACCACAGGGCCGCGTTGTTGACGTGGCCCACGACGTCCAGATCCGTCTGGCGCAGCGGCCACGGGTGGCGCGCCGCATCGGGACCGGGCTCAGTACGTTCGACGCGGCCCGAGATTCGACGACGGGAGCCCTCGCCGTAGGCGTCATGGAACGCGGGGCCCACGCGCACCGGATGGCCCGCGGGACCGACGGGGACCCAGAGCGCGACCGTCTCGATCACGACGCGGTCGTCGCAGGCCACGTCAGTGCGCCGTTGCGCCCACGCCGCGCCCGAACCCGAGCACCAGGTCGTCAGTGTCACGACGTCCCCGAGTCGGGGCCACGAAGCGCCAGGCGCGAGTTGGAACGACGTACGGCGCACCAGCCAGGTGTCGCTCGACTCGATGCCCGTGTCGTCCCAGTCGTCAGTGGCGATGTCCTGCAGGTAGCGGGCCAAACCGTCGGGTCGCAAGAATCCGTTGGGTCCGCAGTCGCTTAGCCGCACCGGACGCCGGGCGCTGAAGCGCCGCCCCTCGCCGAGTGGTGCGTACTCGTCAGCCATTACCAGCCAACCTTAGGTCACGCCCCTAGCGCAAAACTGCGCCGTGGCCAGCGCCGACGGCAATCAACGTCTCGCGCACGCTCGCCACCTCGGTGTCACTCAGCGTCCGGTCCGTGGCGCCCAATCGGATTGTGTACGCCAGGCTGCGGGTTCCCGGCGCGAGCGTTGCGCCGTGGTACACGTCAAAGAGGTCCACCGACTCCACCAGCGGCGACGCCGAGGCGAGGTCGTGGCCGAGGTCGGCGGCGTGCACCGCCTGGGGCGTGACGAAGGCGAGGTCGATGACCGCGCTCGGATAGCGGCTTGGCACAACGGCCAGGGCCGAGCGGCGCTTGACCAGGTCAGTGTCCGCAAGGACGTCAAGATCCAGGTCGAGCAGACCGAGTCGTCTCCCCTGGTGCCCGGTCAGGGACTCGATCACGTGCGGATCAACCTCCCCGACCACACCGACGATCGCGCCGCTCGCGCGGTCGACGAGGGTCGCACCGCGCGTGGGGTGCAGACCCTCACCGAGCTCATTGGCCGGTCGCACGACGACGTCGGCGAGTCCCAGCCGGTTGGCCACCATCGACCAGAGCACCACCGCACTCGTCGCGTCGTCGTCGCGATGGCCGAGGACGACGGTCAGCCGCTCGTTCTCTAACGGAAGCCGCAGATCCACCGTTCCGCCGGCGCCGCCGCGCGTCCACCGGGCCCGGTCGGTGTCGTCGGGGTGCGTGAAGACGACGCCGATCTCGCTCAGGCGTAGGTCAAGGAATCCTCGCTCGACGTTGCGCCCCCACGCGGCGACGAGTCCCGTGATCATGGTCGGACGAAGGATCGACTCCTCCTGGGCGAGTGGGTTCGTGATGCGCACCGGCGTCGAGCCCTCGTGGGTGAGCTCGAACGAGGACTCACCGCCGAGCGTCGGCGTCCACGCCTCGTAGGTCCCCGCGTCCACGACAATCGATCGAACCCGTCGCCGCAGCTGCTGGCGGTCGGTCATGCCACCGGGCTGCGGCCAGGTCGGCGTGTGCCGGGTCAGACGGGAGTAGCCCCAGACCCGCGCGATCTCCTCGATCACGTCGGCGCGGCCGGCGTCGCCGCTGCGGATATCGGGGCGCGACGAGGGCGCCGTGACCACGAGATCGTTGGTGGCAGTTTCGACGACGTCAAAGCCCAGCGCGACGAGATTCGTAATCACGGCGCTCTGGGGTAGCGCCGTGCCGAGCGAGCGCTCGACGTCGTCGCGACGTACCGTCACCGTCGACGGCGTCGGGACGTCACCTCGCAGGTCAAGCGGCGCGCCCACCCACTCCAGGTCGGGAACGCTCGCTCGCAGAACGGCGACGAACCGCGCAACCGCGCGCAGCGCCAACTCGGGGTCTACGCCGCGTTCGAATCGGTTGGACGCTTCGCTGCGCAGGCCGTGTCGCTTCGACGAGCGCGCGATCGTCATCGGGTCGAAGTAGGCCGCCTCTACGAGCACCTCGGTCGTCGAGTCGCTGATCTCACTCGTCGCACCGCCCATGATCCCCGCGAGTCCGAGAACCTGGTCGTCGCCGTCGGTGATGACGCAGTCCTCGCCCGTGTCACCGAGGCCCCGCCCCGGCATCGCCAAGGGTCGTGTCACGCCGTCCAGGGTCACGAGCGACTCGCCCGGACGGGCCCGGCGAACCCGCAGGGTCCGTCCCGCCACCTTGTCGGCGTCGTAGGGGTGCGTCGGCTGGCCAAGTTCGAGCATCACGAGGTTCGACGCGTCGACCACGTTCGAAATCGGTCGCATGCCGGCGCGCTCGAGGCGGTTCGCCACCCACGTGGGCGACGCGCCAACGCGCACGTGGCGCAGCACGGACACCGTAAGGCGCCCGCAGAGATCGGGTGCTTCGATGGCGCCGCCCGCTACCGCGGCGCTCGACGATTCGGGATTCGGTGTGGCCAGCTCGGGCTCGCGTAGCGAGCGACCGAACCGGGCGGCCAGGTCCCTCGCCACACCAGCGATCGACCAGGCGTCGGGACGGTTGCCCTCGATCGACAAGTCAAAGACGACGTCGGCTTCAATGCCGAGGGCATCCATGAGCCGCTCGCCCGCGTGTGGCTCGATCATCCCGTCGAGGACCAGCAGTCCTTCGTGCTCGTCGCTCAGGCGCAATTCGCGCGCCGAGCACAGCATGCCGTTGCTCACGACGCCGCGCATCGAACGCCGGGCGATCGCGAAGTCGCCCGGCAGCACCGCGCCCACCGGGGCGAGCGGCACGTGCTCGCCCACCTGGAAGTTCCACGCCCCACAGACGATCTCGAGCGGCCCGTCACCGGCGTCGACGACGATGCGCCGAATCCGGTCCGCGCCGTCGATGGGGTGAATTTCGTCGACACGGGCGACGACAACGTCCTCGAGCCCTTCGCCAACGTGCTCGATGCCTTCGACGACGAGGCCGAGGTCGTCGAGCGCCGCGCGGATCTCGTCGACCGACTCCGGCAAGTCGACGAACTCGCGCAGCCACGACAGGGGCGCCCTCACGCGAACTGCCCCAGGAAGCGAACGTCATTTTCGACCAGCGCGCGCATGTCGGACAACTCGTGGCGCATCTGCGCGCACCGATCGATGCCGAAACCGAACGCGAAGCCGCTCCACACGTCGGGGTCGATGCCCACCGCCTCGAAGACGGCCGGATCGATCATCCCGCAGCCTCCCAGTTCGATCCACCCGGTGTTCGAGCACGTCCGACAGCCCTGGCCACGGCAGATCGTGCACGTGATCTCAAACTCCGCCGACGGCTCGGTGAAGGGGAAGAACGCCGGGCGCAGGCGCGACTCGATGTCGGGACCGAAGTACGCGCGGGTGAAGGTCTCGATGGTCCCGGCGAGATCGGCGAACGTGATGCCGCGGTCCACGACGAGACCTTCGATCTGGTGGAACGCCGCGAGGTGCCGGGCGTCGGGCGTGTCGCGGCGATAGCAGCGTCCCGGGGCGACCGAGTGGATCGGTAGCGAGTCCGCAGCGACGGCCGCTTCCATCAGGTGCACCTGGGTCGGCGAGGTGTGGGTGCGCAACACCACGGTCTCGGGGTCACCCAGGTCGACGTAGAAGGTGTCCCACATGCCGCGCGCGGGGTGCGCCGGCGGGATGTTGAGCGCTTCGAAGTTGTACCAGTCGCTCTCGACCTCGGGTCCCTCGGCCACGGTGAAGCCCATCGCGACGAAGACGTCCTCGAGCTGGGCCTGCGTCGACCCGACGAGACCGGCGTGCCCGGGGGTCACCGACCAGTTGCGCGTCGCGACCACCACGTCGCCGAGGTCGAGGCGGTCCGTCTCGAGCATCGCCGCGCGCTCGATCGAGCGCAACTGCTCGCGACGGCTCTCTACGGCGTCCTCGACGCTGCGGCGCGCCTCTTGCAGTCGCGCGCCCATGGTGCGGCGTTCCTCGGGATCGAGCGAACCGAATGACTTTTGCACCGCCGCGAAGGCCGAGCGCTTGCCGACGATCGTCGCGACGCGCTCGTCGAGCTCCTCGAGGCTCGACACCGCGGCGAGGACCGCGAGCGCCTCGGTGGTGATGGTCGTTATCTGGTCATCGGGTTCGTTCATGGCGCTCCCAGGCTACGGGGTATCGGCGGGGTCACTCGACCGTCACGCTGCCAGTAGCCCGCGAAGGCCACCAGCGACGCGGCGACACCGGCGTTGAGCGACTCGTTGCCGCCCGCCATCGCAATGCTCATCGTCGACTGGCAGTGACCAATCGCCGCCTCGTCCAACCCGTCGGCCTCGTTGCCGATGACTACCACCGACGGCCCGGATAGGTCACAGTCGAGCAGTTCGGTGCCGCCGCGAACGACCGTGGCCCACGTGTGCGCACCCGCCGAGACGAAATGAGCCAAGGTGCCCTCCAACTCAGCGACCACGACGGGAAGGTGGAAGATCGAGCCCGCCGTCGCGCGCAGCGTCTTGGGATTGTAGGGGTCGACGCTCTGGCCAGTGAGCACCACGGCGTCCACCCCGGCCGCGTCGGCCGAGCGGATGATCGTGCCCACGTTGCCGGGGTCGCGCAAGTCGTGCAGCACCAGCGTCAGACCGCCCGTGGCCAACTCGGACAGCGCGGGTGCCGCGAAGCGAACCGTCGCCGAGATCGGCTGGGGCGTCGAGGCGTCCGAAACCTTCGCAAAGACACCAGGATCCAGGCCAAAGGCCCGAACACCGCGCGCATCGGCGCGCACGATGATCTCGTGGACGTCGCTGCGGTCCGCCACCGACGCGTCCACGAAGAGCGCCTCGAACTCGGCGCCGGCCTCGAGGGCCGCGACCACCAGGTCGGGACCCTCGAGGACGCAGACGCGTTCACTCCAGCGAAGCGAGCGCTTCTGTATGAGTCGGCGCAGCCGCCGTACTCGCTGGTGTGACGATCCGATCGATTCGAGCAGGATCGCCTACTTCGCCAGCGCCGCCGACGCCTGGGCGACCAGCGCGCCGAATGCCGCTGAGTCGTTCACGGCGAGGTCGGCCAGCACGCGCCGGTCGACCTCGATGCCCGCCGCATTCAGGCCCGCGATGAAGCGGCTGTAGCTCACACCGTGGAGTCGAGTGCCCGCGTTGATGCGCTGGATCCAGAGCTTGCGAAACTCGCCCTTGCGTGCCCGGCGGTCGCGAAACGCGTAGACCCCGGAGTGCTGGACTGCCTGGTTCGCCGCGCGGAACGTGCGGCTGCGATCGCCGTAGTAGCCCTTGGCCTGTTCGAGTACTGCCTTGTGGTGCTTTTTCGCGTTTACTGCGCGCTTGACTCGTGCCATGTCAGTGTCTCCTCACTCGTTCCTTACAGACCCAACATCTTCTTGACGTTCTTCTCGATACCTGGCGAGATGTCGGACTCGCGGCCCAACCGACGCGCACGGACCGAGGTCTTCTTCTCCATGATGTGGCCGCGGAACGCCTTGCGACGACGCAGGCGGCCGGTGCCGGTGATCTTGATGCGCTTC
This sequence comes from Actinomycetes bacterium, assembly GCA_021777285.1. The sequence continues at coordinate 13,314 of JAJYDR010000008.1, forward strand.
TTGGCACCACTGTCGGTCTTCATCTTTGGCATCTCAGCCCTCCTCACTCGAACTGTTCGACGGATCCGGGGATCCGTCCACCGAGCCCTCGACCTTCGAGGCATCGGTGCTCTTGGCTTTGGCCCGCTTCTCGGGACCCAGGACCATGATCATGTTGCGACCGTCGATCTTCGCCGCTGACTCCACGCGCGCCGCGTCGCCCAACTTCTCGACGATTCGATCGAGGATCTTGCGGCCCAACTCGGGGTGCGCGGACTCACGACCGCGGAACATAATCGTTATCTTCACCTTGTGACCCTCGGCGAGGAACTTCTCAACGAGGCGGGTCTTGGTGTCGAAGTCACCGGGGCCGATCTTCGGCCGGTACTTCATCTCCTTGACGCCGACGTTCATCGTCTTGCGGCGCGACTCCTTGGCCTTTTGGGCTTCGTCGAATTTGAATTTGCCGTAGTCCATGATTCGACAAACCGGCGGGCTCGCGGTAGGCGCGATTTCGACGAGGTCCAGTTCCAAGCTCCGCGCTAACGCCAACGCCTCTCGGCTCGACATCACGCCACGCTGATTGCCCTCGTTGTCGATGAGCCGCACGGTTTCAACCCGAATACGCTCATTGACGCGGTGGTCTCCAGGTCCTGTTGCGATATGCATCTCCTTGCTCTATGCGACGCCGTAGCGTCGCCACGGCAAGCGAGGCGAAGACTCTGGACCCGGCGTACTGCGCATACCCAGGTGGATGTTGGCGTCGCCAACCTCTCTTGCTGTGAACTGCCTGACAAGGCTAGCAGAGCCGCAGGCGCGACCATGACCCCGCGAGCGTCACGACCAGCACCACGAGCACTGGCCCCGACGACTACGGAATGCACCGCCACCGTCTGGGTCTGTCTACCCCCTTTGATCAGCGCTTACGCTGCCACTCGCTGTCATCGCCACGTCAAGGGCGACCGCGCGTGCGTCGATAGGCTCACGATCGTGGATGAAGCGCCATGGCCCCGTGCGGGCAGCTTGGCGACAGAGCACGCGTCGGCGCCCGTGGCTGAGCGGCGACACGCCCCCGGTCGGCACGTCGCGACCCCGCTGGCGCACGTGCTCCTGGGCGCGATGATCGTCACCGGCGTCGTGGCGTTGGGCGGGAGTGGCCGGGCGAACGGTGGCACCTACCCTGGGCCACGGGCCTGTCAGGCGCCGTCGGTCTCGCTCGCCAATGGACCCTACGTCGGCGGCGCCACCCAGGAGGAGGCGCATTCACTGGCGATCACCAACACGGCGTCGTTCCCCTGTTCCCTGCACGGCTACGTCGGCATCGTCGTCTACGACACGCACGGGCGGCCCCTGGCGTTCCGATTCGCACACCGCCCAACGGGGGGCTGGCCGATGGCGACCGTGGTCCCCGCGAGGTTCACGCTCAAACCTCGGGCCTCCGCCTACGTCTTTCTCGCCCAATTCGCCTGCTACACCGGCTACTCGTCGGTGAGCCGACGCATCGCCGTGCGGCTGCCGGGTGATCGCCGCCTCGTGCGACTGAACCTACGACAGCCGATCGCCTATTGCGTGGGCGCCTCGGCCCGGGTAGGCAACGTGCTCGCCGTCTCGCCCATCGAGCCCACCATCGCCGCCACCCAGGGTCCCTCTCCTAGCCCGGCGGCTCGCAACCGGGTCTCGCGGCCCGCTACCGTAGAACCATGAGCGACGACAAGGGCGCCGACGAGGAGATCCAGTGGATTCGCTCCACCCCCGTTGAGGTCATCCTCGGCAACCACCTCTTCCGCATGATCCAGATGGCGGCCGTGCACCTGGCGGACACGCCGCCGAACCTACCCGCCGCGCAGCTCACCATCGATCTCGTGCACGCCATGGTCGAGGCCGGCGGCGACCGGCTCGGCGAGCACGTCGGGCTCTATCGCAGCGCCCTGGCCGAGGTCCAGCAGGTCTACGTGCGCGCAGCCAGCGGTTCCACCGGCTCGTAGCGCCGCGGGCGCACATCGCTGACCTCATCGGCGCCACGGTGTCCCGCGACGCGCGTCCCGGTGACCTCGAGTCCGTTGTCGAGGTGCCGACTGCCGTCGGCGATGGCGACGCAGTGGAAGTACCACCGCGCCCCGTCGCACTCGATCCAGCCGTCGCCTCGGTCGTCGTCAAATCCGACGACGACGCCGTCGATGGTCATCGACCCGATCGCTGGCGCAGCAGGGACACCATCTCGAGGGCCGTGAGCGCCGCCTCGCGACCCTTATTGGTCTCGTCGGGCAGTGACCGCTCCAGTGCTTGGTCCACGGAATTGGTGGTCAGGACCCCAAAGACCACCGGCACGCCGGTGGTCAGCTGCACGTCCTGCACGCCGCGGGCGCTCTCGCCGGCCACGACCTCGTAGTGGCCGGTGTCACCGCGGATCACCGCACCAAGCGTGATCACGGCGTCGACCGGCAGTGGTCCGTCGGCGAAGGCGAGCGCCATCATGGGAACCTCGTACGCGCCGGGCACCCAGGCCAGGGTGATGTCCGAGCGCGAGACGCCGGCCTCGTCGAGGGCGGCCAGAGCCCCGTCGATGAGCCTCGTCGTGATGCCGCCGTTGAACCGTCCGGCCACGATGGCGATGCGCAGCCCGCGACCGTCGTGACTGCCTTCGAGGTAGGTTCCCACGGCGTTGCGAATCACCTCGCCCCGGGCGGGGTCGAACGCAGTCTGGTCATTCGACGTCATCGAGTCCCCCCAGGATGTGGCCCATGCGCTCGCGCTTGGTGCGCAGGTAGTCGATGTTGTACGGCGTGGGCGTGCTCTCGATCGGCACCCGCTCGACGATGTTCAGGCCGAAGCCCTCGAGACCGCCGTACTTGCTCGGGTTGTTCGTCATCAACCGCATCGAGGTCACGCCGAGGTCCACCAAGATCTGGGCGCCGATGCCGTACTCGCGCGAGTCGACCGGCAGGCCCAACTCGAGGTTGGCGTCGACCGTGTCGTGGCCGTTCTCCTGGAGCGCGTAGGCGCGAATCTTGTGGCCGAGCCCAATGCCGCGCCCCTCGTGACCGCGCAGGTACACGACCACCCCGGCGCCCTCGGCGGCGATCTTCATCATCGCCGTCTGGAGCTGGGGCCCGCAGTCACAGCGCAACGAGCCCAGCACGTCGCCGGTCAGGCACTCCGAGTGCACCCGCACGAGCACGTTCGGCGTCGACTCGATGTCGCCGTAGACCAGGGCCAGGTGCTGCTCGGCGTCGAGTATCGACTCGAAGACCACCGCCTGGAAGTTGCCGAACTCCGTCGGCAGGGCCGCCTCGGCGACGCGCTTGACCAACTTCTCGTGGTGGCGCCGGTAGCGGATGAGGTCCGCGATGGACACGATCGGCAAGTTGTGGCGCGCGGCGAACGCTTCCAGCTCCGGCAGGCGGGCCATGTCGGACTTGTCGGCGCTGACGATCTCACACAGCACGCCCGACGGCGCCTTGCCGGCCAAGCGGCAGAGGTCCACGGTCGCCTCGGTGTGCCCGGCCCGCTTCAGGACCCCGCCGGGTCGGTAGCGCAGCGGGAAGATGTGTCCGGGCCGGTTGAGGTCGGTGGCGCGCGTCTCGGGGTCGATGAGCGCGCGCACCGTCGCCGCACGGTCGTGCGCCGAGATGCCCGTCGTCGTGCCGTGGCGGTAGTCAACGGTTACGGTGAAGGCCGTGCGCTGGGCTTCGGTGTTCGCCACCACCATCAGGGGCAGGTCGAGCTCGTCGGCCCGGGCCGACTCGAGCGGTACGCAAAAGACGCCCGACGTGTATTCGAGGTAGAAGGCCATGGACTCGGCCGTCACGTCCTCGGCGGCCATGATCAGGTCGCCCTCGTTCTCGCGGTCCTCGTCGTCGACGACCACGACCATCCCACCGTCGCGAATTGCGCGAACCGCTTCTTCAATCGTCGATAACGCCACTAGACCTCCAATTCGATACGAACATCTTCGCCGACGGTGCGCACATCCACCAATCGGCCACGGCGCAGGTCGCCGATCGTGGACGTGGTCAGGTCGACGAGCGCACCGACCGTCCCGGCCGCTCCCGCGAAGGCCGGCGCCGCGTACCAGACGACCCGGTTCGCCAGACCCGCCGCCACGAAGGCGCTCGCCGTCGTGGGCCCGCCCTCCACGAGCACTTGAAGCACGCCACTCGCGCCGAGCTCGTCGAGCACCGCGCCGAGGTCGCCGGAGCGCTCCCAGCAGGGGCGAACCTTGGCATCCTCGGGGGCTTCGCCGAGCACCACGCGCAGCGGTTCGAGCACCACGCCGTCGAGACGCGCCGTCAGTCTGGGGTCGTCGCGTCGAACGGTGCCCGCGCCGACGATGATCGCCTGGCTGCGCGCGCGCAGCACGTGGGCGTCCTTGCGGGCCGCCTCCCCGGTGATCCACTGGCTCGAGCCGTCGGGCATGGCGACCACGCCGTCGAGGGTCGCGGCGACCTTCACGACCACGTAGGGACGTCCGGTCGCGCGCTGCCACAGGTAGGCCGCGAGCTGTTCGCGCACGGCTGGTTCACTGACACCCACGGTCACGGCGATGCCCGCCTCGCGCAGGGCGGCGACGCCCGAGCCCGAAACGCGCGGGTCCGGATCCAGGGTGCCGACCACCACTGACCTGATGCCGGCCGCGATGATCGCCTCCGTGCACGGACCCGTTCGGCCCGTGTGGCTGCACGGCTCGAGGGTCACCACCAGCGTGGCGCCGGCGGCCGCCGCCCCGGCGTGGCGCAGTGCGACCACTTCGGCGTGGGCGTCACCGGGAACCTGGGTGTGCCCGACGCCGAGGACGGCGCCGTGTCCGTCGACGACCAGGGCACCGACCCAGGGGTTGGGCGGCGCGTGGTAGCGAGCCTTCTCGCCTTCGGCGATGGCGCGACCCATCAACTCGTCGAGATCGATCACGAGGGCCCCGCGGCGAGTCGAAGCGACCGGGCGGCCGCCAAGGGATCGGGCCGGGCGAAGATGGCCGAGCCGGCGACGAGCACGTTGGCGCCGGCGGCGACGGCCAGTGGTGCGGTGCGCTCGTCGATGCCCCCGTCGACCTCGAGGTCGACGGCCACGCCCTGGGCGTCGATCTCGCGGCGCGCCTCGGCCACCTTGTCCATCACCTCGCCGATGAAGGACTGTCCGCCAAAGCCCGGGAAGACGGTCATCAAGAGCAGCAGGTCGATGTCCCCGAGGAACGGGGCAACCGAGGCGAAGGACGAGTCGGGGTTCGCCGCTAGTCCCACTCGCAGCCCGAGCGCGCGCGCTTCGCCGATCAACGCACCGGTGTCGCCGATCTCGACGTGGATCGTGCACCCATCGGCGCCCGCCGTCTTGAACGCCTCGAAGTAGCGACCGGGCTCGGTCATCATCAGGTGGCAGTCGAAGAATCGGTCGCTGTAGTGGCGCAGCGACGCAACGACCGGGGGGCCGATGGACACGTTGGGCACGAAGTGCCCGTCCATCACGTCCACGTGGAGCCAGTCCGTCTCGTCGTCAATGGCGCGAACCTGGTCGGCGAGCGAGCCGAAGTCCGCCGCCAGAATGGACGGGGCGACACGGAGGCGGCCCGTCGGACCGGCGTCAATGGTGGTCATAGCCCCCAGCCTAGAGAACCTCGTCACCGCCACCGCACGGTGCCCTCGGCGTGGCGACCCCGCCACCAGTCCGTCGCCGGCATGGTTCGTGCGCCCTCGGGGCGCACCGTCTCGAGCACCAACGCGCCATCGCGTACCCCGAGCACGACATCGCCGTCGCAGCGGTCCAGGGTCCCCGACGCGACCGGCGACGCACTCGACAGCACGTGGGCCCCGATTAGGCGGACCCGGCGGTCCTCAACGAGCACCCACGACCGTTCCAGGCGCACGACACGAAGGTTCTCCTCGGGCGAGCGCGCCGGGTCGAGGTGGAAGGTCTCGGAGTCCAGCTTCGCGGCGTAGGTCGCCTCGCCCGACTGCGCGACGGGCTGGTCCAACAGCGCAGGGTCACCGAGCACGTCGAGCAACGCCTGCGCACCGAGCCGGGCCAGACGATCGAGCAGTTCGCCCAGCGACGCGCCGGCGATCTCGATTCGCCGCTCCAGATGCACCGGACCGGTGTCGAGTCCCTCGTCCAGGGACATGATCGACACCCCGGTCTCGTGGTCGCCGGCCAGGATGGCTCGCTCCACCGGTGCCGCGCCGCGCCAGCGCGGCAGCAGCGAGAAGTGCACGTTGAGCATCGGGATTCGCTCGAGCACCGAGGCCGGGATCATCGCGCCGTAGGCGACCACGACGCCGCGGTCAACTTCAAACGGCGCGAGCTCGGCGATCCGGTGCACGACCGGGATGCCCCTCGCCAGCGCCTCCGCCTTCACCGGGCTCGGCGACTCGCCCGAACCCCGGCTACGTCGGCGGTCGGGTCGCGTCAGAACGACCGCGACCTCGTAGCCCGCGTCACACAGTGCCCCGAGCGAGACGGCCGCGGGTGCCGGAGTCCCGAGGAAGGCGAGGCGCATCTACTCGCCGAGCAGCTGACCGAGTCCGTCGACGTCTGATCCGAGGGTGAGCCGGCGCTTGCGCAGCAGCTTCTTCGCGTCGCGCCGCTGGTCCTCGTCCAGGCGCTCGACCAGCAGCACGCCCTCGAGGTGGTCCATCTCGTGCTGGAAGATCCGCCCTTCGTACTCGTCGGTCTCGATGTCGATCTCGTTGCCGTCGAGGTCGTAGCCCTTGAGGTGCACCGCGTTGGGTCGAGTGATCTCCCAACTGAGACCGGGCACCGAGAGGCACCCCTCCTCGAAGGTCCATTCACCGTCTGTCTCGACGATGACCGGGTTCACCACCACGACGGGGCCGTCACCCTGGTCGTAGACGAAGAGTCGCTTCTGGACGCCGATCTGGTTGGCAGCGAGCCCGGCGCCCGGCGCCTCGTACATCGTCTCGATCATGGCCTCGGCGAGCGCGGCGATGCGCCCGTTGATGTCCTCCACCGGCGTGGTGGCCTGGGTCAACACCGGGTCGCCGTACACGCGAATGGGCAGCGTATTCACCGCACCAGCCTACGGCTTACTCGACGGCGATGCGCAGGGACGGCGGGCGCGCCGGAGTACCGAGCGCACTGAGCAGGGTCTCGATGTCCCTAGCGTGCACCGACACATCGGTCTCGCCCACGCTGACGCGCACCCGCGCGGTGTCAAGGGACGCCGCGAACGCGGCGGCACCCTCGCCGCGCAGCGACGCCGCCGCACCGAAGGGCGCGAGTTCAAGTAGCCGCGCCGTTTCGCGTTCATCCTCGAGCAGCCGGTCGAAGGATCCCTCCGCGACGGCTCGAAGCACCGGATCCTCGCCGCGGCGAGTCTGGACGATGACCAGTCCCCGGCCCTCGTGACGCGACCCGACGAGTCGTCCGGCGCGACCCAGCACGCCCACCGCCTGGCGACGGGCCGACTCGCGCGGCGCGAGCAGGTACTGGTCGAAGTCGTCGATCACGACCAGCGACGCCCGCCGGACGCGTTGAAAGACCGCTTCGGTGCCCACCACCACCCGCCCGAGTTCGCCCTCGAGCGCGTTCGCGGCGGTCACCACGCTCACCGGTTGGCCGATTTGGGCCTCGAGGTCGCGCTGGGTCGTGCTCACGCCCTGGCGGAGCCGCTTCACCCGGGTCGTCCCGCACGACCGGCAGTACCGCTCGCGCGGCTCGTGCCCGCTCGCGCACGCCACCCCGTCACCGATCTCCTGCTCGGCCTGCGTGCACACCGAACAGCGGTAGAGCTCGTGGCACTGCGCGCACGCGAGCAACCGGCCCCGGCCCAATCGCTGATGCACGACGACCACCGCGACCGGTTCGTCCTGTGCGAGTGCCCGGTGCACGGCGTCGAGCGTCGGGCGCGCGAGCACGCCGTCGTGGGGGTCGCCGCCGCGTCGGTCGACGACATTGAGTCGGGGCCACCCGCCAGCGAGGTCCGCCTCACGCTGCGGGTGCGCCCCTACGAAGCGCGGGTTTGGAAACATCGTCGTCGCCCACAGGGGTGCGCCGTCGCGGCGGCACCGCTCCATCAGGACGTCATAGGCGTGCCACGTGGGCACCGAGTCCGAGCGCAGGGCCTCGTCGTCGACGTCGAGGATCACCGCGCCGGCCACGTGCGCGACGGGTGCCATGGCCGCGCCGCGCGCGCCAACGACGACGGGCCACCCCGCGCGCATCCGGTCCCACTGATCCGTGCCGGCGACGTCACAGCCCCGTTGTTCGAGCCGACCGCGCAGCCGTCGGGCCCAGGCGTCCGTCGGGGCGACCACGATGAGGCTGCCGCGGGCGGATCGGGTGGCCCGGTAGGCCGCCAGCACGAGTCCGAGTGGATCGGTCGTCGGTGCCAGCTGAATCACGCCCGCCTCGAAGTCGACCAGTAGGTCGTTGATCGCCGCGTCGAGTGCTCGGGCCGGCGGCGCCGGCGGCAACGACGTCACCAGGCGGGTCGGCGAGGCCGACACGAGCAGTCGCGCCACCGGCGCAAGCCAGCGGCGGCTCGCCCACGAGAGGAACTCGAGCATCTCGGCCGGTGGGCCGTAGCCCAGCCACTTGCCGATCGGCTTGAGCTCGGGGGTCGCGGTCGCCTCGGCCAGTACCCACGCGCGCACGCTGCGGTGGTTGAAGTCGACGCGCACCCGGTCGCCGATTCCGATCGGGTGGAGGCGTTCGGGAACCAGGTAGTCGAAGGGACGGTCCACGGCGGCGACCTCGGTCACCACACGAACCGCTCGCGGCTCGGCCACTAGTTCAGTGACAGCTCCCGGCGCAGGTCGTCGACCCGCGGCGTCTGCTCCCACGTGAATCCCTGATCGCTGCGGCCGAAGTGTCCGTAGGCGGCCGTGCGCTGGTAGATCGGCCGGCGCAGGTCGAGGTCGCGGATGATCGCCGCGGGCCGCAGGTCAAAGATGGCGTCGACGGCCTTGGCGATTTTCGCGCGGTCAACGGTCTCGGTGCCGAAGGTCTCCACGAGCACCGAGACGGGCCGCGCCACGCCGATGGCGTAAGCGACCTGGACCTCGCAGCGCTGCGCCGCACCGGCGGCGACCACGTGCTTGGCGACCCAGCGCGCGGCGTAGGCCGCCGAGCGGTCAACCTTGGACGGGTCCTTGCCCGAGAAGGCGCCGCCACCGTGGCGCGCCATGCCGCCGTAGGTGTCGACGATGATCTTGCGCCCCGTGAGCCCGGCGTCGGCGTGGGGGCCGCCGAGAACGAACTTGCCCGACGGGTTGACGATCACCCGCATGGTGCTGGTGTCGAGGTTGGACGGCAGCACCGGCTTGATCACGTGCTCGAGCACGTCGTGGCGGATGGTCGTCTGGGAGTCGTAGCCGTCCTCGTGCTGGGTCGAGACGAGCACCGTGTCCACCGCCACGGGTCGGCCATCCTCGAAGGCAATCGTGACCTGGGTCTTGCCATCAGGTCCGAGGTAGGGAATCAGGCCCGACCGACGCACCTGCGCCAGGCGCATCGAGAGGCGATGCGCGAGCCAGATCGGCACGGGCATGAAGTCGTCGTTATCGTCGCACGCGTAGCCGAACATCATGCCCTGGTCGCCCGCTCCGAGCGCGTTGAGCTGGTCTTCGCCACCCGAGCCGCTTCGCAGTTCGAGCGCCGCGTCGACACCGCCGGCGATGTCGGGACTCTGCTTGTCCAGCGAGACCAGCACGGCGCAGGTGCGTCCGTCAAAGCCTTTGGCGCCGCTGTCGTAGCCGATGTCGAGGATCGTCTTTCGCGCGATCGCGTTGATGTCAACGACCGCGGTGGTGGTGATCTCGCCCGCGACCACGCACAGGCCCGTGGTGAGCAAGGTCTCGCACGCCACGCGCGCATTCGCGTCCTGGCTGAGGATGGCGTCAAGCACGCTGTCGGAGACCTGATCCGCGATCTTGTCGGGATGTCCTTCCGTCACCGACTCCGACGTGAAGAGGGTGCGATCGCTCATTGGTCTCCTTGCGGTAACAATGCAACCACCCTAGTCAACACCTCTAGCGCGACATCCTCTTTTGTGCGCATCGAGACGGCCACCGGCTCCTGGCCACGCAGTAGCAGCACGACTTCGTTGGTCCTCGATTCGAAGCCCGCGCCCGGCGTCGTCACATCGTTGACCACCAGCACGTCGGCACCCTTGCGCTCGAATTTGGACTGCGCATTCGCGAGCACGTCGGTGGACTCGGCCGCAAAGCCGACGATGACCTGGCCATCACGACGGCCACCAACCAACTCCATCAGGATGTCCGGAGTCGCGACCAGCGCCAGTCGAGGCGGGCCCGCCGCCTTCTTCATCTTGTTGGGCGCCGGGTCGACCGTGAAGTCGGCCACGGCCGCGGCCATGACGATGACGTCCATGTCGGAAGCGAGCCCGAGCACGCGCTCGCGCAACTGCGCCGCGGTCACCACGGGCACCACCTCGATGCGACGCGCCACGTCAATGGCGAGTGGGCGATCGGCCGTCGTGATCAGGGTGACCGTCGCACCCAGGCGTGCGGCCACCTCGGCGATGGCGTAGCCCTGACGGCCCGAGGAGCGATTCGTGATCACCCGCACGGGGTCGATGGGCTCGCGCGTCCCCCCGGCGGTCACGACCACCCGCTTGCCCGTCAGTGGACCGCGGTACCCATCGACGATCCGCTGGACCATCGAGACGATGGTGGCCGGCTCGGCCAGTCGCCCCGCCCCCTCGTCCCCACCGGCCAGGTGGCCACGCTCGGGATCGAGCACCATCACCCCGCGTCGGCGCAGGATCGCCAGGTTCTCCTGGACGACGGGCTGCTCCCACATCTCGGCGTGCATCGCCGGACACAACAAGACCGGCGCGGCGCTCGCCATCAGCGTGGCGGTGAGCAGGTCGTCGGCGAGTCCCGCGGCGAAACGTGCGATGAGGTGGGCGGTCGCGGGCACGACCACGATCAGGTCGGCCGACTGGCCGAGGTTGGTGTGCGGTATCGGCAGATGCGGGTCGTCGTATAGGCCGACGCGAGCCGGCTCGCTCGCCAGAGCGGTGAAGGTCAGTGGCGCGACGAAGCGGGTCGCGTCCGGGGTCAGAACTGGTGCGACGTGGTAGCCGGCGTCACGCAGGCGCCGAAGCACCTCCACCGCCTTGTAGGCCGCGATGCCGCCCGCGACACCAAGGACGATTCGGGGCGATTGCTCAGGCGTCGCGGAGGGCATCGGTGAAGGCGTCCAACTCGTTCGCCTCGTCCTGGTGCGCCTGGGCCGCGTCACGGTCGCGACGCTCCTGCTCGAGCTCCTCGGCCGTCGGGCGGTGGAACTCGAGCTTGCCCTCGTAGAGCTCCTGGAGCGACAGCGACAGCGACTTGTTCGACAGCGAGGTCACCTGCGGTGGGATCATCGCGCCGTGGCCCGTGCCGAGCCCGTTGTAGTAGTCGTTGATCTCACGAGCGCGGATCGCCGACACCGCGACCAGGGTGAACTTGGAGTCGCCGACTTTGGCCAGCAGCGCCTCGATGGGCGGATCGACAAGCGAAGGGCGCTCGGTCATGAATTCAGTCCTTTTTAGGCGAGGGTTCGACGGTCTCGTCGGAGCGTTTCCAGTATAGAGAGGATTTCGTTCGTGGCCCGCTCCACGTCGTCATTGACGATGACGTGGGTCGCGAGCTCCTGGCCGACGCGCATCTCGTTGGCGGTGCTGTGCAGCCGTCGCTGCACGTGGTCCTCGGTATCGCCGCGTCCGCGTAGTCGCGACTCGAGATGGTCCATCGACGGCGGGATGACCAGGAAGATCACGACGTCGTCGTAGTGCCGGCGCACCTGTTCGGCCCCCTGGACCTCGATCTCGAGCAGCACGTCCGCGCCGCCGGTGCCGGTGGGTACGGGTGTGCCGTAAAGGTTGCCCTGGAACTGCGCCCACTCGAGGAACCGGCCCTCGTCGATGGCGCGCTCGAAGGTCTCGCGGTCAACGAAGACGTACTCGTCGCCGGTCTCGGTCTCGCGCTTGTTGCGCGTCGTCCAACTGCGGCTCAGCCACAGTCGCGGGTCTAACTCGGTGAGCCGCCGGGCAATGGTCCCCTTGCCGACTCCACCAGGGCCAATCAGTACCGCCAGCAGCGGTTCAGCGCACAAGGGCGCGAAACAGCTCGGCGCGCTGCTTGGGGCCAAGCCCGCGAATCCGACGCGACTTGGCGATCTGCGCCTTCTGCATGATGCGCTCGGCCTTCACGTCACCGATCGCCGGAAGGGCGCTGATCAAGTCGTACGCGCGCATCTGCGCGATGCACTCCTCGCGGTCGGCGAGCTCGAACAACTCCTCTAAAGAAAGTTCACCCGATTTAATCTGCCGCTTCACCTCGGCGCGACGCCGGCGATTCGCGACGGCGAGGCGTGAGGCCTGAACTCGCTGTTCTTGCGACAGTGTTGGCGGAGTCGGTGTCACGGGCACAGAATACATCGTGACGAGCACAAATGCACTCAAGAACTACGCCAGGGCGTCAGATATTTCGTCGCGCCAGCGCCGGGCGGCGTCGTGGACCGCCCGGCGGTCCGGGCCCCGCTCCAAAATCGCCCTACTAACGCTGACCAGGACTGATGCCGGAGGCACCTCGCCAAAGACCCGGCCGACGCGTTCGGCCGTCGCGCCCTGGGCGCCAACCCCGGGTACCAGGATCGGCCCCTGCAGCCGGGTCAGGTCAAACGCGGGACGATCCCTGGTCGCGCCGATGACCGCGCCGATCGCGCCGAATCCGTCGCTGGCGGCGTTCAACTCAGCGATCGCCGCGAGAATCGTCGCCTCGACGGTGCGCTCGCCGTCCACGATCGCCCCCTGGACGACGCGTCCCTCGGGATTGGACGTGGCGGCGAGCACGAACAGCCCCCGGCCGCTCGCCTGCGCCGCGGCCACGAGCGGCGCCAGCGCGCCGACGCCGAGGTAGGGATGCGCGGTCAACGCGTCCACGGCGAGCGGCGAGCCGTCAGTCAGCCACGCCTGGGCGTACCCCTCAACCGACGAGCCGATGTCGCCGCGCTTGGCGTCAGCCACGACCACGAGTGACGCGTCATGGGCCTCGCGAATGACCCGCTCCAAGATCCGGTAGCCGGCCGAGCCGAAGCGCTCGAAGAACGCCACCTGGGGCTTGATGGCCGCGGCCGTGCCGATCGCCGCCTCCACGGTGGACAGCGCGACGAACTCCAGTCCCTCCACGTCGTCGCGCCGGCCCCACTGCGCAACCACGGCGGCGCTCGGATCAACCCCGACGCACAGCGGTCCGCGCTCGACGATCAGGTCGCGCAAGCGCGAACCAAACGGGTCAACCATGAGCCGCTCCAATGATCTCGTGCACGGCGCCGACGCCGTGCGAGAACAGCCACGCGAGGACCTCTCGCTGGATCCGCCACGGCGCGCGCGGTGACGCGAAGATCGCCGTCCCGACTTCGACGGCGCTGGCGCCCGCCATCAGCATCGCAATCGCGTCGTCGCCGCTCCGCACCCCACCGACGCCCACGATCGGCACGTCGGGCAGGGCGCGGCGGCAGTCAAAGATCGCGCGCAGGGCGACCGGGTGGATCCCGGGCCCGCTGACCCCTCCCCCGACACCGCCCAGCACCGGCCGGCGGCGCTCGATGTCGATGGCGAGCCCGAGCACGGTATTCACCAAGACCAGGGCTGCGGCACCGGCGTCGACGGCCGCCGCAGCGATCGCGACGAGGTCGGGCGTGTTCGGGCTCAACTTGACCCAGACGGGGCGGGCCGGGTGGACCGTGGCCCGCACGATCGCGGCCGTCGCCTCGGGCGAATGGGCGAACATCGTCGAACGATCCTCGAGGTTCGGACAACTCGCGTTCACCTCGAGGGCGACCGCCGAGGAGTCGACGAGTGCCGCGGCGGCGTCCGCGAACTCCTGAGTGTTGCGCCCCCAGACGGACGCGACGATCGTCGCACCCGCGGCCACGAGGGATGGCTCGTAGTCGCGCCGCCACGCCGCCGCACCTGGTCCGGCCAGTCCGACCGAATTGATCAGGTGCTCGCCGACGGCCGCGACCCGCGGCGCGGGATTGCCCGGCCAGGCGAAGCTCGCGAGGGATTTGGTCACGATGGCCCCGAGACGACCAAGGTCGCCGTAGCCGGCGAGCTCGTCGCCAAAGCCGGCGGTGCCCGCCGCGGTGAGGATCGGCGAGCGCAGCGCAACCGTGCCCACCCGCGTGGCGAGTGACGGGTCGCTCACCGGTGTAGTTCCTGCAACGAACGCACGCGCCAACCCTGGGCCCGCGTGTCGGCGATGCCGCGCGCGGCCGCGAGTCCGGCGCTCAGCGTGGTGAGACAGGGCACGGCGTGCGCGACGCAGGCGTGTCGGATCTGCGCGCCGTCGACCATCGCATCACCGCCCGAGGGCGTGTTCACCACCAGCTGCACGGCACCCTCGGCGATCAGGGTGACGGCGTCCGCGCCGAGGTCGGCGAGACCGACCTTGCCCACCAGGGTCGACACCGTCAGCCCGTTGGAACGGAAGTAGCCCGCGGTACCGACGGTGGCGGCGATCGTGAAGCCGAGATCGAGCAACTGGCGTGCGAGGGTCAGGCCCGCCACCTTGTCGCGGTCGGCGAGCGAGAGGAACACCTGTCCCGCGTCGGGCAGGCCGGTGCCCGCGGCGAGCTGGGACTTGGCGAACGCGATGCCGAAGCTCTCGCCGATGCCCATCACCTCGCCGGTCGAGCGCATCTCGGGCCCGAGGATCGTGTCGACGGCCGGAAAGCGATTGAACGGCAGGACCGCTTCCTTCACGCTGATGTACGCCGGTTGCGGTGTCTCGTGTGGTACGACGCCGGCGTCGCGCAGCGACGCGAGTGTCTGGCCGAGCATCACGCGGACCGCGACCTGCGCGAGCGGCACGCCCGTTGCCTTGGCGACGAAGGGAACGGTCCGGCTGGCGCGGGGGTTGGCTTCCAGGACGTAGACCTCGTCGTTCTTAACCGCGTACTGCACGTTGACCAGTCCGACCACGCCCAGCGCATCGGCGATGCGCGTCGTGTAGTCGTGGAGGGTCTCGATCACCGCCGAGGCGAGTGACTGGGGTGGCAGCGCGCACGCTGAGTCGCCCGAGTGGATCCCCGCCTCCTCGACGTGCTCCATGACTCCGGCCACGTAGGTCTCGCCGGCCGCGTCGCGTATCGCGTCGACGTCGACCTCGACCGCGTCCTCGAGGAAGCTGTCGAGCAGGATCGGCCGCGTCGCGCTCACGCCCCCCTCGCGCGCGAGCGCCCCGTGCGCGCCGGTGAGGTTCGCCATGACCCGGCGCAGCGACGGCTCGTTGTAGACGATCTCCATGGCGCGACCGCCCAGCACGTAGCTCGGACGAACCAAAACGGGATAGCCAATCCGCGCCGCGACCTCGATCGCCTCGTCCAGCGTGACCGCCACGTCACCCGGCGGCTGGCGCAGTCCGAGGTCGTTGCAGATTGTCGACCAGTGTTCGCGGTCCTCGGCCGCGTCGATCGCGCTGACGGGCGTGCCGAGCACGAGCGAGGGCTCGAGGGTGTGGGCGAGCTTGAGGGGGGTCTGGCCGCCGAGTGACACGATCACCCCGACCACGCGCGCGCCGTCGATGCAGGCCGCCTGTTCGGCGGCGACGATCTCGGCGACGTCGTCGGGGGTGAGCGGCTCGAAGTACAGCCGGTCCGAAGTCGAGTAGTCCGTCGACACCGTCTCGGGGTTGCAGTTGACCATCACGGACTCGTAACCCATGTCACGCAGCACGTAGCTGGCGTGCACGCAGCAGTAGTCGAACTCGATGCCCTGCCCGATCCGGTTGGGACCCGAGCCGAGGATGATCACCCGATCCTTCGCGGAGGGCCGCACCTCGGACTCGTCCTCGGTCGTGCCGTAGTGGTACGGCGTCGCCGCGTCGAACTCGGCGGCGCAGGTGTCGACCGTCTTGAAGGTGACCGGGGCCAATTCCTTCCGGGCCGCGCGGACCGCCGCGACGTCCGTCCGGCTGATCGCGGCGACCTGGGAGTCCGTGAAGCCCCACTGGCGATAGCGCCGCCACGTCCGGGCGTCGAAGGCCAGGACGTCGGCGTCTCGCAGCTCGCGCTCGCAGTCGACGATCTCGGCCATCTGGTCGATGAACCACGGATCGATGCCGGTGCGCGCCGAGACTTCCTCGACCGACGCACCGCGCCACAGCATCTCGTGAAGCGCGTAGAGCCGCTCGGGCGTCGCCACGACGCACCGGTGCCACAGGGCCTCGTCGTCCAGGTCGGCGAACTCACGATTGGGCCCCGCGGCAAAGCCCGGACGCCCCTGCTCGAGGGACCGGATGGCCTTCTGAAGCGACTCGGCGAAGTTCCGGCCGATGGCCATGACCTCGCCGACGGACTGCATGCGGGTGCCGAGCACCGAGGACGCCCCGGGGAGTTTCTCGAAGGCCCAGCGGGGAATCTTGGTGACCACGTAGTCGATGACGGGCTCGAAGCTCGCCGGTGTGGACTTGGTGATGTCGTTGAGGATCTCGTTGAGTGCGTAGCCGACGGCGAGTCGCGCGGCGATCTTGGCGATCGGGAATCCCGTGGCCTTGGACGCTAGAGCGCTCGAGCGACTGACTCGCGGGTTCATTTCGATGACGAGGCGCTCGCCCGTCACCGGGTTGACGGCGAACTGGACGTTCGACCCGCCCGTTTCGACGCCGACCCGGCGCAGCACCGCGAAGGCGTCGTCGCGCATCGCCTGGTACTCCACGTCCGAAAGGGTCTGGGCCGGCGCGACGGTCACCGAGTCGCCGGTGTGCACGCCCATGGGGTCGACGTTCTCGATGCTGCAGATGACGACGCAATTGTCGTGCACGTCGCGCATCACCTCGAGCTCGTACTCCTTCCACCCGGCGATGGAGCGCTCGACCAGGATTTCACCGACGGGCGACGCGGCGATCCCCTCGGCCGCGAGCCGCGTGAAGTCCGCCGCGTTGTCGGCGATACCGGTGCCGGCGCCGCCGAGGATGTAACTCGGTCGGATGATGATGGGCCAGCCGATCCGCTCGGCGATCTCGAGCGCCTCGCCGACGCCGTGAGCGAAGCCCGACTCCGGCACGCCGAGACCGATGTCGGCCATGGCGGCCTTGAACTGCTCGCGGTTCTCCGCCGTCTCGATCGCCTCGGGGCGCGCGCCGATGACCTCGACCCCGAAGCGCTCGGTCACCCCGGCGTGCACCAGGGCCATCGTGAGATTGAGCGCCGTCTGGCCGCCGAGGGTCGGCAGCAGTGCGTCGGGCCGCTCGCGCTCGATGATCTCGGTGAGCACGCCCAGGTCGAGCGGCTCGACGTAGGTCACGTCCGCCGTGCTCGGGTCGGTCATGATCGTGGCCGGGTTCGAGTTGACCAGCACCACCCGAAACCCTTCCTCGCGCAGCACCTGGCAGGCCTGGGTGCCGGAGTAGTCGAACTCGCAGGCCTGGCCGATCACGATCGGGCCCGAGCCGATGACCATGATGGTGTGGATGTCAGTACGTCGTGGCATCAGCCGGCCCTCAGGTCCTCGCCGCGAAGCAGCGACTCGAAACGTTCGAACAGATAGCGGGCGTCGTGCGGACCGGGTCCGGCCTCGGGGTGGTACTGGACCGAGAAACACCGCAGTTTCGGTGACACCATGCCCTCGACGACGCCGTCATTCAGGTTGCGGTGACTCACCACCGCGCTCAGCGAGTCCGGATCGACGGCGTAGTTGTGATTCTGGGCGGTCACCTCGATCCGGCCAGTCGCGAGGTCCTGGACGGGATGGTTGCTGCCGTGGTGGCCGAAGGGCAGCTTGTAGGTCGAGCCGCCGAGTGCCGTCGCGAGCAGCTGGTGCCCGAGGCAGATCCCGAAGATGGGAACTGCGCCGACGAGGCCCTCCACCTCGCGCACGTACGAGCCGAGCGCCGCGGGGTCGCCCGGGCCGTTGGAGAGGAAGACGCCGTCGGGCGCCAGGGACTGGATGTCTGTCGCTGACGTGCCGGCGGGCACCACGGTGACGCGAAAGCGCTGTGCGAGCTGGTCGACCATCGTGGTCTTGATGCCGTAGTCCACGGCGACCACGTGGCGTGCACCGTTCCCACGTTGGTAGGCCGCGGGCGTCGAGACGAGCGAGACGTAGTCCATCCCGTCGGTCCCGTGGGCCGATGCCGCGGCGCCGGCCACGACGTCGACGCTCGCGTGTCCGAAGGCGCCCGGCAGCGCCCCGTGCGCGCGCAGGTGGCGGGTGAGCCGTCGCGTGTCCACGCCGACGATCGCGGGCACCCGGCGCTCGACGAGGAAGGGCTCCAGCGCGTCTTGAGCTCGCCAGTTCGACGGGCGACCGGCGAGTTCGCGCACGACGACGCCGCGGCACCAGGGACGCGCCGCCTCGTCATCGAGGGAAGTCACGCCGTAGTTGCCGATGTGGGGGTAGGTGAAGGTGATGATCTGTCCGGCGTAGCTCGGGTCGGTGACGACTTCTTGATACCCGCTGAGCGCGGTGTTGAAGACGAACTCGCCGGTGGTGACCCCGTCATCGGGCAGGTAGCCGGCGGCGTAGCCCTCAAAGACGGCGCCGTCGCTGAGCACGAGGGTCGATGGTCGGCGGTTCACGCGAGCTCCCCGTCAGCGACCACGACCGAGCCGCGCACGATGGTGGCGCGCACGCGTCCCACCAACGCACGACCGTCGTAGGGCGTGTTGTAGGCGAAGCTCTGCAGGCGGTCGCGATGCGCCACCCATCGCTCGACCGGATCGAAGACCACGAGGTTCGCGTCCTCGCCCGCGGCGACCGCGCCACCGTGACCGCTGTGGCGAACCGGCGCGTCCTCACGGCGCAGCTGCGCGATGCGCGCGGGACCGCGGCTCAAGAGTGCAAAGAAGCGAATCGGGTCCGCCTGAGGCCCGCCGAGCGCCTCGAGGGTGAGCGAGGCCGCGTGCTCGAGACCGAGCATCCCCGCCGGCGCCTCGTCAAAGGGCAGGTCCTTCAACTCGGCCGCGTGCGGCGCGTGGTCCGTCGCCACCGCGTCGGCGAGTCCGTTGACGAGCGACGACCGCACCGCGGCCACGTCCGAGACGGACCGCAGAGGCGGATTCACCTTGAAGTGCGCGTCGTAGGTCGCGCATGCTGACTCGTCGAGGGTGAAGTGATGCGGCGCGACTTCGGCGGTGACCGGCAGACCCTCGTCGCGTGCCGCGCCGACCATGGCCAGCGACCGCGCGGTCGAAAGGTGCAAGAAGTGCAGCGGCGACCCCGTCAGGCGGACGAGTTCCACGTCGCGCGCGACCATGATCTCCTCGGCGGCCGCCGGACGCCCGATGAGTCCGAGGTGGCTGCTGAGCGCCCCCTCGTTCATCGATCCATCACCAGCCAGGTGTGCGTCCTCGCAGTGCTGGGCTAGCCGGACGCCAAGGGGACGCGCGTAGCTCAGGGCGCGGCGCATGACGGCCGCGTCCTGGACGCCGGCACCGTCGTCGGTGAAGAGCCGCACACCGAGTGCCGCGAGCTCGCCCATCGGCGCGAGCCGCTCGCCGAGGCGACCCTGCGTGATGGCTCCGGCGACGGCGACGTCGACGAGCGCGCGCGACCCCTGGTCCAAGACGTAGGTCGCCAGGGCGACATTGTCGAGGGCCGGCTCAGTATTGGGCATCGCGACCACGGCCGTGTAGCCGCCCATCGCGGCGGCACGGGCGCCGCTTTCGATCGTCTCGGCCGATTCACGACCCGGCTCGCGCAGGTGGGTGTGCAGGTCCACGAGGCCCGGCCCGACCCAGCAGCCCGTCGCGTCTATCTCGCGCGAACCCTGCGGCGCGTCCAGACGCTCCCCCACCGCCGCGATCACGCCGTCGACCACCAGGACGTCCGCGATGGTCACCGCGTGGGGGCCGACGACCGCTCCGTTTCGAATGACGACCGACTCCATCACGCCACCTCCCGGTTCGCTCCGGCCACGGTGAGATAGAGCACCGCCATTCGGATGGGCACGCCGTTGCTGACTTGGCGTTCGATGATTGCCGCGGGCAGGTCGGCGACGACCGAATCGAGCTCGACACCGCGATTGATCGGTCCCGGGTGCATGATGAGCGTCTCGGGGCGCAGCCGTCGGGCCCTCGCGGCCGTGAGGCCGAAGGTCGTCGTGAACTCGCGCAGGCTCGGCACGAATGAGCCGGTCCCACGCTCGTTCTGCAGGCGCAGCAGCCCGATGACGTCGGCCCAGACGAGCGCCTCGTCGAAGTCCTCGACGACCTCGACGGGCCAGGTCTCGATGTCGATGGGCAGGAGGGTTCCCGGCGCCGCGACTCGCACCTGCGCCCCGAGGGCGACGTAGGCGTCGACGTCACTGCGCGCCACCCGGCTGTGCACGATGTCACCGACGATCAAGACGCGCAGTCCGTCGAACAGCGTCGCGCCGGTCTCCGACGCCGTGAGGCCTCGCCGTTCGGCGAGTACCTGGCGGACCGTGAATGCGTCCAGGAGTCCCTGGGTCGGGTGCTGGTGGAGGCCGTCGCCGGCGTTGATGACGCGCACGTGCGGAACGAACCGGCTGACCTGCTCCGCGGCCCCGCTCGAGCGGTGCCGCAGCACGACCGCGTCGAGGCCGAGCGCGTCGATGGTCGCGATCGTGTCGCGCAACGACTCGCCCTTCTTCACGCTGCTCGAGGCCACCGCGAGCGACAGCACGTCAGCGCTCAGCCGCTTCGCCGCCGTCTCGAAGCTGAGGCGCGTCCGCGTCGACTCCTCGAAGAAGAGCGACGCGACGACCCGACCCTTGAGGGCGGGCACCTTCTTGATCGTGCGCTGGTGGACCTCGACGAATGACTCCGCCGTGTCGAGCACTTCGACCAGTGCCTCGCGGCTGACGTCGTGCAGGGACAACAGGCTCTGACCCCGAATGCTGTCGATCACGAACCCGCCTCCTCGCCGATCCAGACGCCGTCTATGGTCGCCACGATGGCTTCGTGTTGGGCGGTGGGCAGGTTCTTGCCCACGAAGTCAGCCCGAATGGGCAGTTCCCGATGGCCACGGTCGACGAGCACGGCGAGCTGGATCGCCCGCGGTCGACCCCACTCGGCGAGGGCGTTCAGCGCCGCGCGAATCGTCCGGCCGGTGTAGAGGACGTCGTCGACGAGCAGGACGGTACGGTCCGTGAGGTCCACCGGGATAGTCGTGGCGGTCGCACCGAGCAAGGGTCGCCGGTCGTGGTCGTCGCGGAAGTAGGCTACGTCGAGGCGCCCGACGTGCACGGCGAGCCCACCGATGGCGTCGATGGCCGCGGCGAGTCGCTCGGCGAGGACCACCCCACCCACTTGCAGGCCGAGTACGACCAGCTCGGCCTGGTCCGCGTTGCGTTCGATGACTTCGTGGGCCATCCGGCGCACGGCTCGATCGACATCGTCTCGCGAGAGCAACTGTGAACGCGGTTCGAACTCGCTGTTCGGCACGTTCGACGTGCCCGGTCTCTTGGTCACAGTTCCTCCCGCCGTACGAGCCTCACGGGACCCGCTTCACGACGATGAGCACCAGGTTACCAGACGCGCATCGATTATCGAGAGCCTTCGGCGTGGGTCGGCGGCGTGGAGATGGTCAAGTCGAGGGTGGAGGCCCGCCCCGTGAGCCGGTCGAGCACGCTGCCCATCGAGCCCTCGGTCTCGATAGCCCGCCGGATCACGATCGCCAGGGTCGGCAGCGCCCAGAAGTCACCGCAGACCCAGAGGATCGCCGCCCCGATCTGTTGGTCGGCGAATGGCGAGAGCGTCACGCCGGGCACGTGCGAATAGACCGCGTACCAGCTGACGGTCGTCAAAATGCTCATCGAGATCGCGAGCATCGTCATGAGCCCGTTGGTCAGCAACACCGCGCCGATCTTCCAGACCGCGCCCTTGGCCGGCTTCATCGGCGCCGACGGGTAGATCTGGAGCCAGAACAGGGTGCCCGCCACCACGAAGCTCCCGTGCATCAGCCAGACGTGCACGAAGGCGTTCCGCTCGCCGAGGTCAAAGAGGCTGGGCACGTGCCACGCGAACATGACCGCGTTCATCAAGGCGAGCGCGAACCAGGGGTTGCGCAAGAACCGCCCCGTGGCCCGCAGCCAGGCCGTCGACCCACGTAGGAAGAGGAACCGACCGACGCGCCGGCGCGCTCCCACCGGCAGCACGAAGAGCAACGGCATCCAGGGTGCGCCGGCGACGATCAACATCGGCACGAAGAAGGCGATCACCACGTGTTCGATCATGTGCACGAAGAAGTAGCGCGCGGCCCAGAAGTCGAGGGGCGAGGCGATCGCGACGACCATGAGCGCCAGGCCCGCGTAGAACCGGTACGACCGGCGGCGGCGGCGCAATCGGTTTGCGGCCGTCGAGCGGCTGCCCATCCGGCGCAGCCCGACTTCGTGGGCGACCACCGTGAGCGCGAGCACGACGACCATCGGGTCAAAGGTCCAGTGGTGCGTGATGTAGTTCACGGCGTCACCGGCTACGGCGTTCCGCTCGGGGCCTGCTCACCGGGGTGGCCGGCGCCGCTGCCACCGGGTTCGCCAACGTCGCCCTCGGCTCGTTGCGAGTCGGCGAGCTCGGCTTGGTGGGCCTGCCAGGCCTTGAGCATCCCGTCGTACTGGGGCGCGAGTCCCGGCTCACGCTTGGCCCGGCGAGACGGTTTGGCGTCCTCGTGCAAGACCTTCCACCACATGTAGACCGCAAAGATGCCCAGCAGGGGCCACTCGAACACGTAGGCCCAGCTCAGGGTGTTGCCCCCTTCGGCGCGTCCCAATTCGAACCAGAACGCCGCCGTGCAAAACGCCAGTCCGAGCAGCAACACCACGTGCGTCCGCCACGCCTCGGCCCCACCCATACGGTGCGGCGTCCTTGCGGGCGCGTCGGGACCCTTCGCACCACTCATCACCCGACTGTATCCCTCGATGTCCGCGCGCGACGCTGAGAAAACTCTCCGTGTGGGTAGAGTGCGAGGCAATGACCAGCGGCCCGGACCTAGCCCCCGACAGCGAGGACCACGCCCCCTCGGCGCCACTGATCTCGCCCGACGAGCGGCGCGAAGCGTTTCGCGCCGGACGAGCGCCGGTGCCGCCGAAGTTCATCCTCTTGGTCGCGGTCGTCTTCGTCGTGCTGGGTCTCGGCGGCGTCGTGCTCGAGCGGGTCATCGGCACACCAGGGCAGACTCCCGTCTCGATCCCCTCGGCGAGCTCGACGCCGTCCTCCCTGCCCACCACGTCGCACTCGATACTCGGGCTGCGGCGCCTCACGGCGATCCCGGCCCCACCGATCACGCTGACCGACCAGCACGGCTCCCCCTGGCGGCTCAGCGACCAGCGCGGACGGGTCGTCATCGTCGCCTTCTACAACGAGACGTGCAACGACATCTGTCCGGTCCTGGGCGCGGAGTTGCGCGCCACGATCGCGCTGCTCGGCACCAGCGCCCCTCGCGTCGACCTGGCGATCGTCAACACCGATCCGACCCACGCCAACGTCACCGCCCGGCCACCGGCGCTGGCGACACCGGGGCTGCTTAATCGTCCCAACGTCGTGTTCTTGACCGGAACCCTCGCCCAGCTGAACGCCGTCTGGACGTCGTACGGCGTGCAGGTTCGCGTCGGCCAGCCGCCGGCCCCGAGCCTGCACAACGACGTGCTGTACTTCATCTCGGCCAGCGGGAAACTGCACGCCTTGGCGACGCCGTTCGCGAACGAGAACCGCCAGGGCGTCTTCACGCTCGGCAGCTCGTCACGCCGCGCCTTCGCCGCTGGAGTCGCTGAGGTGGCCGATAGTCTGTTGCCGTGAGTACCCCCGAGAGCGAGGTCCGAGCGAGTTCGTACGACCCCGCATCGATGCCGGCGTCGACGTTGATCGCCAGCAAGGCCGTCTGGTACCGGCGCCCGTGGTTCCTGATCGCGTTGGTGATCGTCATCGCGATCGCCGTATCGGTGATCTCCGACTTGCCCCACGCCGTGACCAGGACCGAGGACGCGTCCCAGCAAAATGGCACCATCACGCTGATCAACAATGACATCGCCCCGTGCGTCTACGCACTGCACGAGAGTTTTCTGATCTACAACCGGCTGCGTGCGGGAACGCTCACCCCCGGCGACGTCCAGTTGTCATCCAGCCTCTTGAACCAGGACCAGGCGTCGTGCACCCTCGCGACTGGTCCCATCTACGACCTCGCGACCAATATCCAACCCGTCGACACCGCGGCAGGCAAGAAGATAGACGCCATGTACGCCGTGGTCATCACCTGGATCACCAATGACGCCAAGGACGCCATCTTCGACGTCGCCATGGCGGTACGTCAGCCCACCAACCAGAAATGGGTGCACGATCTCACCCTGCGTCAGCGCTACCTCACCCAGGACCGCGCGCGTATCAATACGCTCGTCGCCGAGGCGAGCCATCTGCTCGGGATCACGCTGAAGTCCGTGAAGGTCCCCCAGCTCGCGCCACTGCTCGGAACGTAGCTAGTTCTTCGTACCGAAGAAGCCCCGCGCCCGCTCGCGGCGCACGAGTCGATACAGTTCGGCGTCGGGGTCATCTTCGGACTGCAGCCACTGCACCAGGTTCCAGAAGATGATGGGCAGGAACACCGCGGCGGAAACGACCCAGATGGATCCGACGCTGAGCTGCTGATCGGCCGCGAGCGACGGTCCGCGACCCGGGACGTGGATGAAGGCGTGGTACCAGGACGAGCGCGACATGCCGTTCATGTACGCCATGATCCACACGACCCACATCACCACCGCGGAGGTGCCGATGCGATAGGGCCGGGTGGCCCGTGGCGTCAGCGGCGGCGATTCGATCAGGTCACGGAACAGCGCCACGCCGCTGACACCGAGCGTGACGAACTCAGCGACCGTGAGCCACGGGTGGCGAATCACGGCGTCGACCACGGGCGGCACGCGCCACGCGACTGCGACGGCGAGGAACACGCCGGCCCCCGCGATCGAGCGGGCATGGTTGACACCCGTCGCGACAACGGGCACGGAGTCGTCGTCGAGCGGCGACAGCCGGGAACGAGACCAGACCGGCCAGCGTCGAACGCCGAGCCGGCGCCAGGGCCCGCCGGCCACGAAGAGTACGGGCGCCACGAAGGCGAACGACTCGAACTGCAAAGTTTGCACGTATTCGTACTGACGGGCCCACGACGCCAACGGCGGAATGAGCCAGATGAACCACCACGCGACTCCTAGGACCGCGAGCGCGTCACGGAATCCCCGGTGCCCCGACATTTCGGCGCCGTCTCCGCTACTCCGACGGGTGGCGCTGGAAGAACCCCCAGATGAGCACCCCGAATAACACGCCGAGTAGGACCACCATCGTCTGGACCTGCGGTCCGATGTAGATGTCAACTCCTTGCACGATCGCTTCCTCCTCTCGTCAAACTCGAGTTACAGCAGGTAGAACATGGCGAAGAACAACAGGCCGCTGAGCCCGATGAAGCCCCAGAAGTAGGTCATCGCCGAGACGTTGGCCCGGAACGACTGGGCCGTCGCGTGCGCCGACAACTCGGGCCGATCGCCGCCGATCTCGCGGTGCAGGCGCAGCGAACGTGCTAGGGCGGTTTCGAGCCAGTAGCTACCGACCACGAGCGTCGCGATGTTGATCACCACGTAGCCAATGAAGGTCGACGCGTACCCGCTCGATCCGGGGTAGAAGGACAGCGCCGTCAGCTCCCAGACCTGCAAGACGAGCGCGAGCACGGAGGCGAAGAGCGCCGTCCAACCCGCGACCTGCCAGTCCACGACGAGTCCCTTGCGCAGACGCCACTTCCCGTAGATCGCCATCACGGCGGCGAGAATCGTCAGCGAGAAGATCGTCCAGCCGTAGGCCGTTGGCGCCGTCACGTGGTTCGGGCGCCACAGCAGGCCGTTGTTGCTCGACCGCAGGTAGAAGTACGCGAAGGCGAGCGACGCCAGCAAGAACGTGTACATCCCGATGAACAACCGGCCGCCAGACCACACGGATCCGATATGCGCGCGTAGCTCGAACTCTTCCTCTTCGGGAGTCGACGTGTACCCGTTTGACTGTTTCATAGTTCCACTCATCAGCTGTTCTCCGTTCCTACGCCACGCCGCTGCCGTCGTGGGACGACACAGCCGGTACTCGTTCGTCGCCACCCAGGTCGGCAACCGCGGGAGCGCTCGCCTCGCTGTAGTGGTACGGGTCGGTCAGGATCACCGGGATCCGCTCAAAGTTGTGCGGGGGCACCGGGGTCGCGGTCTGCCACTCCAGACCCAGGGAGTCCCACGGGTTGGCGGGCGCCTTCTGGGGGCTGATGTAGAGCGACCACACCAGGTTGAAGAAGAAGATCAGGAACGAGAAGCCGAGCAGGAACGCACTGATCGACGAGAAGTCGTTCAGGCCCTGGAGGTTCTTCGCGTAGGTGAACACGCGGCGTGGCTGGCCGAGCAGGCCGATGATGAACATCGGGAAGAAGGTCAGGTTGAAGAAGATGAACATCGTCCAGAAGTGCAGCAAGCCGATCTTCTTGTTCATCATCCGCCCGGTCATCTTGGGCAGCCAGTAGTACAGGCCACCCATGAAGGCGAAGAGCAGTCCACCCATGATCGTGTAGTGGAAGTGCGACAGGACGAAGAACCCGCCGTGCACCGTCACGTTCACCGGCACGTCCGAGAGGAACACGCCCGTGACGCCGCCGATCAAGAAGTTGAAGTAGAGCGCCATCGCGAAGAGCATCGGTATCTCGAATCTGATCTTCGATTTGTACAGCGTTCCCATGCCGACGAGATAGATGAAGCCGGTCGGGATCGAGATCAGCTCAGTGGTGAGCATGAAGAGTGGTCGCATATCGGGGTTGATACCGCTCTGGAAGAGGTGGTGCTGCCAGACGAAGAACGACAGCAACGACACACCGATCATGCCCGCCGCGCCCACCTTGTAGGCGAAGAGCGGTTTACGCGTGAATACCGGCAGTATCTCGCCGACGATGCCAAAGCCCGGCAGGGCCATGATGTACACCTCGGGGTGACCGAAGAACCAGAAGAGGTTCTCCCACAGGTACGAACTGCCACCGTGCTCGGTCACGTAGAACGCCGTCTGGGCCGTCTTGTCGAGCAGGCCGAACAGGCCAGCGGCGAAGAGTGTCGGCGTCGCGAGCGTCAGCAGGGCCGCGGTCGCGAGGATCGACCAGACGAAGATCGGCACCCGGCTCCACGTCATGCCCGGCGCCCGGTAGTTGATGATCGTCACGGCGATATTGAAACCCGCCGCCATCATGCCCATCCCGATGACCGCGAAACCGAAGAGGTAGGACACCATGCCCGGGCCCGCCTGGGTCTGCAGCGGCGCGTAGCCGGTCCACCCGGTCGGGAACCCGCCGTAGGGCAGGGCCGAGAAGATGACCATGTAGCCCGCCACGAAGATCCAGAAACTGAACGCCTCGATGCGCGGGAAGGCCATCCGGCGCGAACCGATCATGAGCGGAACCAGGTAGTTGCCCAGCGGACCCACGACGATCGACGTCGCCATCATCATCATGATCGTGCCGTGCTCAGAGACGATCTTGATGTAGGTGTCGGCACTGAAGTAGTGGGTCGTCGGATTCAGCAGTTCGGTGCGGATCGCCATCGCGAGCAGACCGCCGGTGAACATGAACAACAGGACGCCCACCACGTACTGCAGGCCGACCGTCTTGTGGTTCGTGCTGTAGCGGAAGTACTTGGACCAGTCGTTGACCTCAACTTCCTTCTCGGGCTGACGGCCCGCCAACTTGGCCAGCGGGTAGTTGAGTGCGCCGATGCCCAGGAGCCACCCCACGACGCCAAAGATGAGCGCCAAGGCGTCCGCGATGGCGTTCTGGCCACTGTTGACGATGTATTGGTAGTTGCTCGATATGGCGTTGCCCAGCCAGTGCCCGAAGGTGTAGCCGAGTATGCCGCCGATAATCGCCGTGCCAAGGTGTTGGCTGAGCCAACCCTGGCGCTGCGTCCACGGCACGCGCGGCGCCGTCGACGCTTCACCGGCCGTCGCCAAAGGACGTTCCGTCATCGCCCAATCTCCATTTCTGTCATTGCGTTTGCATCATTCATCGTCGTAGTACCGATCACGAGGCCGGCTGCTTTGCGCCGTAGGTCTCTACCGTGCTGTACGGAGTCACCGTGCCGTCGGGGTAGTACCCACCCGCGGCTCCGTTAGCGTCGGGCACGTAGGTCCACGCGAACGGCGGCAGGTCCTTGGTGTTGGCCGCGTTCGCCGCCTCGGTCGCCTGCGCCCACTGCATGAACTTCTGCTGGGAGACCACGCGGCCGTAGTTGTACATCGAGCCGTGCCAGATGCCACAGAGCTCACTGCAGCGAACCGTGAACGGTCCGGTCTGATTCGTCGTCGTGTACGCCACGTCGTTCACCTGGGGGTTCGCGTCGGCCTTCACGCTGAGCTGGTAGGCCCAGAAGCTGTGGATGACGTCCAGTGACGTGACGTTGAAGGCGATCGTCGTGTTGACCGGCAGGATCAACTGGGGCGTCTCGAAGCCGCCGAATGTCGGGTAGCGGTACGTGAACTTCCACTGCTGGGCGATGACCTGGACCGGGAGGACCTGGTTGCTATTGGGCGACCAGGTCCCCGTCCCGGCCAGGGCCGCGGTTTCGGCCTTGATCGCGCCCGCCGGCGACCACACTGGGTTGGGCCCCTCCCCACCACCCGAGCCGTGGTTGACGACGAGTTCGACGGTACCGAAGCCGGCCAAGAAGATCACGACGACCGAGGTGATCGTGATCCAGGCAACCTGTGCGGTGCGATTGTTTCGCGCGGCCTCGCCGCCTACTGGCTCAGGGCCTCCCCGCTTGGCGCTCCAGACCGCGATCGCGTAGGCGAGGTAGATCCACACGCCGATCAAGACGGGAATCGCGATGACGAACAAGATGTTGAAGTCGAACTGGTTCGACGAGGCCATGTCGGTCATACGCCCCGGCGGGATGTGCGGGCCCACGAGGAACCAGAACAACAGGTCCGCCGCGATCGAGAGCACGATCCAAATCGTGGTCATACGGCGCAGGTGGTGAGTCTCATTCATGGCTGCATTCTCCGCTGTCATAGTTATCGCACCACTTCCAGGAATCCGCCCATGTAGTTCTGGGTCGACATCGGTCCTCCATTGCCGTAGAGATAGCCGAGCCCGCACGGGACGAAGCAC
>JAJYDR010000097.1 GCA_021777285.1 Actinomycetes bacterium
GGGTGGTCGACTCAATGAGCTGCTGGTCTCGCTTGAACGGGACCTGTGGGTCCTCATGGCCGAGGTGGCGACGCTGCCCGAGAACCGCCACAAGCTTGTGGCGGACAAGTCCATGGTGAGCGCCACCATGGTGACGCGACTGGAGACCACGATCGACGAGCTCTCGGCCGAGACCACGATGCCGAGTGAGTTCGTCGTCCCGGGCGAGAACCAGATGTCCGCCGCCCTCGACGTCGCGCGGACCGTTGTGCGCCGAGCCGAGCGCACCGCCGTCGACTACCCCCTCGTCGAAAGCCACATTGTGGCGTACCTGAACCGCTTGAGCGACCTCGTGTGGACCATGGCCCGATGGGCCGAGGGGCCGAGTCATCGCACGGCACGGTCGCACTGAGGAGGAGCCATGCCCCGTATCGTCCACGTCGTCGCCACCGCCGACGCCTTGAATCGCGCGACGGTCCTCGTGCCCGTGATCGTCCGCGACGGCGCGGCGTCCCTCGACGCCGCGATCCCGACCACGATCGGTGGCGTCGAACTCGTCGAACACCTGGACGAGGCGTGGTGCCGCCGTCACGGTTTGACCAGCGTGGCGGGAACGAACGCAGTCGTGCGCACGTTCGAGGGACCAACGCTCGTGCTGGTGTCGGTGGGCGCGGGTGACGCCGAGGGCTACCGGTCGGGTGCGGCGGCTGGGGTGCGCCTCGCGGGCCAGGACGCCATCGGCTTCCTGCTGGCAGTCGGTGAATCGCCCGATGCCGGCCCGGCCGCCCAGGCCGTGGCCGAAGGAGCGGTCCTCGCGTCCTTTGACTACAAAGACGAAACGGATCGACCGTTCGACCTGGCCGTGCTCGCGACGCCACTGCCCTCAGTCGCTACGCACGACGCCGTCGTCGAGGGGGCGCGTCGTGGGTCGCTCATCGCCGACGCGGTCAATTGGGCGAGGCGGCTGATCAACACGCCGGCCGGTGACCTGCCACCACGTGAGCTCGCGAGTCGCGTGATCGAACGGCTCGAACGTCGTCCTCGGGTCACCGTCGAGGCCTGGACCGAGTCGCGTATCCGCGCCGAACGGCTCGGCGGCCTGCTCGGGGTCGGTCAAGGCTCGGCCCAGCCGACGAGGCTCGTCTTCGCCTCCTACGACCCAGAACCCGGCGCTGCGCTCACCCACGTCGCGCTCGTGGGTAAGGGTGTCACGTTCGACTCCGGCGGTCTCTCACTCAAGCCCGCCGAGTCCATGATGGGGCAAAAGACCGACATGTCCGGCGCCGCCATCGTCCTGGCAGCACTCGACGTGCTGAGCGAACTAGGGATCCGCGTGCGCGTCACGGCTATCGCCCCCATGACCGAGAACCTCACAGGGGACAAGGCGGTCAAGCCCGGCGACGTCCTCGCGATTCGAAATGGTCTCACCGTCGAGGTGCTCAACACCGACGCCGAGGGTCGACTGATCCTCGCCGACGCGCTCAGTCTCGCGGCCGAGGCTCAACCCGATGTCATCGTCGATATCGCGACACTGACCGGCGCTCAACGAGTCGCCCTCGGCGACGAGGTTGCCGCAGTGTACGCCACGAGTGACGACCTCGCCGCCGCGGTGATGGCGTCGGGTGCGCGCAGCGGCGAACAGGTGTGGCGCATGCCACTCACCGAGTCCTACGCCGCGCAACTGGAGTCGGACGTGGCCGATCTCAAGAACATCGGCAAGACCGGCGTCGCCGGATCGGTGGTCGCGGCGCTGTTCCTTCGGCGCTTCACGGCCGGGCGGCCGTGGGTCCACTTCGACATCGCCGGACCCGGCCGCTCCGATGCCGTGCGCGGCTACGTCAACAAGGGCGGTACGGCCTTCGGCCTGCGCACGATCGTCGACTTGGTCACGGGGCTCGCTCGGGACTGACCTCGACACGACGGACGCGCGCGCCGCGCGCGGGGACGGTCCGGTCAAGGGACCGCGAACGGTGGTCGTGGCCGTCGGGCCGGCCGATCAGTACCGACGCGAATAACGACTCCTCGGGCGCCCCGACCCAGTCGAGGACTTCGGCGTCGCGCCGGAAGTTGCCCCAGATCGTCGCCGACCACCCGCCCTCTTCGAGTAGGAGCAGTAGGGCCATCGTGGCCATCGCGGCGTCGGTGTGCCAGTACGGGATCGGCCACGCCGCCATCGCTGACAGTCCCGAGGATCGCTTGTCGGCCTCGCCGTATCGCTCGAGGTAGTCCTGCGGCCGTGAGGTGACCAGCACGACGGCACCGGCGCGCGCGAGGCCGGGCGCGCGCGGCGAGGCTCGGCGCCACTGCGGGTCGGTCGCTCGTTCGAAGTACGCGCCCACCAGGTGCGCGCCGATCGTGTGCATGCGCACGCCCGCGCTGTTTCCCGCGGTCGGCGTCCACAACGCGGTGGCGCAGGTCTCGTCGAGCCACTGGGGGTCGACGGGCGTCGCGTCAAAGGAGCGGACCATCCTTCGTTGAGCGAGGAGTGTCGCGAGGTCCATGGTCGGAGGTCTAGCACGCGCGGTGCCAGGAATCTCGACCGGGCCGGTAGGATTTTGCCAAACGAAGGAGCGACCCTTGCCAACACCACGCGAGTTACTCAACGCGGCCAAGCAGGCGATTCGTGAGGTTGAACCGAGCGACGTCGCGGCTCGACTGGACTACTACCGAATCCTCGACGTGCGCGAGCCCGACGAACACGAGCAGGGGGCCGTGCCCGGTGCGGTGCACATTCCGCGCGGGAACCTCGAGTTCTCCGTCGAGTCACGCCTGACTGACAAGCACGCGCCTATCGCCGTGTACTGCGCCGGCGGCGTCCGTTCGGCGTTCGCGGCCAAGACCCTCCAGGACCTCGGCTACACCGACGTCGTGTCGGTGATCGGTGGATTCAACAAGTGGAAGGACGAGGGCCTCACCTGGACGACCCCGCGCACACTCAACCCCGATCAGCGCAACCGCTACCAGCGCCACCTCTTGCTACCCGAAGTCGGTGACGAGGGTCAGTTGCGTCTCCTCGACTCCAAGGTGCTTTTGCTCGGCGCCGGCGGTCTGGGATCGCCGGCGGCGCTCTACCTCGCGGCCGCGGGTGTGGGCACCATCGGCATCATCGACATGGACGTCGTGGACGCGTCCAACCTGCAGCGACAGGTGCTGCACAACATGGACCGCATCGGTATGCGCAAGGTCGACAGCGCCAAGCAGACGCTCACCGCGATCAACCCCGACTTAAATGTGAAGACTTACGACGTGCGCCTGGGCGCGGACAACGTGCTCGACATCATCGACGGGTACGACGTCATCGTCGACGGGACCGACAACTTCCCCACGCGCTACCTCGTCAACGACGCGGCGCTGGTGAAGGGAATCCCGGTGGTGCACGGCTCGATCTTCCGCTTCGAGGGTCAGGTCACGATCTTCCACCCCTACGTCGGCCCCTGCTATCGCTGCATGATCCCCGAGCCGCCGCCAGCCGAACTCGCCCCGAGCTGTGCGGAGGCGGGCGTGCTCGGCGTGCTGCCCGGCATCATCGGCTCGATCCAAGCGATCGAGACGATCAAGCTGCTGCTCGAACTCGGTGAGCCCCTGGTCGGCCGGTTGCTCACCTATGACTCGATGGACGAGAGTTTCCGAACGTTCAAGGTGCGTCGTGATCCCTCGTGCCCGGCGTGCGGCGAGGACGCGGGTCCGATCATCATCGCCGAGTACGACGACCTCTGCATGCCTCACGTTGCGGTCGGCGCCGTTTAGACGAGACCGTGGGCGACGGCAGCGGCCGTCGCCGATCAGAGGTACTGTCTCACGACGAGGGTTCCTGCGACCCGGTCGTGCAACGTCTGCTTGAGGGGATTCGCAAGCGGGAAGAGCACGTCCACGACGGCAATCATCATCGCGATGGAGGACGTGATCGGATTGTTGAGCAACGTGATCACGCTGTAGGCGGCGACGAACCCCCACCGCCACAGGGCTTGCCGACGGGTGATGATCCCCCCAGTGGCGAGGTCGCACACCCTGGTCGCGACGATCCGATTGCCGAACGTCTGGCCTCGGGGCGAGACGAGCATGGTGACCAGGTAGACGCCCTGGACCGCGAAGCCGGCGAGCACGCCGATGAGCGAGCCCGCCACCATGCTGACCAACCAGAGCACCACGGTCGTGGGGACCAACATGATCAGGTTGTCGGTGACGGTCGCCCCGACACGTCGCCACCAGCCGCCGAGCTCACCGTGCGGACGCGCCACCCGTACGGGATCGGTGATCGCCGATCCGCAGACCGGACAGAACGGTCCGTTCGATTCGCTTCCACAATTGGGGCAGTACACCCGTCCATTCTGGTCGATGGCCGATGGCCGCGTCATCGATTCAGACCCGCGAAACCCACCGTCTATTCTACGAATCGTGAGCGATGACCTTCGAGTGACCGATTCTGGGATTGAAGTACGGCCCGTGTACGGGGCATCCGACGTGACGGGCTTCGACCCGGCGAGCGAACTGGGCGAGCCGGGCGACTTCCCCTACACCCGTGGGGTCCACCCGACGATGTACCGCGGCCGGCTGTGGACGATGCGACAGTACGCCGGCTTCGGCACGGCCGAGGCCACCAACGAGCGCTTCAAATTCCTCCTCGGCGCGGGGCAGACGGGCCTGTCGTGCGCCTTCGACCTGCCTACGCAGATGGGCTTTGACGCCGATCACGTACGCGCCGAAGGCGAGGTCGGCAAGGTGGGCGTGGCGATCTCCTCACTCGAGGACATGCGCCTGCTCTTGGCGGACCTACCCCTCGACAAGGTCACCACGTCGATGACGATTAACTCGACGGCCTCAACGCTCCTGCTGCTCTACCAGCTGGTGGGCGAGGAGCAGGGGGTGCGCGGCGACCAGTTGCGCGGCACGATCCAGAACGACATCTTAAAGGAGTACGTCGCGCGCGGCACGTACATCTACCCCCCTCGACCATCGATGCGCCTGATCGTCGACACGTTCGCCTACTGTGCGCGCGAGATGCCCAACTGGAACACGATCTCGATCTCGGGCTACCACATCCGCGAGGCCGGTTCCACCGCCGTCCAGGAGGTGGCGTTCACCCTCGCCAACGGGATCGCCTACGTCGAGGCCGCCCTCGCGGCGGGCCTCGAACTCGACGACTTCGCACCGAGACTGAGCTTCTTCTTCAACGCCCACAACAACCTCTTCGAGGAGGTCGCCAAGTACCGCGCGGCCCGTCGGATCTGGTCCTCGGTCATGCGCGACCGCTTCGGCGCCCGTGACTCGAAGTCGCTGATGCTGCGCTTCCACACCCAGACGGGGGGTTCGACCCTCACCGCGCAACAGCCCGAGAACAACATCGTGCGCGTGACCCTCCAGGCGCTCGCCGCCGCGCTGGGCGGCACCCAGAGCCTGCACACCAACGGGTTCGACGAGGCGCTCGGGCTCCCGACCGAGCGCGCGGCGAAGCTCGCCCTGCGCACCCAGCAGATCGTCGGCTACGAGTCGGGTATCGCCGACACCGTCGACCCGCTCGCCGGATCGTACTTCGTCGAGTCGATGACCAACGAGGTGGAGCGGCTCGCGCGCCAGTACATCGCGACCATCGATGAGATGGGTGGCGCGGTGGCCGCCATCGAGGCGCGCTACATGCAAGAGGAGATCGAGGCCGCCGCCTACGACTTCGCCCGGCGGGTCGATCGCGGCGAGAAGGTTGTGGTGGGGGTCAACCGCTTCGCCGACCACGACGAGACCGCCAATGACGTGTTCCCCGTCGACGAGGCTCAGCAGCGCAGCCAGGTGGAGCGGGTCGAGCGCGTGAAGCGCGACCGCGACGCCGACGCCATTCGCGTCGCGCTCGAGGACCTCGAGCGAGCCGCGAGCGGATCGAGCAACGTCCTGTACCCGATGAAGACTGCGTTGGCGGCGATGGCGACGCTCGGTGAGGTGGCCGATACCCTGCGCGGCGTCTTTGGCGTCTATCAGCCGAACTAGCGGCTGATCGGTTCGTGGAAGTGCGTGACCTCGGGCGTCGTCACGTAGAACGGGTGCGTCGCGGCGCGCCACTGCTCGAAGGCGCTGGACGCGCGAAAGCGTAGGTGGGCGTCGACCGAGGTCCAGCGCACGGTCAGTAGGTAGGTCGACGGGTCCTCGTGCTGACGTCGAAGCTCGGCGCCGTGACAGTCGGGCGCTGACTCGATGATCGAAAAGGCCTGGCGCATCGCGGCCTCGAAAGCCTCGGCGCGGTCAGGGTCGACGTGGACGATGGCGTGTTCGTTGATCATGTTCGCTCCATGAGTCGATGGCGAAGTGGTGCGTCCTCGGCCACGAGGATCGCCGTGCGCGCGAGCGCCACGGCACCGTCGATGACGGCGCCGTCGGCGCTCTCGCCGACGCAGGCGGCGGCGAACTCGGGTTGGTGATTCACCGCACCGTTCGTCGCGATGGCGAGGAGTGGATGGATGGACGGGACCACGAGCGAGACGTTCGCCATGTCCGTCGAGAGCGTGGGCGCCGGTTCGCCGCGATCGTCGAGTTCGAAACTCCGGCCCAGTGACTCCGCCGCGCTGCGGTAGTGGCGAAGGACGTCGGGGTCCGACTCCATATGCGAGAAGGCGCTGCCGAGCGTGGTGATGGTCAGTGAGGCCCCAGTCGCCAGTGCGCCGGCGCTGAAGCACCGATCGACCCGCTCACGCAGTTCGGCCAGCCGGTCGATCGTGGTCGCCCGGCACATGTAGCGTCCGACGACGCGCGACGGGATGATATTGGCGGCCGATCCGCCCTCGACGACGATGCCGTGGATCTGGTCGCCGGGGCGTAGCTGTTGACGCAGGAGACTCAGTGACACCTGGGCAATCGTCAGCGCGTCTAGGGCGTTGATGCCCTCCCAGGGGGCGGCCGAGGCGTGGGCCTCACGGCCGTCGTAGCGCACGTCGAAATGATCCACGGCCAGGCACGCGGCATCGAGCCGGTCGCTCGGCCAGGGGTGGACCATCATCGCGACGTGGACGTCGTCGAAGTAGCCCGCATTCACGAGGTCGATCTTGCCGCCGCCTCCCTCCTCGGAGGGGGTTCCGAGCAGCACGACGGTGAGGTCGAGTTCGTCGGCGACCGCTGCGAGACCGATCGCCGCTCCGAGGGACGCGGCGGCGATGATGTTGTGCCCGCAGGCGTGACCGACGTCGGGCAGCGCGTCGTATTCCGCGCACAGCGCGACGTGCAGCGACCCGTGTCCGGCCGAGGCGCGAAAGGCTGTCGCGAGACCGGCGATCCCGCGTTCGACCGTAAAGCCGTGGGACTCGGCTGCCCGGGCGACCGCCTCGGCGCTCACGAACTCCTCGTAGCCGAGTTCGGGGTTCGCGTGGATGAAGTGACTCAGGTCGAGCAGGTCCTGGCGGGCCGCGGTGACGGCCGTGGTCGCTCGATCCCGCGGCGTCATTCGACGACGGCGACCACGTCGCCGGCGCTTACCGCGTCGCCTGGCTTGACCTTGATCGCGGTGACCACGCCCGATTTCTCGGCGCCCACGGCGTTCTCCATCTTCATCGCCTCGAGGATGACCAGGGTGTCACCCGC
The DNA here is from genome assembly GCA_021777285.1 of Actinomycetes bacterium. The sequence goes on from JAJYDR010000097.1 coordinate 7,537, forward strand.
GTTCACCGACTGGCCGACTTCGACCGACACCTTGACGATGGTGCCTTGCATCGGCACCGAGACGGTGCCCGAGCCACTCCCGACCACGCCCGCGTGGTGCTGGCGGCGGGGCTTGGCGGCGGTGCTCGTCGGTTTGCCCAACTCGTGGTCGCCGGCGTCGTCCAGCCACAGCGCGACGGTGACCCGCCGCCCGTCGACCTCGGCGAGGACGTCGCGGCGAACGAGTCCGTCGGCCGCAATGGCGCCGGTCGCCGCGGGGCTCGTGATCCCCGAGAAGTCCAGGGTCTCCTCGACCCATTTGGTGGAATGGGTCCCGTTCACGAAGTCGTCACTCGACAGGATGACGGTGTCGGCCGGCAGCGTGGTCGCCACACCCTCGATCGTCGTCTCTTCGATGGCGCGCAGCATCCGTCGCCGAGCGCGTTCGCGCTCCGGGGCCCAGACGATGAGCTTGCCGATGAGGTTGTCGTAGTACTGCGATATCGTGTCGCCGGCCTCGTAGCCGGCGTCGAGGCGCACACCGGGTCCCGCGGGCTGGCGGAACGCGGTGATCGTCCCCGGCGACGGCGAGAAGCGGCCGCCGGCGGGGTCCTCGGCGTTGATCCGGATCTCGATGGCGTGCCCGTCTCGACGTACGTCGTCCTGTCCGAAGGGGAGTGCCTCACCCGAGGCGATGCGCAACTGCCACTCGACGAGGTCGAGTCCCGTGACCAACTCGGTCACGGGGTGCTCGACCTGGAGCCGGGTGTTCATCTCGAGGAAGTAGAACTCGTCGTCTTGGTAGAGGAACTCGACCGTGCCGGCGTTCACGTAGCCGCACGCGCGCGAGACCTTGACGGCCGCCTCGCCCATGGCGACGCGGACGGCGTCGGGGAAGTTAGCGGCCGGCGACTCCTCGACGAGCTTTTGGTGGCGACGCTGGGCCGAGCAGTCGCGTTCGCCGAGCCAGAGCGTGTTGCCGTGGGTGTCGGCGAGGACCTGCATCTCGATGTGACGCGGCCACGTCAGGTACCGCTCGACGTAGCACTCGGCACGGCCGAAGTAGCTGAGCGCCTCGCGCTGGGCACTCTCGAAGGCCGCGGCCGCCTCGTCGGGGCCCGACACGACCTTCATCCCACGCCCGCCACCGCCGTACGCGGCCTTGATGGCAACCGGCCACCCGAACTCGCGACCGAAGTCCACAACCTCGTCGGCGTGCTGGAGCGTCTCGTTGCGACCAGGCACGCCGGCCACGCCCGCGCGCTCGGCCGCGAGCCGCGAGGAGATCTTGTCGCCCATGACCTCGATCGCCTCAGGCGGCGGTCCGATGAACGTGACCCCGCGTGAGGTGATGGCGCGCGCGAAGTCGGTGTTCTCCGAGAAGAAGCCGTAGCCGGGGTGCACGGCGTCGGCGCCGGAGCGTTCGATGATCGCGAGGATCGCCTCGGTGTTGAGGTAGCTCTCGGCGGCGGTCGAGCCGCCGAGCGCGTAGGCCTCGTCGGCCAGGCGTACGTGCAGCGCGTGGCGGTCGAGTTCGGAGTAGACGGCCACGGTCGCGATGCCGAGCTCACGACACGTGCGCATGACCCGCACGGCGATTTCGCCACGGTTGGCGATTAGGACCTTCTGTAACACGCGTTCCTCCGTCTCAGCACTGTCCTTTTCTACCACTCGGCCTCTCGACCCTA
>JAJYDR010000098.1:0-2555 GCA_021777285.1 Actinomycetes bacterium
TCACGAGACGGTACGGGAGTCGCCCCTCTTCCTGCTCAGCGGCGTACTCCATCGCCTCAGCGATGAGCTCCTCGACCGCAGGAGCGAAAAGGGATCTCGTCATGCCCTTCATCCGCATGTTTCCGATGAGGAACAGCGCGGCGCTACCCTCGGCGCGCACCCAGGCTCGCGCATTCAGCGAGGCATTCGCCGTAGCGTCGTAGACCTCCTGGCGAGCGATCTCGGTCATGATTCCCGAGAGAGTTCGTCTGATGTTGTCACCGGTAACGTTTGCCTGGTCGCCTTGGGCGCGCTTGACCCACGTCCCCGTGGGAAGTCGGTCGAGCACCGAGGAGCGGAGCCCTATCCAGTCCTGAAGCGCATCCGCCGCGCCGGACTCGTTTCCGTGTGCGCTAAGCACTGCCTCGACGTCTGTCTTGTTGGGGTCATCCCAGCTCTGAGCCCACCTGATTGCCGTCTCGTACGACGCCTGGCTCCCTCGCAGGTTTGCTGCAAGCAGCGGGGCGGCGATGGCAATGGTGTTCTGCTTGTCCCAGAAGTCCGAGTCGTTTTGCCGACCAGGCTCTCTCGCGCTCTCCACGATGCGCTTGGCCATCTGGGTTGCCTTGCCGTAGTCCGTGGACGAGTCCTTCGGTGACCACCTCACAGGGTCCCCGTAGGCGCGGTCTCCCTTCGTTGCCGCCGTGAGGTCCCACATCTTGACGGGCATTCCCAACGACCGCAGGTACGGAGTGACGACCCCAGCGATGTCTCGAGGCTTGACGGAGAAGACCACCAGTTTGGTCGGCATCACGTCTTTGCTCGCACGCTCGATGTTCAAGATCATTCGGTGACCAAGGAGCGTTTTTCCAGATCCCGGCGAGCCGATCAGCACGGCACTTCCCTCGTCGGGCAGGCCTATCTCCACGCTGCGCCTCTTCTTCCCCCAATCGGATGCCACCTTTGTCGTCCCGAAGGACACGCGGTTGGGCAGATCCTTCTTGTCGATCAGGTAGTGGGAGAGCTCCTTCGTTGTCTCTGCGAAGTGAGCGTCGTCGGGCTCGGTGGCCGGGGCCCATTCCGCTCCCTTGGTCACGGTCTTCCGTGTGTTGCGGTACACGGCAACGACACTGCCCTTGCCCCCCTTGTGGTTGGCGATCTTGGTGTCGTACATGCCAAGGACAAACAAGAGCGTCAGGACAATGAACACCACCTCGATGAGAAAGGCGTTGGGATAGCTGGCAAACGCTAGGGGCCCGGCGAACATTGCCGATACGACGCCCCCGAGACTCACCTTGTCAATGACCTCAGCTATGGCGAAAGTCCACAGTCCCGTCCCAAGCCAGGCCAGGCCAACGTGCCAGAATCGCGTGAACATTCGGAGAAGAAAGCGCGAGGCGGAGCCAACTATCGACCCCGCCATCCGGCGATTAATGAGCCATAGAACGAGTGGTACCAATGCGGCGATGAAAACCACCGCAATGGTGCCCGTTCCCAATTCACTCAGTGCGATGCGTGGGGAGTGCACCCGGACCAGGACAGCACCAGCGTCGAGGAAGAGGCCGACGAGGAAGTACAACGTAAAGGCCGTGGGCCAATGAGTCTTGTCGTCTGATGCCATGTTCGCTGCTCCTTCTCACCGTTGGTCGGGTGCCAACCTTCGTGTATTACGGTGTCCGGATTGCCGATCTATGCACGGGAGATTTTGCCCCGCCCATGCGCCGCGAAGGTGCAAAATGTCACCAACGAAAGGATCCGAAGTGACTGACAACCCAGCCCCCGAAACGCCTAACCCAATCAGCGAACTCGACGCCCGGAATGCGATGGGCACCCCTGAGGGTGCGCGAGCGTGGCAGGCCTACGCCCTTGCGGTCGGTATCACCGCGCAGTTCCACGTGCTTCAAACGCTCGTGGATGAGTCGGAAGAGTGTCTGGAGGCGCTTGCCGAAATGAACGAGCCCTCTGAGGTGATACTTGGCTTCACCTTCAACAGAATGATGGCTCTCGGAATAGAACTATGAAACAGGCGGGTCGACGGTGTACGTCGGCTTGAACCATAACCATTTAGCGTCCCGGAGGTCCTTTACGTGACTCGTGACGCGCCCCGTCGAGAAGTTGGCCAGGGAATCCTGCCACGGTACTTGCCACGGTAAATCACCAATTTCGTGCTGGAGCAGGGCCCAAGGGATGTCAGGGAATCCGTGCAAACACCAGTGTTTTACTGACTCCTGGCACAGTGAGGCACACCCTGGCACACGTTGCTGGGGCCTGCAAAGCCCCGTACTCCGGTTCGAATCCGGACGCCGCCTCGAAGTCTCAGCCTTGGGGACGCTCGTGCGCCTGGCCCGAGATGCCCAGTTGTAGGTCGGTCGCGGCCGGTGCGATACCAGCGCTGGATGCCCCAGCTTCGAGAGACTCGAACCGCTAGGAGGCGCCTCCAGCGGGCTGCGGCGTCGCTTAGGGACCAAAGTGGCTCTTCGGATTCTGGCGGGGTGAGTCTCATCTGACGACGATCGATCCCAGTACTCGCCAGTTGGGCTTGCCGGCGTAGAGCAGGACTCGGATGCGGTAGTTGG
>JAJYDR010000098.1:2565-8743 GCA_021777285.1 Actinomycetes bacterium
CACAACTCAATCTTGAAGCACCTTCGTCTACCTCACGATGATCGCCCTCTGAGGTGAATCCCCCGTTGAAATCCGAAGACCCACCAAAGTCCCTGGCAACCTGTCGCCGCTCGGGCCCAAGATCACCGTGACGGCGCTGGGTTCAGTTCCGCGCCAGACGGTGTCAGAGGATCCACCGGCGTCGCCACGCTACGGCGCCGTGTACGAGGATGACCCAGACGAGCCATCACGCCGCGGTGCCACCGACGTGGCAGACACGCCCCACGGGGCGATGACAAGCCTGGTCTCTGGCCCGAGATAGGTGCGAGTCGGAGGCCCGGAAACAAGAGATACGGGCACTGACGATCTCACCTCAACCGGGGCCGCTGAGATGGCGGACCGCGTGGCCGTGATCCTGCAAAGGAGAGTGGTCAATGTATATCAAGAGATTTTTGACGGGGATCGCTGCGGGGCTCATCGTGGTGGGCGTGACCGCCACGAGCGTGGCGGCCGCACGGGCACCGAAGCCGCCGATGCAGATTTCCTTTGATTGTGCGAACTACTACGTGGTCAAGGGCGACAGTGCGACGATCAACGTGATTCGTAAGGCGAGTCACGGACCGGCGAGCGTCACATTCGCGACTGCGGACGGTACGGCGAGGTCAGGCACTGACTACACGACGGTCTCGACGACTGTCGACTTCAAGTCGGGCCAGACCCTGGCCACCGTCAGCGTGTCCACATTTTCGGAGAGTACGTCGGGGAGTACGGGTGATCGGACGGTCAACTTGACTCTGAGCGCTCCGAGCCGCAGATGGAGCCTGGGCGATGTCTCTACGGCCACGCTCACCCTGCAGGACACGCCTCCGCCAAGTGCGCCTACGAACTTGACGGCGAACGTGGTCAACGGTGCCAGCATTCCCTATGTGTCCCTGTCCTGGACGGCGGCCACCGGATCGCTCGATCACTACACCGTCCTCAGCTCTGCGAACTCCGGTGGGCCGTACGTCGCTCTCGCGGACACGAGCAGCACGAACTACGTCGTGACTCCGGTTCCCTCGGTCACGACGTACTTCGTCGTGGAGGCCGTCAGCAGCACGGGTGCCACCTCCGGCTATTCGAACGAGGCATCGGTAGTGCCCCCGGTGATCGGTCACGGTCTGTACTGGGCCGTCTTCAACACCGGCATCATCGGGGCGGCCAATCCCGACGGCACGGGGGTGACGACCGTGGTCGCCGGGCCGACCGGTGCCTTCGGGGTGGCGGTTGACGCCAGTCACCTCTACTGGGCAGTCGATGCCTCGAGTGGTGGTGGCGCGATCATGGAGGCCGACTTGAACGGTGCGAACTCCCATGCTCTGATTTCGGGCCTGAACAATCCCTACGGTGTTGCCGTTGACGCGAGTTACATCTACTGGACCAGCTACGGGGACAACACGATCATGAGGGCCGACCTGAGCGGTTCGAACGTGACGACGTTGGTCTCCAGCACGTGGGAACCTGCGGCGATTGCCGTGGACGCGAGTCACATCTACTGGGCCGACACTGCCGACAGCTGGATCTGGATGTCGAACCTCGACGGTTCCGGTGCACAACACATCGTCACCACGGATACCTACCCCTTCGCGATCGCGGTCGGTGCCTCTGGCATCTACTGGGCGGTGACCGGATCGAACTCGGGGACGGATGGCGCAATCTGGACGGCGAATCTTGACGGATCGAACCCGACGACGCTGGTTGCGAATCAGGCGCACCCCGACGGCATTGCCGTGGACGCGAGTCACATCTACTGGGCCAACGCCAACACGGGATCAATCCTGTCGGCGAATCTCGGCGGGTCCGGTGTGACGACGTTGGTGAGCGATCAGGGCATGGTGGCGGGTGTGGCCGTCAGTCAGTGAGGACCTAGCAGATTGGCCCGGACGGGTGTCTTGCGTCATAGAGAGGCGGCGCTGTTGCCGTGTTGCGGAATCCGCAGGGACACGGTGCGGCAACAGCGCCTGACGCTGCCAGCATCGGCACATCTCGAAGGCTGACCCACCTCTCTCGCCGAGAGCGTGGACCCGAGCGCGGTCGGGTGATCGCTTTGGCGCCGGGGACCCATCCGGCCAGTGATGGTCGGGGTCATCGTCGTCGGGCCACGGGGTCCAGGTGATGCCCTCGCGCGTGGAGCCCACTCGTGCCACGGCCGCACCGCCCTAGCGGGGCCGCATCCCCCCGCGGGGGGTGTGCCACGCGCTGCACGGCGGACCGGCGCGACCGCGGCGGGGACAGGGGAGCGCCTTGCGAACTCGGACGGCCGGTGAACGGTGGCCGAGACGTCGACCTTTGGACATCGGGCGACTCGGGTCGCGGTGCCCGGTGGTAGGTGAGCGCACGATGATCCCGGTCTGCCGGTGCACCATGCTGGGTCGTGGATGGCTGCGGGTGGCAGACACCGGTGAGACCAGTGACGTCACAACTTCGGCGGCGGGTTCTTTTTGGTCAACATCTGGAATGACCCCGGCGCCGAGGGCAGGCTCGTTCCTTGGGCGTTGGTCGCGCGAACGACGACCAAGTACCTGCCGACCGGCAGCCCTGGTATGGACACCGAGGTGCCGACCGTTGCTGCATGGGTCATCGATCCCGAGGCGGGGCCCGTCCACGTCAACGTATACGAGATGATCGGCTCGTTCCCGGTATTGATCGGAGCCGTCCAGGTCACGGTTGCAGGGCGCGCGTATATTCCACTTGTCGTCGAGGCGATGGTTGGCGCGCAGGGGACGGTGGTGCCGCTGGTGACGCAGACCGCGGGACTCGCGGGACTCTCGCCGGCGAGAGTCGTCGCGAAGACGGTCAGCTCGTAGACTCCCGTTCCCGGCAGGGACACCGTCGCTGACGTTCCGGACGCGGTCTGCTCGCCCCACGTTCCCGGTCCGGCCCAATCGACCTCGTACGCGGTGACCGGGGTCCCACCATCAAAGGTCGGAGGCGACCACGTGACGTTCGTGTTGCCATTGGAGGGCGGGGAGGCGGTCAGCGCGCTTGGAGCATCCGGCAGTGTGAACGCGGTCGTCGACACGCAGGGCGATGTCGGCCCGAGGCCCAAGGAGTTGATGGCCTGGACACAGAAGTTGTAGGGCGTGCCCCACGCCGGCAGATTGATGACCGCTGACGTGCCAGCCGAGGCGGCCTGGTTCACGACGCCGTCCGACCAGGTGATCCAGTACCTCGTGAGCGCCTCACCGCCGTCGGAGGCGGGCGGCTGCCAGCTGAGCGTCGCGGCAGGTCTCGTATGGCCACCCGAGGAGAGGGGCCCGGACGTGACCGTGACGTCGAGGGGGGCGCTGGGGAGCCCGCGGGGCGTGAACGTGAATGGGCGGCTGGCCACGCCCGGACCGGCACTACTCGTGGCCGCGACGGTCACCACGTACGGCGTCCCGAACGCCGGGAGTGGGAAGACGTCGGGGGAACCCGGCGCTGCGGTGGTGCCGGAGGTCCCGTCACCGGACCACGTGATGACGTAGCCGCTGACCGCGGCACAGGTCGGGCACGGCGCGGGGGGCTCGAACGTGATCGACCCGGCGGGTCGTCCCCCTCCCCCGGGAGAGACCACCGTCGTGATGGATGGAGGGCCCGGTGGGGCGAGTGGTGCTGTCGTCACGTTCGCCGTCGCCTGGCTGGAGCCGCACCCGGTCGTGGTGGCGGTCACCGTGACGGTGTACGTGGTGTCCGCCGACAGGCCCGTGAGGGTCGCCGAGGTCGCGTTGGCCCCCACGTTCACGGACGCGGTGCCCGCGGCGACGGTATATCCGCTCAGCCCGCACGCGCCCGGCCAGACCGGCGGCTGCCACGAGACATCGACCGAGGTCTGTGGCGTTGCGGCGTCCGGGGAGGCGACCACGCTGAGCGGCGGGCTCGGCTGCGTGGGCCAGGATCCGGAATCGAGGGTGACCCCGACGATCGGGATGCTGGTCGAGTCCGAGTAGGAGAACCCGAGCGCGGACATCGCGACCCCGACCAAGGCCGAGACGCCGCCGTTCGCCGTCCACCCGGTCGTCGTCGAGTTGAGCGTGGCGGTGTCCTGGACGCCGACCTCGGGACCCACGCCGGCGACGTCCGGTATGCCGTAGAGGACCTGGAGGGTCGGCCCGATGCCAAATCCGACCGATCCTGACCACGCCGTGCTGGCCGATGATGTCCCCACCAGGCTGAGGGTGTTCGTTCCTTGGAAGTTCGAGCCGTTGTAGCCGAAGCCGAATGACGCGCCCACACCACCGGTGAGCGACTCGCTCAGTGTCTGGCTGAAGGCGACGCCGACGGATCCCCCGAGCGAGGCGGTCGCGACGAGGTTGAAGGTGAAGCAGCCGAACTCGGTGCACACCGTTGCGATGGGAACCGTGGCGAGGTCCTCGGAGATCTGGCAGTGGATGCCGCTCGTCGCCGACACGGTCAGCTGACTGGAGACTCCTGGATTGAGGGAGAAGCTGCCGGAGATATTCGCTTGCCACGGGGCATACCACGGTCCCCACGACCAGCCGAGGCTCAGCGACGCACTCGGTTGGAACGACGCAGATCCGCTGACGGTGAAGTTGTTGCCGCAACCGACGCCGAGGTCCTGGTGGGATCGTGCTAGGGAGGCCTCGCCACCCAGTGTGGCCAAGCTGTCGGAAACTGCCGACGAGCGCGCGACTGAGAGGACGAGATGCCCGCGCGAGAACGCGCGGAAGGGCGAGACCTTACTCGTGACGACTTGGTAGGTGGTTCCGACCGAGCGCGAGGAGGTCACCGAGCCGAGGAGTCCGTGAGGGAGTCCCGGGCTGACCGGTGCGACGACGATGTCGCCGGGACGCAGCGATCCGACGACTCCGCTGCGTCGGATGCTCAGCGCGCCGAAGGCGGGCAGCAACCGGCCCTGGGGGAGCACCAGGTCGGGCCGGGCCAGGACGACGGTGGTGAGCGGAGCCTGGTCGTAGTAGTTGACCGATAGGAGCCGGGGCAGCATCGAGGGAGGAGACGTCACGTCCACGGTGAACACCTCGTTGTGCTGCACCCCAGACACCGTCGTCGGGAACGCGTGCCACCAGCGCCCGAGTCGGTTCTTGAACAGGACGGGACGCGCCACGACGTGGTAGATGCCCGGCTCCGTGAGGCACAGGGAGCCCGACGCGGGGAAGGGTCGGCTCTGACGCCCGGGGCCGTAGAGGATGAGGGGGTCCGTCGACTTCGCGGGCAGGTTGGCCAGCTCGACGTGCACGGGGCTGCAGAGACGCTCGTGGGCCGCGCTCGGCCTAAGCGGTACGCGTGGCGTCGCCGCCTGCGCGCCACCGGCGAACGAGAGTCCGGGTACGGCGATCACTACGGCAGTCGCGACCGCAAATGTGGTGCCGCGTGCGAACTTTCGAGTCCAAGAATGGGTCACCCTCACCACGGCCCCCCCTTCCCGCTGGGGCCTCGATGCGGCCCCCATCGCGGTGTGCTTCAGGCGGTCCGGCGAGCAACAACGGCGCGGCGGCCGTCCGGCGCGATGCTACATCTCGACCCGCACGTGCGGGGAACGCGAGGTCACAGAATTAGGTTCAAAGTGTCTGAGTGTCAGATTCCCGCGGTGCGCGTGTTGCGCTGCCGCCCCGGTGCCGTGGGGCGATTCACCGACGAAGAACGTTGACCAGGTGAGCGCGTCGTTCGAGGTCGCCAAGGAGCGGCGGTGCGCCAGCGACCGTTGCTGGAGCCCCTCTCGACACCGGGGCAATGACCCACCGGGCGAGTCATAACGCCTGGGGATTCGAGGCAACGACGGCGCCGAGCGTCGCGGATGCCGTTCGTTGTTTCACCGTCACCGCCTTCCTCACGGACGGTGCGAACACCACGATCACCATGGCGCCAGGTCGCACATGGGCACCCCGCGCTCACCCGCTGGGATGGCATCGGACGAACCGACAAGCAGTGCCGGTCAGCACGGAGTCTCATGGCGGGCCACCGCCGCAGAAAGCCTCCAGCCGTCTCGCTTGCCAACAGGCTGCCTCAACTCCCGCAACCCTCCTTGAGCGAGGAAGACCCGTCAATGCCGGCCGGTCTAGCGGCCTATGCCCACGTGATCTGGATGAATTTGAGCGAGAGTGACTCCTGAGGTGCACCGTTCGCCGCGGCGTCCCAAGCAATCGATGTGATGCGGACCGGGCTGAGGGTGATGGTGAAGGTGGTCGTTCCGGCTACGGCG
>JAJYDR010000099.1 GCA_021777285.1 Actinomycetes bacterium
CTCACCGACCACGTCATCGGGCGTCAAGGTCACGTCGAGCTTCGCGTAGACCTGGCTGAAGTAGGCGACGGACTGGTCCACGAGGATGTGCCAGAGTCGGCGGGTCTCGGGGTCGCCGCCCTGCAGTAGCACGACCCGGGCACGGCTTCGGCGTTGGAACGCCTCGCTTGCGTCGAAGGCGGACCGGGCACCCTGGTAGAAGGTGTTGAGATCCCCGATGGACAACTCGGCGATCGCCCGGTCCTCGCCCAGGTCGAGGAGGTGTTCGATGAGCATCCCGAAGGGGGTGCCCCAGTCGCCGACGTGGTTGCGCGCGATCACGCGGTTGCCGACGAGCCGTTCGGTGCGCGCCAATGCGTCACCGATCACCGTCGAGCGCAGGTGACCGACGTGCATCTCCTTGGCGACGTTCGGGGCCGAGTAGTCGATGACGACGGTCTTGGGTGGCGCGACGACGGAGAGCCCGAGCCGCTCGTCGTCGATGAGTGCGGACAACTGCGAGGCGAGGAAGGCCGGATCGAGCGTGATGTTCAAGAAGCCCGGCCCCGCGACGTCGATCGTCGCAACACCGTCGAGGTCACCGCTCGCGGCGATCTCCGTCGCGACGTCACGCGGGGGGCGACCGAGGGACTTCGCGACCGCCATGACGCCGTTCGCCTGGAAGTCGGCCCGCTCGGAGGTCCGAAGCACCGGGTCGCTGCCCGGCACGAGGCGATGAAAGGATCGCGCAAGCCGCTCGACCAAGATCTCGTAGGTTGAGCCCATCGGGCCAGTCTCCCACGCGCGGCCCCGCGGCCGAAGACGGTACCTCGCCAGAGGGGGCAGAATAGGGAGATGACCTCACTCAACTCCTTCGGTTCCGCCAGCACGCTCACCGTCAACGGTCGAGCCCTCACGTACTACTCGTTGCGCGCCGAGGCGCTCGCGGGCTTCGGTGTCGACAAGCTCCCCTACTCGATCAAGGTCCTGCTCGAGAACCTGCTGCGCCACGAGGACGGCCACAAGGTTCGCGCCGCTGACATCGAGGCCCTGGCGCGCTGGGCGGAGACCCCGACCCGCCACGGCGAGGCCGCTGGCGACGACGCCCGTGAGATCGCCTTCACCCCCGAGCGGGTCCTGATGCAGGACCTCACGGGCGTGCCGGCCGTGGTGGACCTCGCGAGCATGCGCGACGCGATCATCGCGCTCGGCGGAGACCCGGCGAAGATCAATCCCCTGGTACCCGTCGAGATGGTGATCGATCACTCGGTCATCCTCGAGCACACGGGCACGGCCTCGAGCTACGACGAGAACGTCGCGATCGAGTACGACCGTAACGTCGAGCGCTACACCTTCTTGAAGTGGGCCCAGAGCTCCTTTGACCGGTTCCGCGTCGTACCCCCGGGGATGGGCATCTGTCACCAGGTGAACCTCGAGCACCTGGCCCGCGTCGTCTTCGAGAACGAGGGCGTCGCTTACCTCGACACTGTGGTCGGCACCGACAGCCACACCACGATGGTCAACGGCCTCGGGGTGCTCGGCTGGGGCGTCGGTGGCATCGAGGCCGAGGCCGGCATGCTCGGCCAGCCGACGTCGATGCTGATTCCCCCGGTCGTGGGTCTACGCCTCACTGGCGCGACGCGCGAGGGGGTCACCGCGACCGACGTGGTGCTCACGATCACCGAGTTGCTGCGTCGCCACGGCGTCGTGGGCAAGTTCGTCGAGGCCTACGGTCCCGGCGTCGCCGCACTGTCCCTCGAGACTCGCGCGACGATCGGCAACATGTCCCCCGAGTACGGCGCAACCTGCACGATCTTCCCAATCGACCAGGTCACCCTGGACTACCTCGCCTTCACCGGCCGCAACGCCGAACACCTCGCCCTCGTCGAGGCGTACGCGAAGGCCCAGGGCGTCTGGCACGACCACACCGTCGCCGAGCCGACGTACTCCGAGTACGTCGAACTCGACCTGTCGAGCGTCGAGCCGAGCCTCGCCGGTCCCAAGCGTCCCCAGGACCGTATCTCGCTATCCGGTGCCCGCGGGGCGTTCCGCGACGCACTCGGCCGCGAGCCGATCTCGGTCGAGGGCGCCGAGCACGCCGCGTCCCTGCGTGACGGTGCGGTCACCGTGGCGGCGATCACGTCGTGCACCAACACCTCGAACCCGGCCGTGCTGGTGGCCGCCGGACTCGTCGCGCGTCGAGCCGTCGCCAAGGGCCTCACCGCGAAGCCGTGGGTGAAGACCTCACTCGCGCCCGGGAGCCGGGTCGTCATGGACTACCTCGAACGCGCCGACCTCGTCACCCCGCTCGATCAGCTCGGCTTTTATTTGGCCGGCTTCGGCTGCACGACCTGCATCGGCAACACCGGTCCCCTGCTGCCGGGCGTCTCGGACGCGGTCAACGCGCACGACCTCTCGGTGGTCTCGGTGCTCTCGGGCAACCGGAACTTCGAAGGTCGCATCCACCCCGACGTGAAGCAGAACTACCTCGCGAGCCCGCCGCTCGTCGTCGCCTACGCCATCGCCGGCACGATCGACATCGACCTGTCCAGTGAGCCCCTCGGCGTCGACCGCGACGGTCAGCCGGTGATGCTCGCCGACCTCTGGCCGAGCGACGCGGAGGTGGCCGAGGCCGTGCGTGCCTCGCTCACCCCGGCGATGTTCCAGGAACGCTACGCGAGCGCCTTCAGCGGCGACGAGCGTTGGCAGGCCGTGCCGACGACCAACGCGGTCACCTACGCGTGGGATGACGATTCCACCTACGTGAAGCTGCCCCCGTACTTCGCGGGTCTCACCCCCGAGCCGGGCGTCGTCACCGACGTCGTCGGCGCACGCGTGCTCGCCAAGCTCGGCGACTCGGTCACGACCGACCACATCTCGCCGGCGGGCAACATCCGCGCGAACGTGCCCGCGGGCCTCTACCTCACCGCGAAGGGCGTCGCGCCCCAGGACTTCAACAGCTACGGCACGCGCCGGGGCAACCACGAGGTCATGATGCGTGGCACGTTCGCCAACATCCGGCTGCGCAACCAGCTCGCCCCGGGCACCGAGGGTGGTATCACGGTGAAGTTCCCCGAAGGCGAGCAGACCTCGATCTTCGACGCGGCCGTCGCCTACGCGGCCGAGGGCACGCCGCTCGTGATCCTCGGCGGCAAGGAATACGGCAGCGGCTCAAGTCGCGACTGGGCCGCGAAGGGCACCAAGCTCCTCGGCGTGAAGGCGGTGCTCGTGGAGAGCTTCGAGCGGATCCACCGTTCCAACCTCGTTGGCATGGGCGTGCTCCCCTTGCAGTTCCTGCCCGGTGAGACCGCGGCGACCCACGAGCTCGACGGCACCGAGGTCTACGACGTGCTCGGACTCGACGCGCTCAACCGTGGTGAGATGGTGCCCCGGGTGACCGTGCGCGCGACGCGCAGTTCGGGTGAGGTGGCCGAATTCGCGGTGCGCCTTCGCATCGACACCCCGACCGAGGCCGAGTACTACCGCCACGGGGGCGTCTTGAACTTCGTGCTGCGCCAGCTCGCGGCGCAGTAGCCAGTCGTTGCTACACCTGCACCGGTGTACGGGTACGCCGGTGCAGGTGTAGCGTCCGGTTATGGGCGTCCCATCCGACGAGCATTTCGAGGACGCCGCGGTCGAGGCGTTCGTGTCCCAACCGGCGCAGCACACCGACGAGGACGAGGTCATCGCGCTCGACGAACCTCGTGCAGCGGTGCGCCTGTCCTGGCGGCGGCGTCTCACCCATTTCTTCTTTGAGAAGAAGCCGAGCCAGTACTCCTCGATCGCCCCGCGCGCACCCGACGGGCGACGGACCAAGCCCTTCTTCTTCAACGGCAACGGCCGTGGTCGCTAGCGCGCTTCGCGGTCGCGCCCACCACGGTGACACCCGCAACGCGGGACTCGTACTTCGGGCACGGAACCGGTTGCGCGAGCGCACCTGGAAGATCGCGGTGTTCGGTGTCCTCGTCGGCCCGTTCGCCGCGCTCACGCAGGCGGGACCCAACGCCGCCGGCGAGACCGACCTGCACCGAGCACTCGCGTCCATGATCCTCATTGTGGCACTGGTGCTCGTGGGTGAGGGCGCCTCGATCCTCTACTTCCTATTCGACCGCAAACGCGCGACCCTGACCGACACGTCGAAACCGGTCCCTCACCACGGAATCGATGGGTGCGGGCGTGAGCTCGAGTTGGCGCCGCGTCCCTATCGGCACGCAAGCGTAACGCGGCTGATACCGTGCGCAACCCGACCGACGCCACCGGCGTCGTCGCGACCGTAACCTAATCCGCGTTGCCGCGCGGCGGTTCGTCACCCCGCACGGTATCAGCCGCGTCACTCGTTCCCGCGAGGCTCGCGCGAAGCAGGTTCAGCCCGACGAGCAAGAGCACGACCACACCAACGCCCACCCCGACCGAGATCAGGGTGTTCGAGAAGTCACGCTCGCTCAAGCGACCGCCGATGGTGAGGTGCGCCGAAGCGCTCAAGATGTCCCGAACGCCGGCGAGCACGCCGATCTCGAGAAAGGGGCGCACCGGAAACGAGGCGGAGCGCAGTCGGCCAAAGACCGTGTGAGCGATGTCGAGCAAAATGACCACGACGAGGATACCGTCGATCGCGTTGATCACCACGCCGGCGAAAGACCCTTGATGGCGTAGGAACTCCACGACGGTATGGACGAGCACCACGCTCGCCACGAGCAGCAGGCTGGCCACGATCGCGTACTCAACGATGACGATGGCCCAGCGCAAGCACCGGTCGGGCAAAGTCTCCTCGGCGTCGACGTCGGGGAAGGTTCGCATCACAGCGACCCTAGCGGGCGAGCGGGTGTCTTCGCTAGGCCCAGCGCGCGAGAACGTCGCTCGCAGACGTGACCGTGGCGAAGGTGCCGTCGAGCGCCGCGAGGAAGGCCGCGTGGACGTGGTCCGCCCCGACGTGAACCCCGTTGAAGATCTGATCGCTCGTCGCGCACGCATCGGCTACGACCACGCAGTCCAAACCTCGCTCGCTCGCGGCACGGGTTGTTGAGTCGACGCACATGTGGGTCATCATCCCGGCGATCACCACCTGCGTCGCTCCGATCGCCTCGAGGTGGTGCGCGAGGGTCGTGTCGACAAAGGCGTTTGGCCGGTGCTTCTCGATCACCGTCTCACCCGGACCCGGCTCGACCGAGTGATGGATTAGCGCACCCTCGGTGTCGGGCAGGAAGAACGTCGCACCCGGTCGGTCAGAGACGTGGCGGACGTGCACGATTGGTTGGCCGAGCGCGCGAGCGCGCGCGAGCAGCACCGCGGCCCGATCGGCCGCGGCCTCGGGTCCGCTCAGTGCCATGCGCCCGCCCGGGAAGTAGTCGTTCTGGATATCGATGAGCAGCAGTGCAGTGGTCACGGGGTCACGCTAGTGGCGTCTCGATCGGCCTAGTGACCCATGGCGTGCGTCGCGGCCGCATCGACGCTGTCGAAGTGCTCGAGGTCACGAACGTGGCGATCGACGGCGTTGGCGAGCTGGTGACGAACGGTGTCGTTCGCGCGCGCGACGATCACCCCGACGTGTTCGGCGGCCAGGTCAGCGACGATCTCGGTGAGCGACTGCAGACCGGTGTAGTCGATGTCGGACATCGCGACCGCGTCGAGCACGACATGCTTGGTCGATGGATTCTTCGCCAGCAGCTCGTGGAGCTCGCGGCGAAAGACCCCCGCGTTGGCGAAGTACAGCGCCTCGTCGAAGAAGACGGCGAGCACGCGGTCCACGTGCTCGACGTCGTGACGACCCATCGGCTCCCAGCTCGTGGTGCCCCGACGACGCCCGAGCTCGACCATGTGCGGACGCGCCGAGCGCCAGGTCCGCAGCACGACAGCGAGTCCGACGGCGACGGCGACGGCGAGCTCCACCCCGAGGACGATCACCCCAAAGGCCGAGATGAGCGCCACGACGAACTCGGCACGACTGGCGCGCCAGATGGCACGGAACTGCTCGACCTTGATGAGCCGGCCCGCGATGAAGAAGAGCACGCCGGCGAGCACGGCCATCGGGATCTGGTGGGCGTAGGCGGCGAGCGGGGACAGCGCGAGGGCGACGAGCGCGGCGACCACGCCGGGCAGTCGCGTTCGCCCCCCGGCGAGCCGGGTCACCGTGGTGCGCGCGGGGCTCGCGTCGACGGGAAAGGTCCCGAGCAGTCCCGCCGCGAGGTTGGCGACGCCCACGCCGACGAAATCACGACTGAGGTCTTCGGCGATGCCGATCTCGTCGGCCGAGACCCGCGAGGTCATCGCGCTCTGGGAGATGACGACGATCGCGAGGGTGATCGAGGTCGCCGCCACGACGCCCCACTGGTGGACCGAGAGCCAACGCAGCCGCCACGTCGGCACGCCGACGATGACGGTACCGAGCTCAGTGACCCCGTGGTGGTTGAGTGAGAGCACGGCGGTCAGCGTGGTCGCCACCGCCACGGCGAGCAGGGCCGTCGGCCAACGGGGGTTAATTCGCTCCCCAATCACCATCAAGGCGACGGTGCCGAGGGCGAGCGCGAGCGGCCAGCCCTGGACGTGGGCGAGCTCGCCCGCGACGGCGTGCAGGCGCGCGCCGACCGTCTCGCCGCCACCGAGCACACCGAGGGCCGTGGGCAACTGGTGCACGATGATGATCACCCCGATACCGGCCATGAAGCCCGTGATGATGGGCGCCGAGAGGAAGTCCGCCATCCACCCGAGGCGAAGCAGTCCCACGCCCGCGACGAGCAGACCGGTCACGATCGCCGTCGCCGCAACGAGGGCGAGGTACTGTGGCGAACCAGTGACCGCGAGGTGCGCGATCGCAACGGCGAACAGTGGCGCGATAGTGGAGTCGGCCCCCACCGAGACGATGGGATTCGAGCCGAAGAGCGTGAAGGCGAGGGTGGCCGCGATGAAGGCGATCATCGCGAGGAAGGCTGGCACACCCGCGAGCTGTGATGTCGCGAGCTGCTCGGGGATCGCGATGGCGAGCAGGGTGATCCCCGCGAGGACTTCGCGCGGCGCACTGACGCGAGTGACGCCGCGAAAGAGATTCGCGAGTCCGTGCGTCGAAACGCGCCGCGCAACGGGCGTGCGCGGCGCGGGGTGACGTTTGGATTCGTGACCCACGACGTCACCCTAGGCCCGGTGCCCGACTCACGTCGGACACCGGGCCGGACGATTAGTCGTTGAGCGCGATGCTCACCAGTGTGAGTGCACCGTTCTGGTTCTGCGCCGAGACGGTGACCTTCGCGTTGAGGTACGTCGCCGCGAACGTCGGGGGGTCAAGGGCCGCAGGAACTTCGACCTGGACCGGGGCCGCGCTGGCGTCACTCGGCGCGATCGTGATCAGCGCGGGCGTCGCCGCGTTGGGTCCTGATGTCACGGCCGTCACGGTGCCGTCGATGTGCACCATGCCGGACTGACCACCCTGGTCACCCTCGGGCTGCTGGACTTTGAAACTTTGCAACGTCAGCGCGTTATTGTTCGCGGCGTCAAAGAAACCGGTCACGTGGACACGATCGCCTAGGGCGATGCTCGACACGTCCGTACCAGCCGGCACCACGAAGCTCACCGACGCCGCACCGTCACCGGGCTGGACCGTCAGGGTGGACGAGCCGTTGCCCGGAATGGCCGTGACGAGACCCTCGGTCTGGGTCGTCATTGAACCTTGACCCTCGCCCTCGGACTGTTGGACCTGGATGGTGGCCAGCGTCAACGTGGACCCCGAGACAGTCGCGGTGACGTGGACGCGCGATCCGATTTGCAGGACTGGCATCGGGTAGCCCGTCGGCACCGTGAAGTTCATGGCCGCCGCACCCTCGCCGGGCTGAATTGTCAGGATGGACGAGCTGGTGCTCGGAAGGGCCGTGACGAGACCCTCGCCCTGGATGGAGCCCGCACCGTTCTGGTCCATCGACACACCGTCAGTCGACTGGGTCGCCGCGATGCTGTCGTCGGTGATCGTGACGAGCGTGAAGACGCTGGTCGCGTAGGACGTCAGCAACTCAACCTGGTCTCCCGTGTTGATCGTCGAAGGGATCGTAATCGACGGAGGAATCACCACCTGCGTCAACGCGCCGTCCTCGACCTGGATCTCGAGCGAGGCCGGTGTACTCGATGAGTTCGATGAACTCGACGGCAGGGTGACCAGCGTTCCCTCGAGTCCGATGAAGCCGCTCTGGCCCGTCTCGGTGACTGAAGTCGCGTCGAGACCTGCGCGCGTGACGGTCACGCCGACGCGCACGTCAGTGCCGACGCCGATCGTTGAACCCGTCGCGTGGCTCTTTCGACCGGCCTTCGCCGCCGTCACAACCGCGCGGGCGTGGTCAACGGCGATCGTGCTCGCACCGGTCGAGAGCACCAAGTTGGTGGCGACGTCACTCACGACCGTGCCGTGGATCATCGTGTGGTCGACGCGGCCCTGCGCGCGACTGGCGAGCGCCTTGAACGTGCCGTCGGCAAGCCGCGACGCGCGCACCGTCATCCGAGTGCCCAAGGCGACCTTCGCGACGGCGCCCGCCGACGGAAAACGCACGGTGTCCATCGCGTTGCCCGCGGCGAGCAGCAGCGTGTGACGAGCGGTATTGGTCGCGACGACGGTGCCGTGCACGGTGGTCGCGGCGCTTGCCTTACTGGCGCTCGCGGCGAGCGGCGCCAGGGGGATCGTCAGTGCGAGAGCGGCCGCCAGGCTCGCCGCTCGGGCCACTGGCTTGTGGTACTTGGTTGCCATAAT
>JAJYDR010000100.1 GCA_021777285.1 Actinomycetes bacterium
GACGAGGCCCACCGGGGCGAGACCGAGCGAGACAAACCAGTCCACTGACGAGACGCGCCCGAGCAGCTCGCGTGGCACCACGGCTTGGAGCATCGACTCCCAGATCACGTTGCCGTAGAGGATCCCCGGGGTGGTGACCAGCGGCACGATGAAGACCTCCCAGCTGCGGGTCACGACGCCAAAGACGAGCATCACGGCGCTCGCGGCGGTCCAGGCCGTGAACATGGCGCGGATCCGTCGCCGCGGGATTGCCAAACTGCCCGACACCAGCGCGCCGATGCCGCCGGCCAGGCCCGAGGCCGCGAAGAACAGGCCGACGGTGAACTTGGAAGCGTGAAAGTTGTGACGAAGCATGAAGGGGACGAGCACGAAGGTCGGGACGAACAGCAGCGCGTTGCTCAGGGTCACCGCGAGGAGCGTCGTCCAGATCCAGATGGTGGCTCGGACGTAGCCCACGCCCTCTTTGATCTCGTGGATCATGGACGTCGCCGCGCTGCGCACCGGCGTGGGCGTCGGGTGCATGAGCACGAGGGCCCCGGCGCTCAGCAGGAACGTCGCGGCGTCGATGCTGATCGCCGCGGTGGCACTCCACGCCGTGACTAGTCCGCCGACGGCCGGCCCGATCATGTTTCCGACCACGTTGCTCGACAGCGGCCGAACGGCGTTCATCGCGCCGAGGAGATGCTCGGGAACGATCTCGGGGGTCATCGCACTCATCGCGGGCGTGAAGATCGCGTCAAAGGTTCCAAAGAGGACGGCGAAGACGAGCAGGTGCCAGAACCGCAGCGAGCCGGTGACGAGCAAGACGACGAGCCCGCCCGTCAGCGCCGCGCGAGCGAGGTCCGAGATCAGCAGGAGCGTGCGGCGGGCGTGCCGGTCGACGATGGCGCCGCCGACGAGCAGCAGTGCCACGAGCGGGATCATGCGCGCCGTGGCGAACCAGGCGAGTTTGGACACCGAGTGGGTGGTGTCCAGCACGAGCAGGGTGAGTGCGACGTTGGCGACGCCGTCGCCGAACATGGAGATGGTCTGCCCGGTCACGAGCAGTCGTGGCTCGCGGTGCCCGAAGAGCTCGACCATGGCGAGGCGGCGCGACATCGACCCACCCTAGGTGACCGGTAGGGTGCCGGCGTGGGTGAATTGGCGTACCTCGTCTACGACGGTGACTGCGGTTTCTGTCAGCGCTGCGCCGACTGGTATCGCGCACGCGTGGGCCCCGAGGTCCTCGTCGTGAGCGGGACCGACTTCCTCGTCCAGTCCAATCGCCTGAGCCGCGCTGAGGTCGCGTCGAGCGTCTGGTGGGTCGAGTCCGGCATCGCGCGCCATGGCGCCGCGGCGGTGGCGTGCGCCCTCGCCGCGACCACGACCCCGTGGCGCGTGGTGGGGCGTCTCGCGACGCGCGGGCCCGTCCCGCGGCTCCTCGAGCCGCTCTATCAAGCGGTGACCCGGTACCGGCACCGATTGCCGGGTGGCCAAGCCTGTTGCGACACGTCGGTGCCGAGCGGCGGAGGGTCGCACCGGTCGCGGTGAACCGCTTGTGCCCGCCCAGGCGCCATCGTTGCACCAGGGCCGTCACTATGTTGGACAGTGCAGCACCAACAGTGGTGCGGACCGCTCGCACGCGATGAAAGGGGAATGGGGCCACGGGTCCGATCACCGTCACGACGCCCCGAACGCTCATGGACTACACAAATCTCGGACCAACGGGTCTCAAAGTGTCGCGCATCTGCCTCGGACTCATGAGCTACGGCGAACCCACGAGGGGCAATCAGCCCTGGTCGCTCGGACGCGACGACGCTGCGCCGTTCTTTCGTCAGGCGCTCGATCTCGGGATCAACTTCTTCGACACGGCCAACGTCTACTCGGCGGGCAGCAGCGAGGAGATCACCGGCGAGGTGCTGCTCTCGATGGTGCCGCGCGACGAGATCGTCCTCGCCACCAAGGTCAACGGCCGGATGCACGATGACCCCAACGGCCAGGGCCTCTCGCGCAAGGCCATCATGCGCGAGATCGACAACAGCTTGCGCCGCCTAGGCACGGATTACGTCGACTTGTACCAAATCCACCGTTGGGACTACGAGACACCGATCGAGGAGACCCTCGAGGCGCTGCACGACGTCGTCAAGGCCGGCAAGGCCCGTTACATCGGCGCGTCCTCGATGTACGCGTGGCAGTTCGCCCAGGCGCTGTACGT
This sequence comes from Actinomycetes bacterium, assembly GCA_021777285.1. The sequence goes on from JAJYDR010000100.1 coordinate 2,195, forward strand.
GGCCGACCTCAATGGCTGGACTCGGTTCGTGAGCATGCAGAACTACTACAACCTGCTCTATCGCGAGGAGGAGCGCGAGATGATGCCGCTCCTTGACGACCAGGGCATCGGATCCATCCCGTGGAGTCCCCTGGCGCGCGGCCGGCTCGCGCGCCCGTGGGGCGAATCGACGAACCGATCGGACACCGACCAGTTCGGCCGCAGCCTCTACACCGAGAGCGATCGTCCGATCGTCGACGTCGTCAACGCGATCGCCGCGCGGCGAGGGGTGGCGCCGTCGCGGGTGGCGCTGGCGTGGGTACTGGCCAACCCGGTGGTCGCGAGTCCCATCGTGGGCGCGACCAAAGCGCACCACCTCGACGACGCGGTTGCGGCGCTGGACCTGACCCTCGAGGAAGACGAGATCGCCGCACTTACCGAGCCCTACGAGCCCCACCGCGTCCAGGGCTTCGTCTGATCAGTGCTGGACGTAGGTGACGCGCGCCGGCGGCTGGCCGGCTTCGACGATCGTGAGGACGTGGCGGCCCGGGAGGTGGACGCGGGCGGTCAGTCGAATGACCAGCCTGGTCGGCGTCGCTGAGAGGAGCTGTGCGCTGGCCCCCGGCTCGGCGAGGCGAAGGGCGGGGTGGGCCGTGAAGCCCTCGCCGAGCACGACCAACGTCGCGGAACCGGTCGCGGGGACGCTCCCGCGCAAGGTCGTGACGTGCAGCGGCAGCGGCACCGACGTGAACCCGCTCGACACGAACGCCTGGTAGTGGCTGGCCGAGTCGGTGAATCGTCCGCCGGCGACGCACTGGCCAATCCCGGCGCAGCTGAGCGAGAGAACGGTGGCGTCGTGTCCCACGTTCTGGCCCGGTGCGATGGATTGGGCGACACCCCAGCCCATGGGCTGTTCGACGGCGACGTAGGACTGGTCGCCGGTGCCGCCGGTGGCGACCTGGCCGCCGACCTCGCAGAAACCGGTGGCCGGGCACGCGAGTGACTGCACGCTCGAGCTGGTGACCGGCGCGTAGGTGCCCGCGGGCGAGCGGACCTCGGGCGCGACGGGCACCTCGGGTCCCCACGTCGACGCGCTCTCGCTCGCGACGAAGGCCAACGTCGTACCGGCGGCCGTCGAGTAGTCGCCCGCGGCCGTGCAGGATCCGGCCGCGCTGCAGCTCAGTGCCGTGATCTGGGCGCTCACGCTCGCGTGCAGGTGCGAGGTGAGTGCGACGGGCGCGCCCCAGTGGCCCCCCGTCTCATCGTCGACGAAGGGCTGGGACGTGTGCTGGGCCGTCTCGAACGACCCGCCGACGGCGCAGGTGCCGGGGGCGGCACACGCGATCTGGGCGATGGTGCCATCGAAGCCGACGTTGAGCGCCCCCGCGACTTCTTGGGCCTTGGTCCACGCGCCGCTGGTCTCGGTCATCAGGAACGCCTGGGTCTGATGGGTCTTCGTGTCGTATTGGCCCGCGACGGCGCACTCGTCGATTGCCGGGCAGTTCACCGAGGTGACGACCCCGCCGCCGCCGAGGTCGAGCCCTCCAGCAACTTCGAGGGCGTTGCGCCACGTCCCGTTGGTCTCTGCAACGATGAAGGCGTGCCGGGCCTGAGACGCGTCCTCGTACCGCCCGCCCACGACGCAGCTGCCGGCGGCGGCACAGCTCACCGACGTCGCAACGGCGTCCCCGCCGGCGTTGAGCGTGCTGGCCACGCTCTGGGTCGCGCCCCAGGTGCCATTGGTCTCTTCGACGACGAACGCCTGATGCGATTTGGTGGCGTCGGTGTAGAAGCCGACCGCGACGCAACTGTTCAGCGCCGGGCAACTGATCGAGTTGACCGACGCGTTGCCACCCAGGTTGTAGGCCGTCGCAACCTCTTGGGGCGAGCCCCAGACACCGCCCGTCTCGCTGACGATGAACGCCTGGTGAGCGTTGGCGGCGTCGGTGTAGAACCCGCCGGCAGCGCACGAACCGGCCGCCGGGCAGCTCACGGCGGTCGTCATGGCGGCGCCGCCGGCGTTCAGCATCGCTGCGATGCGAACGAGTGACGGCGCCGGGGCGGCCGACGCACCGCCCGACCAGCCAAGGAGCAGCACCGCGCCCAGGGCGACTCGACCAAGGCCTGATCGGATCGCACCGCCGTCCGAGCGTCTCACGCCACCCCTCTCGCCAGGTCGCTGCACCGATTGAACAGGTCACCGTCACCGTATCGCCGTTACGACGAGCCGTGGCGACGGGAGCGGTAGACCGCTAGGATTAATTCCAGACCTGATCGGTCATATTTCGATCGCGGTGGTCACCGCGGGAAAGTGCGGGTCACGATGCGCATTGCGAAAGACATCACCACCCTGATCGGCAATACGCCGCTCGTCCGGCTCAACCGCCTGGTGCCCGAGGGCGGCGCGACGGTGCTCGCCAAGCTGGAGTATTTCAACCCGAGCGGCAGTGTGAAGGACCGCGCCGCCGTCGCCATGGTCGACGCCGCCGAGGCGGCGGGTTTGCTGCACGCGGGCGACACGATCGTCGAGCCCACCAGCGGGAACACCGGGATTGCTCTGGCGATGATCGCCGCGGCCCGGGGCTACCGCTGCATCTTGACCATGCCCGAGACGATGAGCGTCGAACGGCGCATGTTGCTCCGCGGCTACGGGGCGGAACTCGTGCTGACGCCCGGACCCCAGGGCATGAACGGCGCCATCGCCACGGCATCGAGCCTCGCCGAGGAGCACGGCTACTTCATGCCCCAGCAGTTCGAGAATCCCGCGAATCCCGCCATTCACCGCGCGACGACCGCCGAGGAGATCTGGTCCGACACCGACGGCACCGTCGACGTGGTCGTGGCCGGGGTCGGCACCGGCGGCACGATCACGGGCATCGGTGCCGGCCTCAAAGCAAAGAAGCCGTCGGTACGCATCGTCGCCGTCGAGCCGGCTGCTTCGCCGGTGCTCTCGGGCGGCGAGAAGGGTCCCCACCCGCTGCAGGGGATCGGTGCGGGATTCGTCCCGACGAACTACGACCCCGCGGTGGTCGACGAGGTCATCACGGTCGAGAACCCCGACGCCTTCGCCACCTCGCGCGCCATGGCGGTCCAGGAGGGTCTGCTCGTGGGCATTTCGTCGGGCGCGGCCGTGAAGGCCGCCCTCGAGGTGGCCGCGCGCCCGACGAGCGCGGGACAGACGATCGTTGTGATCATTCCATCCTTCGGGGAGCGGTACCTCTCCACGGCGCTCTACGAAGGTCTCGGTGACTGACGTGTTTCGCGAGCTGCGCGACGAACTTCGCGACGACTTGCGCGCGGTCATGGATCAAGATCCGGCGGCGCGCACGGTCTGGGACGTGGCGCTCACGTACCCGGGTCTGCACGCGATCTGGGGCCACCGCGTCGCCAACGCCCTCTGGCGTCGCCACTTCTTTCTCGTGGCGCGCTGCATCAGCGCAGTGGTGCGGATCCTCACCGCCGTCGACATTCACCCGGGTGCGACGATCGGTCACCGACTCTTCATCGATCACGCCGTTGGCGTGGTCATCGGCGAAACCGCCGAGATCGGCGACGACGTGATTATGTTCCACGGCGTGACCCTCGGCGGCGTGTCGATGAGCCACGGCAAGCGCCATCCCACGATCGGCGACCGAGTGCTGCTCGGCGCGGGCTGTGTCGTGCTCGGGCCGGTGACCGTGGGCAGCGACAGCGCGATCGGCGCCCAGGCGGTCGTGACGAAGGACGTCCCGGCCAACAGCGTCGTGGTGGGCATCCCAGGCCGGGTGATCGGGTCGAGCCAGCCCGCCGACATCAACGTGCGCAGCGAGCGGCGCCGTCCATCGAACGGCTCGTCGGGTTCCAACGTCGCCTGACGAAGCGACCGCTCAGCGCTCGCGCCTGAGCAGCGCGACCGCGGTAGTGATCGACAGTTTGCGCGTGTACTCGATCGACCCGAATTGGAACAGTCGAATCGCCAGTCGAATCACGACCGCACCGATGACGAACAGCTCGGTTAGCACCACCGCCGCCGTGAGCGTGCTCAACGACCCGAAGGCATTGCGCAGCAGGTCGGTCACCGGGGCGGTGAAGGGGAAGTACGTGAACACCTGAACGATCAGGGCGTTGGGGTGAGACATGATGAGCCGCAGCGCGTAGAACGGGATGAAGATGGCGCCCAGGACGGCGCCGAAGAAACCGCCCGCGTCGCGGGCGGTTGGCATCATGGCCCCGATGGTGATGAGCGTTCCGGTGAACAAGGTGAAGCCACCGAGCAGCAGCAGCGCGCCGATAACCATCGGCCGCAGGGCGAAGACCAGGCTCGAGACATCGATGCTGGGCAGGCTGAGCGCCGAACCCGCGACGGCGTAGCCGATGACGACCGGGATCGTGAAGACCAGCATCTGCAGCACGCCGGCGCTGAAGAGTGAGAGGATCTTGCCGACGATGAGCGTTCGTGCATCGACCGTCGTCAGGATCATCTCGGTGACGCGGTTCTCCTTCTCCTCGACGGTGCTCGTGAGCATTTGATTGCCGAGCAGCGCGATGAGTAGGTAGAAGACGAGCAGGTACAGCAGCGGCGCGATGAGCCCGTTCACGCCCGGGGACGCGACACCGTTGACGTAGGTCGTGGTCGTGACGTGCACCGCGCCGCGCACGTAGACGCCGATCACCGGCGTCGCCAGGGTGGCCGCGGCGCTCGCCGTGAGCAGCTGGGTGGCCACGGCGGCGTATTTGCCGTTGTTGAAGACACCGACGTCGGCGCCGTAGACCTTGATCGGTTCGATTGCCGGTTTGGCCGGATAGGCGAAGAACGCGGCGATGCGGTCGTGCTTCACCGCCGCGATGCCGGCACTCGTCGAGCTGATTCGCACGCCCCCCATCCGCGTCGCAATCGACTCGTTGATCACGCCCGAGGCGTCGGTGTAGGCGAAGCTGAACGAGGCGTGGCGCTGCGCGCTCTGAGCCCGGTGCGCGCTTCGGTTGCTGACGTAGGACAGGGAGAACACCGTGACGATCAACACCGGGACGATCAGCGTGGCGACCCAGAAGCGCCGTTTGACCACCGTGCGGTGTAGCTCGAAGGTGAAGACGGTGCGAAGGTTGTGGTGCGACGTCATCGCGTCGGCTCCCCGCGATCAACGCCGTAGACCTCCAGGAAGATCTCGTCGAGAGATCGCCGACCAGTCGTGAACTGGCTCACGGACACGCCCGACTCGACGAGGTGGCGCAGGATCGCTGCCGGGTCGGCGCCATCGGCCACGGCCAGCTCGACGTCGTCACCATCGCGGCGCATCTCGGTGTACTGGGGAGACACTGGAATCGGTCCCGTGGCACGCAGTCGAATCGTGAGCCCGCCGTATCGGTCCTGCACGTCGGTGACCGTGCCGTAGGCCTCCGCTCGGCCGTTCTTCAGCAGCACGATCCGGTCACAGAGCCGTTCGACTTCGTCCATCTGGTGGGTCACGAGCATCACGGTCGTGCCCTGCCTCTTTTGCTCATCGAGCAACTCGAAGAGGAGTCGGCGGTTCACCGGATCGAATCCCTTGGTCGGCTCATCGAGGATGAGCAGGTCCGGTCGGTTCATAATCGTCACGCCGAGCTGAACCTTCTGTTGCTGGCCACTCGAGAGTCGATCAAGGCGAGCCGACGAGTGCTCGGCGAGGTCGACCCGCTCGAGGTAGTCCATCGACCACCGACGTGCCTGGTCGTGAGCCATCCCTTTCAGGCGACCGAAGTACGTCATCACGTCGATGACGGACTCTTTCTTGTACAGGCCCCGCTCCTCGGGCAGGTAGCCGAGCTGGGTGCCGTTGCCCGGTGCGAAGGGCCGCCCGTTGATGAGCAGGGTCCCCGACGTCGCCCGGTAGATGCCGAGCAGCGCCCGGATGGTCGTCGTCTTGCCCGACCCGTTGCTGCCAAGAAAGCCGAACGTCTCGCCACGCCCGATCGAAAAGGAGAGGTCGCCGATCACCGTGTGGCGGTCGAAGGCCATGGTGAAGTGTTCGATTTGCACGACCTCGTCGACGGCGGTCGTGCGATGCTCGCTCATCAGTTGCCGATGGTAGTGCGACGTCGCGCCGCCGATTCGTAACCGGCGTCAATCACGCGAGCACATCAGTGGTCCGACTGGGGATGAAAACTGGGAGCGGGTGACGGGAATCGAACCCGCATGGCCAGCTTGGAAGGCTGGAGCTCTACCATTGAGCTACACCCGCACGCTCCGCGAGGCCGAATCAGTCTAGAACACGCGATCTTCGCCACCGCGATGCCGGCGAACCCGGTTCCGAGGACGTGGGAGGGTAACTCGCGGTTGGGCTCAGGTGCGGCGACCCGCGCCGAGCGTGGCGACGTCCGAGTCGCAAGTGCGTGAGACCCACCGCCGACACCGCCGGCGACGGCTACGACCGCGGCGCGAACTCTCTAGCGATATTCGCCGACGAGCCACGAAATCCCTGATCTAAGCATTCAACAATG
>JAJYDR010000101.1 GCA_021777285.1 Actinomycetes bacterium
GGCTAGGGCCGGTTAAAGTGCGCACGTCACTAGGCCGTGTCCATCAACTTTCGAGTCCCTCTTCCGTCTTGACGGTCCGCTCCCAAAGGCCGACGCGCTCGGGCGCGTCCTCGCCGGTGCCAGCTCCGAGGTAGTCGAGGCTGGCACGCTCGAACAAGCGGAACTGCCAGATCGCCTCGTCCATCTGCTCGGGGTTGAACACCCCCACGGCGGACAGTCGGTGGAAGTCGTCGAGGGTGAGACCGGTGACGCGCTCGAAGAGCTGGGTGTCGAGCGACTCGATCACGTCAACCAGAGACTCCTCGCGGAAGTCCGTCAGGTACATGAACACCGGGATGGTCTGGACGAACTTCAAGAGCTTGGCCCGGAGCGTCTTGACCTGCTCTCGCTTGGCCTTACGCGCGGCAGTCACTTCCGGATCCTCGGGATCTCCCTCGAATGCCTTGGGCTTCTTTCCGGCCTTGATCTTCTTCGACTGCGCGATGATCTTGGTCGCGTCCTCGCGCAGGTTGCGGAAGTCCTCCATCTGCGACAGGCGGTCCATGAGATCGCTATCGGCGAGGAGCTTGGTGAGCACTGCCTCGGAGAGGTCGATGAGTCGTGGGCTTCCCCAGCGCTTGGCGAGCATCGCTGCGCCAGCTCCGGCCGTGCCCCAGTTCATGACCTCGTTGACGTCGACCGGGTCCATACGGCCACCATCGAAGGCGAAGATGGGCAAGAACTCGATGAGCTCACTGATCACATCGACCGGCGCGGTCTTGGTGGCCGAGCGCGCGAGCTTGGTGCCGTACTGATAGATCAACGTGAGGGCACGGTTGGGGTCAAAGTCGAAGACGAAGCACTTCTCCTTCTTGATCGTGCGGGTGCCGTCGGCCTCCTTGACCGTCCACGGCGACTGAACGCGGAAGGCCGCCTGGAAGTAGGCCTCGGGCGACTTCAACGAACGCAGCACCAAGATCGCACCCCACTGGGGCACCGTCACACCGGTCATGAGTTGGCCCACGGAGAGCGTGATCGTCTGCTTGCCCAGCTTGGCGGCCTTGGCCAGCATCTTGTCGACCGGCGGCTTGGCGGCGGCACCGACCTTGGTTCCGCCGGCGGCCACGTGGACCAAGAAGTCCTTGAAGAAGGGGTGTGCTTCGAGTGAAGCCTTCATCGCGTGCGCGGAGGCGACACTCGGCATGAACCAGACGGTGTGCTCGGTCGCCTCGGTGAAGCGCCCATCACTGAACGGGAAGGGTGGCTTGAAGTTGTTGAGTAGTTTCTCGGTGGCCGACTGCGTGAGCCTGCCTCGCAGCATGTTCAAGAACTCGGTGACGCGCTGGGGGTCCTCGAAGTGGTACTCGGACCCCTCCTTCTTGGCGGCGAAGAAGCCCGAGAGATCGAAGAGGCCGTCAGGGCGTTGCTCGATCTCGACCGATGCCATCTCCGAGAGGGCATAGGTGAACATCTCCATGGCCGGCAACTCGCGGTAGGGGTTGCGAGCCGTGTCCTTGGTCGGGTCTTCGTCCCAGGCCTTCTTGGCGCCCTGCTCGTCTGGGTAGGACCAGTTGAAGATGGCGTCTTCGTTAAACTCACCATCGGCGATCGCGCGGAAGGGTGTTCCCGAGAGGTAGAGGTAGTTGCGGCTCGACAGTCGCAGGTCCTTGGCGTCGAGGTCCTCTGCGAGGCCCGAGTCCGGCGTGGCCGCGAGAAGGCGAGGATTCCCATCATCGACGAGGTCAGTGAGTTCGTCGGCGCGTTCGAGCTCTTCGTTGGCTTCCTGCGTCTCGGCCCGCTGAGCAGCAGCATCGGTCTTCGTAGCCGCCGCCGGGCTGGTCACTTCCTTCGCAGCTCCTTGCCAGGCGCCGAAGTGGTACTCGTCGAGGACGATGCAGTCCCAGTCGATGAGGTGGATGGCTTCGTTGCGCTCCTTAACCTCACCGTCCGTCGTGGTCTGCAAGAGGTCCTGGAAGGAGGCGAACCACACGAGCGGCGCGTCGATGTCGGGGTCGCAGGGGTTGTCGCGATCAACGTAGACCCAGTCAGCGAAGTCAACGTGGCTGCGCAGGTCATCTTGCCAGGAGTTGCGAACGGCGGGTTTGTAGGTGAGGACCAGGACGCGACGCCACCCCATGCGGTTGGCCAGCTGGTAGGTCGTGAACGTCTTGCCAAAGCGCATCTTGGCGTTCCACAAGAAGCGAGGAGGGCGAACGTCACCAACGTGCTCTGCGAAGTAGCGCGCGGTGACGTCGATGGCGCGCTGCTGCTCAGGGCGGGGCGTGTAGTCACTCGTGCGGGCCGGGTCGTAGGTCAGCCCAGAGCGCACCGCGGCAATCGCTGCCCGCACTTCGTCGAGCGTTGCCTCAACGACTTCGCTCGACCGCTGGACGCCAGCTCCATCGAGGACTCGGTGAACGTCGCGGTCCTCGAAGCTCGAACCGTCAGCGCGAACGGCCGGTTCGTCGAGCAAGATGGTGATGCCTTCTCCGTCCGGGTAGATGGTCCCCGTCTGCTCTTTGATGCGAACGCGCGGATCCTCGCGGCCAGTCCAGCCCACCTTCAAGCGGCCGTGTCCTTCGACGGTCGATGAACCAACGGTGCGCGTCCAGTCCGTGTCGTAGCCCGGCGCGGTGTAGACGTAGATACGGCCCGGCGCGCGCTTGCTCATTCCTCGGCCTCGTCCCCAGATTCAGCAGCTTCGACAGCGTCGCGATCGGTGCCCGGTGCCCGGTACTTCGAACCCCCAGGCAGGTGCGAGGAAGGGATGGGTGAGTCGAGAGAGAGGATCGCTTCGCGCGGGTGGATGGTTGCCTCGATGTACTCGCGCTCGGCCTTCGTGAGCTTGAAGTACTCGTAGAGCGCCTCGTCGCTCCACGCCTGCTTCATGTCCAGTTGCGGGACGAAGAGGAACCTGTCAGGGCGGACGTGCTGTGTGGACTTCCGTTGAAGTACGAGGAAGCGGACGAACTTCGTCGTCAGGTAGTTGGCGTAGTTCTTGGCCTCATTCTTCGTTCCAAAGACCCCAGCCACAAGGTAGGTGAAGGTGCACGCCGAACCAGGAGCCAGAGCGATGGGTTCACCCAGCACGTAGGAGACCTCGCGGCCGTGCCCATCGCCAGCCAGAGGAATCAGTACCTTCCACTTCTTGACCCAGTCCGTGTTCTTCTCGATCTGGTCCGGTCGGATGTAGCCGACGTGGCTACCGAAGACCAGTGGAATGGAGCCCTCGAACTCAACCGTCTTCGCACCGGCGAAGTTGGTGGTGATGCTTTGACCAAAGGCACCAGCGGCACTCACCCAGTCCTCGATCGACTTGCCGCGAGCCACCTTCTTGATGATCGACATCGCCTTGTTGTCGCGCACCAGCACGCCCTTGCCGAGTCGCAGGTCGCGCTCGGTCGTCGAGGTGATGACGCCATCGATCCGCGTCGAGAACTCGCAGTCGCCGTCGTGATCGCGGTCCCACAAGAAGTAGTTGACCCCACCCTTGATCTCGACACCGGGGAAGCAGTCGAAGAGCTTGGGGTTGTCGACGATCTTCTGCAAGTGTCGATCGGCAATCATCCTCTCGCGGAATGCGTCGAGACCCATGCCTCCCGTGAACCATCTCGACGGGATGATCATCGCGACGTACTTCGGTTGAAGTTCGATGGCCCTTTCTACGAAGTAGTGGTAGAGCGGCGTCGCCTGGGCACTCGTCGTGCCGGTCTGCACCTGGTAGGGCGGGTTGCCCACGATCACGTCGAACTTCATGTCTCTCATCTCCTCGGTCGGATACGCCCCGTGAATGAAGGCGTAGGCGTAGTTCTCTCGGGTCTCCCCGCGTTCCAGGCGCACCGGCGCACCACAGATGCGGCAAGGACCTGACGCCTTGCCTTCGCGATTGGTCGGGTAGTCGTGCTCGGCCTGCAAGAAGGGCAGGTTGCCGTCGGCGGTGTCGAAGTGGACTGCCGAGAAGTCGCTCGACGCATCACGAGAGACGTAGACCGACCGGCGCGTCATCTCGCCGTGCACCTGGGTGATGCCAACACCGAACAGCATGTTCTTCAAGATGTGCTCGGAGCGCTTCTGGGGGTCCGGCTCCCACTCGGCGAGTCCCTCCATCAAGCGGCGCGCGACCTCGCGGAGGATCGAGCCGGACTTCGTGGCCGGGTCCAGCCACCGGTAGTCAGGGTTGCTCCACACGTCGGCGGGCAGCAAGTCAAGTAGTGCGCGTGCAAGCACCGGCGGGGTCGGGATGGCGTCCGACGACAGGGCTGCGATCACGTCCAAGATGTCGGGGATGTGGTGAGCGCGCGTGGACCCAATGCCCACCTTTGTCGTCTTTGTGTCAGCGGTCTTAGTCATCGTTTTGCCTTCGGTGCGCGCTTCGCAGGCGCGCCTTTCATTGGTTCAGCCACCAGTTCTGAGTAGTGAACTGGCACCGCGTCTTGTACACGCTCTTGCCAGAAAAGGTTACGCGCATCTTGTGGAACAAGCGCGCAACTCCATACTCGTTGGAAGCGCCCACCGGGGAAGGGCCTCCACTCGCACAGCTCGATCTGATCAGCGTCGTTGAGTGAGTCGCCGAGCACGATGTTGTCGCCGATGATCATGGCCGCTGCGTTCAAGAAGCCGGTAGTGGGCTCGACTGTGTTGGCATCGCTCTGGTAGTAGCTCAACAGCACGTGTGCCACGCGTGCCCGAGCCTCGGTGACGTTCTCCATCGAAATGTCGACTCCGTAGATGGAGGCGATGGCCCGCAAGAGGCGGTGCTCGTAGTGCTCTTGGGAGACACAGTCGGTCTTAGTCACTAACCGCAGCTTGCGGCGCAGGATCTCGACCAAGAAGTTGCCTGAGCCACAGGTCGGTTCAAGGAAGGTGATGTCAAGGCCAGTGAAGGCGTCGGGCACCAAGTCGAGCATGGCGTCAACTTCGCGCTGGTGAGTGAACACCTCGGCAAGCTCACGCACACGCTCACGCGAACGAACCTGGCCGAACTGCTCTTCGAGTGGCGCCAAGATAGCGGAGTCATCGAGGTCTATCGGCCTGTCGCTCTCATGCCATCGTGTTTCGCCACCCTCTTGGGCAACCCACCCCCCGTCGGGGTCCTGGTCGCTGTTGGCTTTCCAGGAGGTGTCCCACCACTTCGGCTTAGACACTCGTTCCCCCCTTCGTACTGGCGTCCCTCCGAGTCTCCCACTCGGCACGCGGCTGATCGTTCTCTTGGCCATGGAGCCAGTGTCGGCACGAACCTCACTTGGTCCGCCTAGGTGAGAACTACCCACGTGAGCGCCTTCTCGAAGAGCGAACGGTAACCACCGGCACCCGCATTGTTCCGGTTGCCAGGGCATTGCGGTCGCTTGCAGGGAGTCGACCCGGGTATCGGGTGTGGGCCGGTCGCACGTTCACCGCCCTGTCCATGTCGCGCGGCGGGCGCATGGGAGAGGTGCGCTGCTATTCGAGGCGGGCGCGGCGCTTGCGGTGTCGGGTGGCGATCGTCGCGGTCAAGAGCCCGGGACCCGCCTGCGCCCAACGACGGCTCGATGGGCCGAAAAGGCCCCGCGCCTCGGCGGGAAGCCGGAAGTCGGACCATCCGATCGCCATCAGTAGGTAGCACGCCGCCATGGTGTCCAAGAGGAGGGCGGAGACGTGTTCCAGCGCTTCGGGAGCCCAGATTGGACCAGTACTCTGCCACAGATCCACGTTGGTGCTGCCGGAGCGCGCATGTGCGAAGTCACTCAGGTCCTTATAGAGAAGACCCAGTACGCCGGTTTTGTAGTTGTAGAGGTCGGGCCGACGTTGGCGGGAGTTGATGACGCGGAGACTGCTGGAGAACTTGGGCTCTGTCGTACCAGCACGCCAGAGGTCGAAGCCGCTTCGGTTCTCGCTCACCCCCAGGGCGGCGGCTGTGGACATCACTTCGAGGGCGGTGCGTAGGCAGGCAGCGGCTTGTCGATACCACCCGTGCATCGAGCAGAAGATTGCTGCCTGGAACTCGTCACTCGCGTCGTAGGACGCACCCGCGACGTAGATCGATAGACCCTCTTCCTCTGGCATCGCGAAGATCCAGGCGTTTCCCTGTTGGTGGAACATTTCGACGAGGGTCCCCTGGTAATCAGTGGTTCGCAAGAGCACGTCTGTCGGCAGATCGATCAGCCCTCGCCAGGGTTCCTCCGCCACTGGATCCGTTGGCGGTGGGCTGGGCCCGTCAGAGTGGGCGAAGAGATGATCAGCCAAGTAGGCGCGCTGCCTGCGGAAGTCACCATCGGGCAGTGGCCGGAAACGTTCGTCGCTGTGGTCCATGGAGTTCTACTACCACGCCGCAGCACCTAGAGTAGGCCACACTCAGCCCAGAGCGGAGTGCGTGAGTCGGTGAAGGTGTTCGCGCATTGCGCTGACGACGCGTGCGTTAGCTCTTTCGACGTGAGCCCAGCAACGTGCGAGGCCATCTCCCCCAAAGCAGGCGGAATCTGTGCGCGCTGCCTTGTACTGCTCAACAACGGATACCCAGTGCTGGTAGGAGCCGGCAACGTCGTCGCTCATCCCGAGCAGAGCGAGGTGACGCCACACCTCTTCATAGGTGGCTCTGGCGCGATTCTCAGCTTCACGCTTGACAGGGTCATCATCGCCGGCCCTATGCCGGCGGATCAGTTCGGCAGGGTTGGGACGCACGAGCACCTGGTATGCGTCCATAGCCTCCGAAAGCGAGGCGTAGTGAGGTTCCAAGTTTGTGGCGCGGGAACTTCTATGCGTCCGGGCTGACCAGTACGTCGAGAGAACGGCCGCGAGGATCGCCACCGCAACTCCAAACCATGCCGCCAGCAACGGGCTCATCGTCAGCGAATACCGATCTGACTGGTCACTTCCAGAACAGTCCGATTACTAGGGTTCCCGCCACTAGCTTCGAAGCATCAAAGGGTTGCCTCCCATCTACCACCCGTCTGCGTGGCCGAGAGGGCCCTACCCCGCTGAGATGCATCGATCCAGGAGAGCAGCTACCAGAGGTAGTCGGCCGGCGAGAGCGAGTCGCCGACGAGCGGAGCGTAAAGATGGCGGCCGACTTCGGCGTGGAGATCTACGGGAATCACGGTGCGCAGCAAGTCGAGCACGCCGCGGGCGTCGCGGGAGGCGTCGTCATTCACCCAGAGGAATCCACGCCGAATGACGAGACGGTTCGAGGATGTACGAACTGAGACCCCGACCCAAGGCCTTCGTGACGTGCTTGGCACAAAGGGAGCGGTGAGCGCCATCTCATTCAGCAGCGTGGATTGCACAGCGGTGAGCTCCACGCGAGCAGAGACGAAGTTTGCGGTGGACCTCAGGCTGACGTACTCGGCGTCGGGTGGGGGAAGGCGTCATTCGGCGTGACGAGCCACGCTCGGTCAGCGGTGACAAACCCACCAATATCCGAGGAAGTCGGGGTACTCATCGCGGTCTGCGGATCGGGGATCAAGAATTCGCGCGCCCGACGCATCCACGTCCAGAGCCGCTTTGTCACCAGGCTTGTGCGACCAGCGGCCACTTCTATCGAGTCGGTAGAGGTGATAGTCGGTCGGGGGAACACGCAACGGCACGGTGTCCGGCCCGAAGGCGACCGCAACCAGGTGACCTTCTCCCCGGCACCACAATCGCCGCACTGGGCTCCACAAGCTCCAACGTGGAACTTGTCGAAGACCCAACTTCCGGAGTCCTCGACGTATGTCTGCGGCGGTGTCAGCGGGCCGGATTCGAAGAGCAGGTGGATCGGTGAACTGGTTTGGCAGACGATTGATGGCGTAGTCGAGGCAGTTGCCCGAGAAGCAGGTGAAGGTTCCCGGATCGTGCCACTCGGAGGAAGGATCGAACTCTGGCGCCTAGCGAGTCACGTGGTCGGCCCACTTCATGGTCCAAAGGTAGTTTCATCAAGGCAACTCCGAACCACTGCCCACCCATCTTGCGGTGCCAGCAGCCAGTGGCGCCGGAGCCTGTCGACCCCGTCGAAGACGCCGTCGCCCGCCGCGAGCTCAGGATCCCACGCCATGGCGGTGGCGACACTCCAGCGAGCGCCATACAACGTGACGATCCAATTCGCGTTGCGTGGTGCTGCAGGGTCGGGCATACTCAGTAACGTGACACCTCGTGCAACGGTATTTCCATGGTCTGGCGCCCCGAAATGTGGCCATTTCTCGACAGGTTTCGAGGCAATGCCAACAAGTTTGGAATTGAGCACCGAGGGATATATCCGCCGTTTGAGGTCAGCCACCAGCGAGATTGATTCGTGCGTCGTAGCTCGCGCCCCTGTGCAACTGGTGCCACTTCCAGGACATCTGCCCGGCCTGGAACCCCGAGATCGAGGGGGTGGTGGCCGGCTACGAGGCTCCCGAGGTGCTGGTTTCGCGGCAGGTTTCGCGTCAGCACGTGTGAAGCAGCCCTCGCGCGGGGGCCACGCCTTGTTGTCAGCCTGGTCTCCCACCAGCACGTTTGCACTTGCGCGGCGTGCAAAGGGTCATCTCGTCACGTTCTCTACGGCCCACCGAGTAGTTCCTGATCAGATGCTAGGTTGCGCGAATTGCGACTGGCTACGTCGTCGCCGGAATCAGTGTGATGGATCGACCGTGGTTGG
>JAJYDR010000102.1 GCA_021777285.1 Actinomycetes bacterium
TCGGCACGCTCGAGCTGGCTCAGGTCTTGAGCAATGAGCTGAAGCTCTCGGGAGGTTTCTGGTCGTTCGCCGCGTCCTTCAACATCAACCGTGCGGGCTTCACCATCGTCGGGCTGTTCGTGGTCATCTGGCTGGGAGCACTTGGGTTCTGGCGCTACGGCCACGTTGAGGAGCGCTGGGAACGTGCCGCCATGCACGCCCAGCGCGCGCGCGGTGAGAAGGTGAACCTCCACTCGGCGGGCATTACGCTCGGCGCCGTGCACGAGCCCTTCACGATCGACGAGTAGATCAGTCCCGGTCGAGCAGGCGCCGGGCGACCACCTTGAGACAGAGCGTCTCGTCGGCACCCTCGAAGATCGAGAGCACGCGAGCGTCGACGAAGTAGCGACTCACGGGGTACTCTTCGGCGTAGCCCATGCCCCCGTGGATCTGCAGGGCCTCGCGGGTCACCCACTCGGCGGCTCGACAGACGTACGCCTTGGCCATCGACGCCTCCATCGACCCGCCCCCGTCGCCCATCTGACGTGCGACCGCGAGGGCGAACTGGCGTGAGCTCTGGATAATGGCCGCCATCGTGCCCAACTTCGCCCTCGTGAGCTCGTAGTCGATGATCGGCGCGCCGAAGACCCGCCGATCGCGGGCGTAGGCCAGCGCCGCTTCGTAGGCCGCCTGCATGACGCCCACGGCGCGCGCCGCGGTCTGGATCCGGCCGTTCTCGAATCCCGCCATCTGGTAGTAGAAGCCGCGGCCGAGTCCGGCATCGCCACCGACGAGGTTGTCGTCGGGTACGAACCACTGCGAGAAGCTGACCTCATAGGAGTGCATGCCGCGATAGCCGATCGTGTCGATCGGACGGCCCTCTAACCGTCCGCCATTGTCCTGGTTGAGCACGAAGCCATGACTGTCGCCACGCTGCTTGTCGACGAGGAAGAGTGACAGACCCCGGTGAGCCTTGGACCGGTCGGGGTCGGTGCGCGCGAGCAGCACCAACACCTCGGCGCGCGCGGCGAACGTGCACCAGGTCTTGGTCCCGTTGATCAGCCAGCCGCCGTCGGTCTTGGTGGCGGTCGTGGTGATATTGGCGACGTCGCTGCCGAAGTCGGGCTCGGTCACCGCGATCGCGGCGAGCACCGAAGCGGTCGCGACGCGCGGCAGCCACTGTTCCTTCTGCGCCTGTGTGCCGCCGGCGAGCAGCGCGCGCGTGAGGATTTCCGGCCGGGTGATCAGGGAGCCGCCGATGCCGAGGCTCGCTCTCGAGAGTTCCTCGGTGGCGATCACCATCGCGAGGTACTCCGAGGCACCGCCGGTGGCGTCCCCGCCGTAGGCCGTCGGAATGGAGAGGCCGAATCCCCCGAGGTCGCGCAGTCCCTCGATCACCGACTCGGGGATGTCCCCGTTGGTGCGGTGCACGTGTTCGGCGTGTGGGCGGATCTGTTCGTCGGCGAAGCGCCCGAAGTAGTCCCGGACCATCTCGAAGTCCTCGCCGAGGTGGCGGTCTCCTGGGGATTCGGCGAGTGAGGCGAGGCGACTCGGGTCGCGCTGTTCGGCGACGAAGGCTCGAAAGGGCGCGAACCAGTCGCCGGTGACACCCCAGCGGTCCTCGCGCCCGAGCACGCGTTGGGCGAGGTCACTGAGGGCGAGCCCGAGGAAGGCGCTCGTGAGGTTCGCCTCGGTCTCGCCGTGGGTGGCGTAGGTGAGGTTGGCTCGGGCGGTGGCGATGGCGCTCGCCGCGTGCGCGAGGTCATAGGCGAGCGACTGCTCCCGATCGGGCCCGCCGCGCTCTCGCAGCTGCTCGGTCGCGGAATCGATGACCTCTTGGGCGCGGGCGACGAGGTCGGTGAGGGTGGCCACGTTGGGCGGCGTTGACATACATGCAAACTACCGGCTGGACGTGGACGGGTCGAGTGGCGACGTAGGCTGGGCCGGTGAACGTGACCATGCTTTTGGCGGACTCGGCCCAGGTGGCCGACGGCAAGTTGTACATCCTCGGCGGCGGCTGGTCCGTTACCGGACCGGACCCGGTGCCCTCGGCCGTCGCGGTCAAGGTGAGCGTGGACGCGCACGAGTTCGACGTCAGTCACCACTGGGAGCTGTTCCTCGAGGACGCCGATGGTCGCCTCGTCCAGTTCGAGACACCCGAGGGGATGCAGGGCATCGAGGTGCGTGGTGACTTCTCGGCGAGCGAGCCCGTCGGCGTGCCCCTCGGTACGCCGGTGGACGTCCCGATTGCCGTCAACTTCGGACCGATCCCCCTCGCGCCTAGCCAGCGGTTCACCTGGCGCATGGTGATCGATGGCGAGAGTCTGCCGGGCGCGACCGCGTCCTTCACGACCCGTCCGTTACCGAGTGAATAGCCGTTCTCACGAGCCAAGGAGGTTGGCCCCATGACTACGTTCGATCGACCCTTCGGGCGTTACCTTGAGGACTTCGTGCCGGGCGATGTGCTGCGCCACTGGCCCGGAAAGACCATCACCGAGGCCGACGATCACCTGTTCTGCATGATCACGATGAACCATCATCCCCTCCACACGAACGCGTGGTTCGCCGAGCACGAGAGCGTCCAGGGCCGCAACGTCGTCGTGGGCAACCTCGTTTACTCGCTGGTGCTCGGTATGAGCGTGCCCGACGTCTCGGGTTCGGCGATCGCCAACCTCGAGGTGGAGAGCCTCATCCATCGGTTCCCCACTTTCCACGGTGACACCATCTACGCCGAGACCCGGGTGCTCGACGTCACCCCGTCGTCGTCTAAGCCTGACCGGGGGATCGTGCGCGTCGAGACCAAAGGCTTCAACCAAGATGGAAAAGAGGTCTGCTACTTCCGGCGCAAGGTGATGGTCTGGAAGCGCGACTTCGCCCCGGTGCGACAGCGACCCTACGGTGAGGACGTCTGGGACTGACGCCGCGCTCGTTCGCACGCGCGCTCGAGGCCTGCGCGCCATCGCTTGCCCGCGACCTGCCGTGGCTCGGGATTGGTGACCCCTGGGCGGTCCTCGTGAGCGAGGTCATGCTCCAACAGACCCAGGCCGCCCGCGTCATCGAGCCATGGCGCCGTTTCCTCGAGACGCTACCGACGCCCAACGCGTGTGCGGCCTCGCCTCGCGCCGCGGTGATCGCCCTGTGGGGCGGCCTCGGCTACAACCGCCGTGCGGGCTATCTCCACGACGCCGCGCGCATGATCCTCGAGGAGTTCGACGGGCACGTTCCCAACGACCCCGACGCGCTGCGTCGACTCCCTGGGATCGGGGCGTACACGGCCAACGCCGTCGCGTCCTTCGCCTTCGGCGTGCGCGTCGGCGTACTCGACACGAACGTCGGACGGATCCTCGCGCGAGCCCTCGTCAATCGACCCTTGGGACGAAGTGAGGCCCAACGACTCGCCGATGAGTTGGTGCGAGGACGAGCTAGCGCCGCGCACAACCAGGCCATGCTCGACCTCGGCGCGCAGTTCTGCACGGCGACACCGCGTTGTCATACCTGCCCGATGGCGTCACGCTGTGCGTGGCGTGCCGCTGGGGGGCCAGATCCCGCCCAGCGCAGTGCCGCCGTCTCGGTACGCCAGAGCGCCTTCGCGGGATCGGATCGCCAGTGTCGTGGGCGCATCATCGCGGTTTTGCGCGACGGGCCAAGCAACCCCGACGCCCTGTTGGTGCGTATCGCGGAACCCCGCGAGCGCGTCGAACGACTGCTCGCGGCCCTCGTCGGTGACGGTCTCGTCGAGCACAGCGCGCACTCGGTGCGCTTGGTGGGCGACGCGAGGGCACCGGTCGGGTGAGCGTGCCCGGTAGTGTCCCGATGTGGCACCTCCCTCGATCAGCGACTTCAAAGAGGCAGTGAGTCGATTCGCGACGGGCGTCGTGGTCGTCACCGCCGAGACGCCTGAGGGTCCGGCCGGCTTCACGTGTCAGACCTTCGGGTCCCTCTCGCTCGAACCCCAGCTCGTGACCTTCGCCGCAGCCGTCGACGGTCGATCGTGGGCTCAGGTTCGCGCAACGGGCGTGGTCGGCATCAACATCCTCGGCGTGGACCAGCTCGACGAGGCGCGTCGATTCGCGAGGACGGGCGCGGACCGTTTCGCCACGGGGGAGTGGACGCCCGGTCCGGCGGGTTCCCCGCTAATCGTCGGCGCAATCGCGCACGTCGAGGGGCCCATCGTCTCGGTGCAGACCCACGGCGATCATGACGTCGCGATCGTTCGGGCCGACTTCGTAGCCGCCTACGACGGCCAGCCCCTGGTCTTCTTTCGTTCGGGCTTCACCGCACTCGGCTAACGGCGCTGAGTCACTACGCTTTTCGTGGTGGGCCATTGTGGCCGACCGCGACGCTGGCGAGCGGAGTCCGATGACCGTGGCGATTGAAGTGGTGGTGGCGCTCGTTGTCGCGGGGCTGCTCGCGGCGGGCCTACTGCGCTGGCGCAAAATCCGTCGCGACGAGCGGCGCCTGAGCGACACGGGGACCTTGATCGGCCCGCCGCCGTCGCCCTATGAGTCAGCGAAGGGCTTCCGACTCTTAGACGGTGAATCGCCGCCGCCCCACCACGAGCCCGCCCCACTACGTCTCGAGTCCTCGCGTGAGTACGTGTTCGGCGAGACGTCGCCAATCGAGGAGGAAGAGGTGTTGGTCGGCCCGCACCGCCACGACGTGCAATGGGCGCTCGACCGATCGGCGCATCGCAGCCCCCTGGTGTACCGCCGCCGAGTGGTCATCGCACTCGTGGTCGCGGTCGCGGTGATCGTCGGCGCGTTCCTGCTCGCGCATCACCCGTGGTCGAGCGCGCCCGCGAAGTCGGGCGAACCCGCGGCTCGTACCGAGGTACCCGTCGCGACACCGCGCGTGACCGTTGGTCCGAACTTGTTCGCCGTGACGTCCGCGGTGACCGGGAATCGGCCGCCGTTGGTCGTGACGGTCACACGATCTCATTGATGATGAAGGCGAGGATCAGCGCCTCGTCGTGCCACGCGTCGTAACGGCCGGATGGACCGCCGTGGCCGGCGCCGAGCTCGGTCTTTAGAAACGCGACGTTGTCCGCGTTCGCGTCGCGGAGCTTCAGCACCCACTTGGCCGGCTCCCAGAAGCCGACGCGCGAGTCGTTGAGACCGCCCGCGGCGAAGAGGTGCGGGTAGACCCGTACGCTTCCGTCCTCGTTGGTCGCGCGCACGTTGTCGTAGGGCGAGTACGACTTCATCGTCCGGTAGGTGGTCGCACTGGCGTCGGGGTCGCCCCACTCCTCCCACTCGCCGACGGTGAGCGGGAGCGAGGCGTCGAGCATCGTTGTGAGGGCGTCGACGAACGGCACCTCTGCCACGACGCACCGGAACAGTTCGGGGGCGAGGTTCATCACCGCGCCCATCAAGAGCCCTCCGGCCGAACCGCCACGGATGGCGAGCCGACGCGGTTCGGTCCAACCCGTCGCGATCAGGTCTCTCGCGACGGTGACGAAGTCGCTGAAGGTCGTGGGCTTCTGGGCGAGCTTGCCCATCTCGTACCAGGAGCGTCCCATCTCGCCGCCGCCGCGCACGTGGGCGATCGCGAAGATCACTCCACGCTCGAGCAGCGAAAGTCGGATCGATGAGAATCCCGGGTCGATGGAGATCTCGTAGCTGCCGTACCCGTAGAGCAGCAGGGGGGCGGGTCCGTTCGGGCTGATTGATCCGTCATCATTGAGGTGCACGACATCGCGCCGCGCGACGATGGACACGGGGATTCGCTGTCCGTCGCTGGCCTCGACCCAGTGTCGGCCGGTGACGTAGGCGTCACGGTCGTAGCCGCCGCGCACGATCTGGCGCTTGCGAATGAGCAACTCGTGCGAGGCGAGGTCGACGTCGGCAATGAAGTTCGGCGTGACCATTGAGGTGATCGCCACGCGCAACGAGTCCGTCTCGAAGGTGGGGTTCACCCCGAGGGATACGGTGCTCGGCTGGTCGACCCCGTCGACCAGCCAGGAACGCCCGAGGAGGTCGGCGTCGAAGGGTGCCGCGGGGTCGAGCGGGACGATGCGCACCGTGGCGCAGCCATCCTCACGCTCACTGATGGCCAGGCACGTGGAGAACGCGTCGACGCCGTCGATCCGTGTACCCGGGCGGTGTGCGATCAGTTCGCGCCACGCGAGGTCCGCGACGGGACGGCCGAGCAGGCGAAAGTCCGTCGCGTCCTCGTTCGTGATCTTTAGCCACCAGCGTGTGCCGGCGGCGGCGATGAGGTGCTCGACGCCGTACTCGACGCCCAGACGCCGCGCTTCGAGGACGACGAGTGGATCGGTGGGCCGGTCCGCCGCCAGGTAGCGGACCTCGGTCGTGGTCGAGGAGGCAATCGACACCACGATCACCTCGTTGTCGCGCGAACGTCCGACCGAGACGGTGAACTGCGCGTCGTCCTCCTGATAGACGAGTACGTCCTCGTTCGCCTCCGATCCGAGGCGGTGTCGCCAGACCTGCCACGGTCGCATGGCGTCGTCGACGCGCGTGTAGAAGAAGTAGTCACTACCGCTGGACCACGCGAAGCCGTAGTAGACGTCATCGAGGGTGTCGGCGAGCGGCAAGGCGCCGGTGAGTGATCGCACCGTCACCCGGTGGCGCTCGTCGCCGTCGAAGTCCACACCGACTGCGACCCATCGATCATCCGGACTCACGTCGAGCACGCCGATCGAGAGGAAATCGTGGCCCTGCGCCTCGAGGTTCTCGTCGAGGATTATCTGCTCACCGGCGAAGGCCACGAGTGGGTCGACGACTGGTGGGGTCGAGTCGCCCTCGGTGACCGGAACGCGACAGCTGATCGGGTAGTTGAGTCCCTCTCGGGTGCGCTCGAAATACCACCACGCACCGCGGCGTACCGGCACCGAGATGTCGGTCTCCTCGATCCGCCGCTTAATCTCGTCGAAGAGCTGGGCTTCGAGCGGAGCCAGGTGTTTGAGTGAGGCCGCCAGGAAGTCGTTCTCGGCGCGAAGATGCTCTAGGACTTCGGGATTCTCACGGTCCATGAGCCAGTAGTAGGGGTCTTCGCGGGTGTCGCCGTGGCGGGTGATGCGGTAGGGACGTTGTGGTACTGAAGGGGTGAGAGGCACGGCTCCACTTTGCCAGTAATTTCTGACAGGGCAGGGACCATAGTTAGTACTATGGGCGTAGGGATAATACCCAGAGGAGCGACATGACCATCGACAACTTGGACTTCAGTCGATACCAGCTGGGCTGGTCCGACGAACAGATTCCCGTCTTTAAGCCCAAGAAGGGCATCAATGAGGCCATCGTGCGCGAGATGTCCGGGATCAAGAATGAGGAGTCGTGGATGCGCGACTTCCGTCTGGCCGCACTCAAGCGCTTCGAGAAAAAGCCCATGTTGCCGTGGTTCGCGGATCGCATGCCGAACCTGGACTTCAACGATATCTACTACTACATTAAGCCCACCGAGAACCGAGTCGACCGGTGGGAGGACCTGCCCGACGCGATCAAGACGACCTACGAGCGCCTCGGTATTCCCGAGGCCGAACGCAAGTACCTCGCCGGCGTCACGGCCCAGTACGAGTCCGAGGTCGTCTTCCACCGAAACCGTGAGGACCTCGAGCGCCTCGGGGTGCTGTTCTGTGACATGGACACGGCGGTACGCGAGTACCCCGACCTCGTGCGCAAGTATTTCGGTACCGTCATCCCGCCCAACGACAACAAGTTCGCGGCGCTCAACTCGGCGGTGTGGAGTGGTGGGTCGTTCATCTACGTGCCGCCGGGGGTGAAGGTCGACCAGCCGCTGCAGGCCTACTTCCGGATCAACACCGAGAACATGGGTCAGTTCGAGCGCACACTGATCATCGCCGACGAGGGGTCCCAGGTCCACTACGTCGAGGGCTGCTCGGCGCCGGTGTACTCGTCAGACTCGCTGCACTCGGCGGTCGTCGAGCTCGTGGCCCTGCCGGGCTCGCGCATCACCTACACGACGATCCAGAACTGGTCGAACAACGTCTACAACCTCGTGACCAAGCGGGCCCGTGCCGAGGCCGAGGCGCACGTTGAATGGATCGACGGCAACATCGGCTCGCGATTGACGATGAAGTACCCGTCGGTCTACCTCATGGGTCCCAAAGCATCGGGCGAGGTCTTGTCGGTGGCGTACGCGGGTCCCGGCCAGGTCCAAGACGCCGGTGCGAAGATGGTTCACGTCGCCCCCGAGACGACTTCGACGATCATCTCCAAGTCGATCTCCAAGGATGGGGGGCTGACGGCCTATCGCGGTCTAGTGAAGGTGGAAGAGGGCGCGACCGGGGCCAAGAGTTTCGTGCGCTGTGACGCGTTGATCCTCGACGAGTTCTCGACCTCGGAG
>JAJYDR010000103.1 GCA_021777285.1 Actinomycetes bacterium
GTTGAGTACTTCCATGAATCCGTGAACCGACCGCGCCAGTCGGTCGATGCGGTAGATGAGGACGAGGTCGAACTCCCCGGCGGCCGCCGCGCGCAGCAGCGCCTGCAGTCCCGGTCGCTCGGTCTTGGTACCGGTCTGCATGTCGAAGTAGTCCCCGACGCGCACCAGACCCGACGTGCGGGCGATGTACTCGCCGAGGCTGCGCTCCTGGGCCTCGAGGGAGTGGGGCTGGTTCACCTCGTTGGTCGAGATACGCCGGTAGGTCACCACTCGCGTCACCGCCTTCGGCACCCGGCGCTGGCCCCGTCCCCGCGAACGTGACTGACTCTGGGTCATAACTGCTCCTTCCTCACCACCGTTTCTACCGGCTCGGTCTCACATCGTCCCTCCCGGTCTCCGAAGAGTGCCGGGAACTCCGACACCCCGAGGAGCTCTGACAGGGCCTCCGCTGCCTCGAGCAGGTCCTCGACGAGCGGCGCCACCAGGGTCACGCTGACCTCTGGCCTACTGCGCCGCCCCGAACCGACCGAGGCCGCCTGACCCCACCCCGCCGCGACGCGGCGAGCCCGAGGTCCGGCCTTGCGGTGGGGTCGCTCCCGGAGGGAGCCGCCGTACTCGGGGATGTTCCCCAAGTGCTGTGTCACGTCGTCACTACTGCCGGTTCGTCGCTGCAGCGCACACGCCCGACACCAGGAAACACCACGAATTCGAGGATTTTGCGATCCTCTCGAATCACTTTCAGGCTGGAAATGTCGGTGCCACCGGGCATACTTGGCGAATGGCCGCCCCACCGCACGGTTTGACTGTGATGCCGCCTTCTTTCGCTATTCGTGTCCGGAGCGGCGACTGCTATGAACGGGACCACCCGGCACAGTCGGGTCGAGTATGCCGAAGCGAACAGCGCGCCTCAGGTCGGTCAGAATGACGAACGTGACCGAACTCATCCCCGAAAGGCTGGTCAAGTCCGAAGAACGCGTACGAGACCTCGGAGAGGTGTTCACCCCCGCCGAGACGGTGGACGCGATGCTCGACCTTCTACCGGCGAAGATGTGGGCCGTTCACCCCTCACCCACTTTCCTTGAGCCCGCGTGTGGTGACGGCAATTTCCTCGTTGCGATCTTGGACCGCAAGCTCGAGCGCATTTCGAAGGACTTCGCCCAGGGCAAACTCCCTGCGGGCGACACGCCCGAGGCTGCTCAGTTTCACGCCCTCGAGGCCCTGGCATCGATCTACGCCGTGGACATCTCCTGGGAGAACGTGATCGGTGGTACCCCCGGGCACGAGATTGGGGCTCGGACGCGACTACTGACGCTGTTCACCCAGTGGAACGCCGAGGTCCTCGACAAGCGCCTAATCGCTCGCTCGCTCGTACTGCACGCCGCCGAGTGGATCGTCGAGCACAACATCATCGTCGGCAACATGCTGCCGCGTGACGCCGAGGGCAAGCCGACGGGCCGCGACCAGATTCCACTCATCGAGTACTCCTTTGATCCAACTAGCCAGAGTGTCGAGCTGCTCCAGACCACGATGGGCGACGTGATCGCCACCGAGGAAGCCAAGACCGCCGCCGCGCCCTCGCTGTTCGGTCCTGCCGAGCCCACCGTGCTCTGGTGTGGCAAGGCCGTGAACCTCTCTGACGCCGATCGCGTCGAGGCGCCCAAACTGCGCGGCCCCGCCCGCAACGGAACCGGGAGGCGAGCATGACCGCCGACTACTTGCAAGGCAACCAGCCCGACATCTTGGAGGTCATCGCCAACCTCTCTAACGATGCCGTATTCACCCCACCACGGGTGGTCAACGCAGTGCTGGACCTACTGCCCGCCGAGGTGTGGACCGACCCCACCTTGCGCTGGCTGGACCCTGCATCCAAGACCGGTGTCTTCCCGCGCGAGATCACCAAGCGCCTCATGGTCGGCCTCGCTGACGAAATCCCCGACGAAGGGGAGCGACTGCGCCACATCCTCACCGAGATGGTCTTCGCAATCGCCACCGAGGAGATCACCGGCATGATCTCCCGTCGGTCTCTCTACTGCTCGAAAGACGCGACATCGCCCTACTCAGTCGTTCAGTTCGCCGACCCGGCTGGCAACGTGTGGCAGAAGCGTGTCAAGCACTCGTGGGACATCGAGGGGAAGTGTACCGAGTGCAAGGGGACTAGGGAGCAGCTCTTGCAGCCAGGGCGCGACAACAAGGCCTACGGCTTTATCCATGCCGATGGTCGGATGCAGATCGACAAGGAGATGGACATGAAGTTCGATGTGATCGTGGGCAATCCGCCCTATCAGATGGATGCAGACGGCGGGAACCGCACCATGCCCATCTACAACGTCTTCATCGACGAGGCCAAGAAGCTCGCGCCTCGCTACATCTCCATGATCATCCCTTCGCGGTGGATGGCTGGTGGGCTCGGCCTCAACGAGTTCCGAAACGAGATGTTGACTGACAAGAGGATTCGCAAGATCGTTGACTTCTCGAAGATGGAGAGCCTGTTCCCCGGCGTGGACTTCGAGGGGGGTGTCTGCTACTTCTTGTGGGACAGGGACAACCCTGGTTCTTGTGACGTCACATACACCCAAGACGATGTGACGGTTGGTCCACTGTCGCGCGAGCTTGACCAATACGACATCTTCGTGCGTGATGCTCGGGCTTTGGAGATACTCAACAAGGTCGTGGCCAAGCACGAGAAGTCCATCATCGAGATCCTTGCAGCAGACAAGGAGTTCGGCATGACTTCCAACTGGACCAACTTCCGGAAGACGGCGAGGAAGGACGACATTGCCTTGTTCTACAACGACAAGGGCAAGCGGCTGACTGGCTGGATGGCGCGCAAGGATGTTCCAAAGAGTGGACACCTGATCGACTACTGGAAGGTGCTGATTCCACAGGCCTATGGGGAGCGTGGCGCGATCCCGGCGCAGGTCCTCGGTCCAACACAGATCGCAGCACCCCCCTCTACCTGCACTCAGACATATCTCTTCCTCTACGTCGAAAGCGAGGATGCTGCGAAGAGCGCTCAGGCGTATACGAAGACGCGGTTCTTCCGCTTCCTCATCTCGTTGAGGAAGATCACGCAACACGCGACGCGGTCGACCTACACCTGGGTCCCGCAGCAGACCTGGGACCACACCTGGACCGACGCGGAGCTCTACGAGAACTACGGCATCACCACAGACGAACAGGCTTACATCGAAGAAATGATCAGGGAGATGCCCGCATGACCGTCTCGCTGGCCGGTGGTGTCAAGCACCCGAAAATCTACGCGTACACCATCGACCGGTTCGCGTCGACCAAGTGGGAGGGCAAGCGCCAGGGCGCGGGCCTGATCAAGGTGGGCCAGACCCAGCGTGACGTGCGCGTGCGCATCCGCGAGCAGCTCGAGCAAATCAAGCTGCCGGTCACGACCGAGCCCGACATCTTGCTCGTCGAGGCCGCGATCACCGACGACGGTCGTGTCTTCACGGACCACGAGGTGCACGCCGCGCTGCGCAAGGCCGGCTACCACAACATCGCCGGAGAGTGGTTCGAGGCGACCAAGGACGAGGTGGCTGCCGCCATCCAAGCCGTACGTGAGGGCAAGGACCTGCCCCCGGCTCGGCCGTCTGCGAACTTCGACATGCGCCCCGAGCAGCGCCGCGCGGTCGAGCAGACCGCCGCCTACTACCGAGCCCACCCGAAGGCCGGCAAGGGTCACCAGGCGCCGGACTACCTGTGGAATGCCAAGATGCGTTTCGGCAAGACGTTTACGACCTATCAGCTCGCTCGCGAGATGGGTTGGACGCGGATCTTGGTGCTCACCTACAAGCCCGCCGTAGAACAAGCGTGGCGCGATGATCTCGCTCACCGGGACTTCGCCGGCTGGCGCTTTCACGGTAAGGAGGACGACCCCGTCGACATCGACGACCCAAGCCCGCTCGTGTGGTTCGCCTCGTTCCAAGACGTGCTCGGCAAGGACGACGATGGCAAGGCCAAGGAGAAGAACCGCGACCTCTACAAGGTCGAATGGGACGCCGTGGTCGTGGACGAGTATCACTTCGGCGCCTGGCGGGATGCCGCACGCTCGATCTACGTCGGCGAGGTCGACGAGATCACCGGCGAAAGGACCGAAGGTGACAAGACCGAAGCCAAGACGGCCGATACGCCCGACCTCGAAGACGGCTTCGTCGAGGGCATCGAGGAGGCGCTGGCCAAGTCGCTGACGGTGAACCACTACCTCTACCTCTCGGGAACGCCGTTCCGCGCGCTGACCGAGGGTGAGTTCCTCGAGGACCAGGTCTACAACTGGACCTACTCCGACGAGCAGCGCGCGAAGAAGGAGTGGAGGGGTAAGCCCAACCCCTACGCCTCGCTACCACAAATGCACCTGCTCGCCTACGAGATGCCGGAGGCGCTGAAAGAGGTCGCTCTCAACAACCTCTCCGAGTTCTCACTGACCGAGTTCTTCCGCACCAAAAAGGACGGTGACAAGCCCTTCTTCATCCATGAGAACGAGGTCCAGAAGTGGTTGGACCTACTACGGGGCCAGGACCTGTCGGACCTGTGGGCCGCAGTGTCGGAGAACAACCGACCACCGATGCCCTTCGCCGACGTGAACTTGCTGACGGCCTTGCAGCACACCGTCTGGTACCTGCCCGGTGTTGACGCCTGCATCGCGATGCGCGACCTGCTACGCCGCTCGCACAACAAGTTCTTCAACGACTACCACATCGTGGTCGCGGCCGGCAACGAAGTCGGTATGGGGCAAGAAGCTCTCGCGCCAGTCGAGCAGGCCATCACCAACGTGCCCCAAGACGCCAAGTCCATCACCCTGTCGTGCGGCAAGCTCATGACCGGCGTCACGGTGCCGGCCTGGGCGGGCATCTTCATGCTGCGCGAGCTCAGGTCCCCCGAGACCTACTTCCAGGCGGCCTTCCGTGTCCAGAGCCCCTGGGCCTATAAGCAGGTGAACACCGAGGTCGGCGGCGAGGACGAGGTGGTGGTCAAGGAGCACTGTTACGTCCTCGACTTCTCGCCCAACCGAGCGTTGCGCCTCATCGTCGAATACGCAACCAAGTTGCGTCCCACCACTGCGGCGGACACCGACGAAGAGGCCGCCCTGGCCGAGTTCATGGAGTTCTTGCCGGTGCTCGCCTTCGACGGCTCGGTCATGTCCACGGTCAGCGCCGGTGACGTGATCGACTACCTCACCAAGGGCATCAGCTCGTCGATGCTGGCCCGACGTTGGAACTCGCCCGAGCTCATCACGCTCGACCTCAAGGCCATGGAGGCCATCCTCGCCGACGAAGAGCTCGTGAAGAGCCTCGAGCAGATCGAGATGTTCCGCAACATCTCGGATGACCTCTCGGCACTCATCTCCTCGAACAAGGAGCTCAAGCCCAAGAAGCTCGCCAAAGAGAAGCTGACCCCCGCCGAAAAGAAGCAGGAGGACGAGGCCAAGAAGAAGCGTGCGAGCATCAAAGACAAGCTTCGGCGCTTCCTCACACGCATCCCGGCCTTCATGTACCTGACCGACGACCGCGAGAAGACCGTCTACGACATCATCACCCAGGTCGAGCCCGACCTCTTCGAGAAGGTCACGACGCTCTCGCTGAAAGACTTCGAGCGCCTGGTAAATGCCGGCGCGTTCAACGCCTCCAAGATGAACGACGCCGTGTGGAAGTTCCGCCAGTTCGAAGAGCCGAGCCTCTCCTACACCCGTCCCCTAGAGGTCACGACACGCGGTGGGTGGAACGTCCGCCGCGACGAGCGCTTCGCCGAGCTCATCGAGAAAGCCGTCTTGACGCCTGGCGACACCCTGACCAACTCGGACCCGATCGACCCAGTGACGGCGATCGTGAGCGAGGACTACGGACTGCTAATAGGCGGTGTCCGATACGAGAGTCCTGACCTCGCAGCCATAGCCGTTAGCGACCGCGAGGACATAAACGGGTGGACCTACTGGACCTTAGTGAGTACGGGCAAGCCAGCGGCCAACCTCGCGAGCCTCCGAGGGAAGTAGCCGAATGAACCTTACGATCACAGAGGTAACTCTAGCGAGCGTTGCGGTAGCCGCTGGCACCGCGCGAAGTACCTACCTCGCTAGCAAGCGTGACCGCCGGCGTCGCCTATATGGCGAAGCTGTTCAGGCAGTCCTCAAGTGGAACGAAATGCTATATCGAGTCAGGCGCCGCGGTGGCGAGCAAACTCGGGAGATCATTGAAGCGTTCCACGAGCTACAAGAGGAGCTTGACTACTACCAGGCGTGGATAGCTACGGAATCGCCATATCTTGAGCGAAGTTACACACGGCTTGTCAAATCAGTGAAGATGGAAGTGGAGCCCCTAGTCACAGCAGCCTGGAATGAGCTGCGTGAACCGCCAGGAAATACCCGAGAGGGAGATGTCCACCCAAACCCGAAGATGGAAGTCGGGCGGTTCATGACCGATGTGCGCAGGCATCTGTCGCCTTGCTTTGTACGGCACTTACGGCTTGCCTACGTCAACCGTAGGAACGCACCGTGAGTGCCAACCTTTCATCAAGCTTCGAGCAATTCATCCAGACAATCTCACTGGGGCCGAAGCAAAGAGGGCGGCTTGATTCAGTTGCCAACGCGTTGCGCACGTTTCTCGTTGAGTCGTACGGTCTACCCGAACACAATTTCTTCGTGCAGGGCTCGTATCGGAATGAGACGATTGTCGAGCCTACAGACGGTGGTGAGTACGACCTCGACATCGCCGCAGTCTGCGTCTTCGATGGGTCGATCAGCGGAAAGGAAGCGTTGGAGGACCTTGCTGAACGCCTCGCGAGTTCTGACGTTTACAGAGATCGAATTGAGCCGGACCCAAAGCGACCATGTATCCGACTCAGGTACAGCGAAGATGAAGTCGGCAAGTTCCATGTAGATGTCATTCCTCTTCAGTTCCTTGGCTCTACCGCACCCCTGAAGGCACCGCGACCGGGAGCACCGTGGAAAGAGACAGCACCCGAGGAATACACGCAGTGGTGCGCCGCGCAAGGTGAGGGCTTTATCCGAACCGTGAAGATCTTGAAACGATGGAGAGATGAGAACCAGACCCGTCGGAAGGCAGTCAAGTCCATTGTTCTTCAGGTATTGATCGCTAGGGAGCTAGCGTCGGCCTCCGACGATGCAACGCGGGTGACGGTAACTTTGCGCAACTTGCGTGACTCCCTGGCCGGACTCGCGCGTGCACCGAGAGTGCCGAATCCCGTGCTGGTGTCAGAAGATCTGGCGGAGTCATGGAACAACGAAGCCTTCCGGGACTTCGTCAAAGAGCTTGAAAGCGCCGTGGACCTGTCTTCGGCCGCCGCGAGTGCAGATACCGCTGTTGAGGCGGTAGAGGTCTGGCGCGAACTCCTCGGTGACGACTTTCCAATGGTGAGTACCAGTGAGCTAGGTCTACAGCTTGAAGATGCAAGTCACGCTGCGACATTCTCCTCGAGGGGTTGGACGGAGGCCCCGGACAACCGGTACTCGGTACACGTGACCGCCAAGTACTCGTCGCGTAGGAGTAATGTGCCATCTCTTACAATGCAGTCAGGTAAACCGGTACCTGCTGGACGACGTCTCAAGTTTCAGGCTCATGTAGAAGGTCCCCCGGGGCCTGTTCTGTTTTGGCAGGTAGTCAACACTGGCAGCGATGCCGCCGGGCACGGAGACCTCAGAGGGGACATCTTCGACGGTCGTGACCAGTATAAGACACCGAAGAGTGGCAGGTTGGAGAATTGGGAAGAGTCAAAGTACCGCGGTACCCACATGATTCGGGCACTGCTGGTGGATGGCAATTCGCGAGTCGTCGCGACAAGCAACTACTTCTACGTGCCTGTTGACAAGCGCCGTTAGAGGCCTTTGAACTAGGTAGGACTCTGAGTTTGCTGCACGCCAGTCTGAACTCTGTAGCGCCCCCGTCCCGTCCGCACGATCATGCTGCCGTCGGGCAGCCCCGTGTGGAAGAGACGGGCCAGGGTCTTCTCCACCGCCCACCGCCGGCGTAGGTCGTTGTCCGGATTCAAACGGGCCACGAGGTCATGCAACTTGAACTCTCGGCGTTCATCGACCAGCCCGGGCAGAACTGCCACGACCTCGTCACGCAGGATTAACCGGTACGGACCAGGACGAACACCGATCTGGAAGGACTCGAGGCGCATCAGCCACGGTTTCGCCTGGGGTACTTGCACCTCCACCAGCCCTGACAAGGGATTACACCAGATCACGAGAGACGACGATGGGCAACCTTGACCCCGACGACTGGTGCGCCAGCGTCGTCGAGGAGGTTCTGGTGGACTCGCCGATCGCGCAT
>JAJYDR010000104.1 GCA_021777285.1 Actinomycetes bacterium
TGAAGTTGGGAAGTTCGACGTTCTGTCCCGTCGAACTCAGCGTTTGGCCAAGGCCGCGGTGGGCGATGTGGTACACGCAGGTACCCATGACGAGTCCCTGGGGCGCGTAGCCCGTCTGCGAGAGCGTCCAGAAGTCCTGGCCCGAGAGGTCTGACGTGAAGGGTTTGCCGAGTTTGTTGCGGCGAGAGACGCCGTCCTCAGCTTTGACCGCGGTACCGACCGCGATGAACTCGGCCGCGTCCTTGCCCCACTCGTAGTAGTTCACGTCGAGACGAACCCCGACCACGCCGTCGGCGCCCAGCTCGGCGGCTTCCTCCTCCATGCGAGTCATCGCCAGTTCGCGGGCGTTGTACATCGCCTCGGTGAGCTTGGTCAACTCCTGGCTCTGGCTCCACTTCCGGGTCTGGATCCCGGTGTGATAGATCGACGAGCCCATGACGAGACCGACCGGGTGGAAGCCCGCTTCCTTGACGAGGAGGAACTCGTTCACCGACAGGTCGGAGGTGAAGAGCCCGTGCTCAAGCTCTTCGAGACGATGCTCGGTGGCCTCGGGGAGGTCATTGACATGTTCACTCATTGGTTTCCTCCGATAACGAGGTGTTCGAGGGCCCGGCGGGCCGCGTCACTTCGGGCGGCTTCACTGGCCAGGGATGTCACGAGCCGAGTGATCCACGCGTCGGTGTCGAGGGATTCACTGCGTATGCGGATGCCACCGGAGAGGTGGGAAACCGAGCAACGAAGTTGGGCGCCGTCCACCGTCGCCTCGAAGTGTTCGTCACCGATCATGATCCGAACCGACGCGATGTCGTGGGATTTGCGAAAGCGCCCACCGGCGAGGGTCGTCTCGATGCGATTGCCGAGGGCGTCGGCCAGACCAACGACGAGCGCGGCGAGTAGCGCCTGGACGTCGGAGCCGTTCGCACGCAACGTCGAGGCGGCCAGGGCGAGGTCGAACGATTCGTCAGCGGAAGCCACGCGGCGACCTTATCGCCCCCGGCCCCGACACCGTCGGTCACTGTTCTGACAGGATCGCCTCGAGTTCGGCGAGCGGGTCGCGCACTACGGGGCCCCGCACCTCAACCTCGGCGCGCACGATGGTTCCGGTGAAGGCGAACGGCGCCGCGTAGTCGGCACCGACCGCCGGTCCAATCTCGTAACCGCAGGTGAGGCCGGCCCCGACGCCGTTGAACCCCGATGGTGTGAAGCGAGCGATGACCCCTGAAGCCACGACCGTCCCATCGATCGTGATCGTGCCGGAGCCGCCGAGCCCGTCGTCCTTCACGAAGTCGTAGACAATCCGGTGACGACCGGCGCCCAGGGGTTTAGCGGAGGTAACGACGTGGCGTTGCTTGCCGTAGAGGTTGTGCACGTATCGCACCCGCTCGTCGATGAGGTGCAGTGACCACCCACCGAGCGCCGAGCCGAGGGCGAGGAGCACGCCGTTCGCCCCGCCCTCGGGGATCTCGACGTCGACAACGAGCGCGTGGGACCGGTTGCGCACGTTGACCGCGACCGGTTCGGGGACCGGCGATCCGCCGGGGAAGTAGCGGTATCGATCGCGCGGCGGGAATCGGCTGGGCTTGGGGTGGACCAACGCCCACAAGACGCGGTTGTCGAGGGGTAGGACGTCGTTGCGCTCGGCTTCCTGCCACCATCGCAGGATCATCGCGTTGAGCAACTCGGGCCGTTCGTGGGCGAGGTCGGTCGTCTCGGTCGGATCGGCGATGACGTCATAGAGCTCCCACACGTCGTTCTCGAACGCGTCGTTCGGATTCTGATCGTCGTAGAGCGGTCCGACCGGATGGAAGGCGACCGCTTTCCAGCCCCGGTGGTAGAGCGCCCGCGAACCGAACATTTCGAAGTACTGGGTCTCGTGTCGCTCGGGGGCGTCGGCCGCACCACTCGCGAGCAGGTAGGCGAAGCTCACCCCGTCGATGAGGCTCTGCGCCGTGCCGTCGATCGCGTCTGGTGGCGCGATGTTCACCAGTTCGAGCACCGTGGGGGCGACGTCGATGGCGTGGGTGAACTGGTGGCGGATGGCGCCCTCGTCGACGTGTCCCGGCCAGCGCACGATACAGGGGTCAGCCACGCCACCCTCGTGGACCTCACGCTTCCAGCGGCGAAACGGCGTGTTGCCGGCCATCGTCCAGCCCCAGGGATAGTTGTTGTGCGTGAGCGGTCCGCCAATCTCGTCGATCCGCGCCAACATCTCGGCCGAGTCGGCGGGGTCTAGGTTGGTCAGCCGTACGTCGTTGATCGAGCCGTCGGCACCGCCTTCGGCGCTCGCGCCGTTGTCCGAGACGAGGACCACGATGGTGTTGTCGGTCTCGCCGAGGTCGTCGATGAACGCAAGGATGCGGCCGATCTGCTCGTCGGCGTGGCTCAAGAACCCGGCGTACGACTCCATGAAGCGTGCGGCGACCCGGCGCTCGTCGGGCGCGAGGTCGGCCCACGGTCGTACCCACGACGGACGGGGTGACAGCGTCGCGGTATCCGTGACGAGTCCGAGGGATCGTTGCCGGGCGAAGGTCCGTTCACGCCAGACGTCCCAGCCCTCGTCGAACTGGCCGTGGTATCGCTCACGCCAGTGCGGTGGCGGCTGGTGGGGGGAGTGGCAGGCGCCAGTGGCGACGTACAAGAAGAAGGGCTGTTTCGCGTCGACGGCTCGCAGGTCGCCGAGGTAGGCGATCGCGTGATCGGCGAGGTCCTCGCTCAGGTGGTAGCCGCTCTCGTAGGAGCCGGGGGGTCGTACCGCGTGGTTGTCCTCGAAGAGGGCGGGGTTGAACTGATGGGTCTCGCCGCCGTGGAATCCGTACCATCGGTCAAAGCCCCTCGCGAGGGGCCAGGTCGAGCGGGGTCCGGCCATGCTCGTCTCGTCCTCGGGCGTGAGGTGCCACTTGCCGACCGCGTAGGTGGCGTAGCCGCGCTCGCGCAGGATCTCGGAGAGAAAGCCGTTCTCCTTCGGTGGTCGGCCGTAGTACCCGGGGTAGCCCACCGCGAGATCGGCGACGCGACCCATCGCACTGCGGTGATGGTTCCGACCCGTGAGTAGGCAGGCGCGGGTGGGAGAACAGAGCGACGTCGTGTGAAAGTTGGCGAATCGAAGTCCGCCCGACGCCAGTTCGTCGATGGTCGGTGTCTCGATGTCCGAGCCGTAGCAACCCAACTGGGCGAAGCCGACGTCGTCGAGCACGACGAGCACAACGTTCGCCGACCCGTCCGGCGCGCTCGGAGTCTCGGGCCACCACGGCGTCGAGTCGCGCCAGTCGCGCCCAATCCGACCACCAAACGTCGAGGACATCGTTCCCTCCCGCGCCGCACGAACACTCGTCACACTAGGTCTGCGGCGACGGTGCGCAGACCAGCCACTCGATAGGTTGGGTTCGATGTCCTCGTTCGCCACCGAACAACGCCGAGTCTGGATCCGGTGGGCGCTCGGCGTCGTGGTCGGGGTCGTCGTGATAGCGCTTCTCATTGCGCGTCGCGGCGAGCTCGCGGGCATGTCCTCGCGGATTGCAACGATCTCGGTACCCTTGGCAGCGCTCGCGATTCTCGCGGAGGGCGCCTCACTGCTCTCGTACGCGCTCGCGCAGCGACGCGTGCTCGCCGTGGGAAAGCGGCTCAGCTTGGGCGGGCTCTTCGCGCTCACCATCGCCAACGACGCGATCGCACTCAGTGTGCCCGGCGAACCTGCGGTCTCGAGCGTCTATCGGTATCGCTACTACCGACGTCACGGCGTTGATTCAGCGGTCGCCGGGTGGGCGATTCTGACTCTTATGATCGCCCAGGCGGTGGCGATGAGCCTGGTGATCCTCATTGGCATCGTCGTCGCGCTGACAACGAGTGCGCACGTCCCCGGACTCGCGGCGACCTTCGCGCTGCTCGTGATCGTGCTCGGTGTTGGCGCACTCCTCATGCGACGCAACGCGATGATCCGCTTGCTCGAGACGCTCCTGCGCGTCCTCCGTCGGCTGACTGGGCGTCCACGAGGGGACCTGTCGGCGCGCGTCGACCGACTCTTCGCCGAGATGTACGCCGTCCACCTGTCTCGGCGGGGTTACGTGACGGTAGTGTCCTGGGCCGCGTCAGTCTGGCTCTTGGACGCGCTCTGCCTCATCGCCTCGTTCGCTGCGGTCGGGGCCGTCGTTCCCTGGCGCGGCGTGATCCTCGCGTACGGCCTCGCCCAAGTCCTCGCAGTCCTACCGATCACGCCGGGTGGACTCGGTCTGGTCGAGGGTGGACTCGCGGTCGTGCTCGTCGCCTACGGCGCGCCCACCGTGTCAACGGTGGCGGCGGTGCTCGTCTACCGGCTGGTCGCGTACTGGCTCGCCATCGTGGTGGGTTGGTCGACCGTGGGCATCTTCGCCGCGCGTGGTCGCCCGAAAGAAGAACGCTCGGCCGATGGTCGAGCGTCAGAGTCTGGACCTGGTTGAAAGCGGGCCCGGCGTCGCGTGGACGCCGGGCCCGGAGACTTAGGCCGAAATCACCTTGCGGTCGCCCTTGGACGAGACTTCGACCCGGCGGGGCTTCGCGTGTTCGGCGATCGGAATCGCGATGGTGAGCACCCCGGACTCGTAGTCGGCGTCGATCTTCTCAGAGTCCAAACTCGTTCCGAGGAAGATCTGACGGGTGAAGGTGCCGTAGGGGCGCTCGGACATCAGGCGCTCCACACCCTCGGCGGACTTCGGTGCGGTTCGCTCCGCCTTGACGGTGAGCACGTTGTTCTCGACGGTGAGTGAGATCTCCTTCGGGTCAACGCCCGGCATGTCGACGAAGATCAAGAACGAGTCACCGTTGCGGTACGCGTCCATCGGAACCGAATGAGTCCGAGCCACGTCGGGGCTCGCCCAGAATTGCTGGAGGAACCGGTCAATGTCCCTGAATGCGTCAGTTCGAACAAGAGCCATAAGAAAACCTCCTGTTTAATCGTTCTGCTCTTGACACGTCGAATCACTTCGACGTATCCATTTTAGCACTCTAAGGATGAGAGTGCTAACGTACATTATACCTGGTCAAAAGCCATGTATTCGGTAGATGGGCGTCGCGCAGGTGCGCAACGGCGATGACGTCGATGGCGGGGTGACCCGTGGGAGGAACAGATTCGCTGCGCGGACCGTCTCGCGTCGTGCCCGCTACGGTCACGGGTATAGCCGTCGAACGGAGGTTGTCATGTCCACACTCGCGAACCGCCCGAACACCGCACTGCTCGTCATCGACGTGCAGAATGACGTCGTCCAGGACGCCTACGAACGCGACGCCGTCGTTGGCAACATCGGCCGCGTCGTGGAGAAGGCCCGTTTAGAACAGGTTCCGGTTATCTGGGTGCAACACAATGATGAAGACCTCGTACGTGAGAGTGAGGCGTGGCAGCTGGTCTCCGAGTTGCATCGCGACGATGCCGAGGTGCTCGTGGACAAGAGCTACGGCGACGCATTCGAGGACACCACACTCGAGGATGTTCTCTCGGGACTCGGCGTTGGACGACTCGTGGTCGTCGGTGCCCAAACTGACGCATGCATCCGCTGCACGCTGCACGGCGCGTTCACGCGAGGCTACGACGCGGTGCTCGTGAGCGACGCGCACACGACGTCTGACGTCACTCAGTGGGGCGCGCCGCCGCCTGAAGCGGTCATCGCGCACACGAATCTGTACTGGCGCCTGCAGTCCGCTCCCGGACGGACCGCCGGGATCGTCCCGTCGAGCGACGTCGATTTCAGCCCGTCCACCTGACCAGTCGAGAGCGACGATTTCTGTGAGCGTGCGCTACGCCGTTCGCGGTCCAGTTGGGTGGTCGTGACGGGTTACTCGTCGGCGTGGGCGCGGGCCACCTTACCGACCGCTTCGGCGACGGCCTTGGTGACGCTGGCGTTGAACACCGTCGGCACGATGTAGTTCGCCGAGAGGTCGTCGGAACTCACCGCGTCCGCGATTGCCCGGCCGGCCGCAATCTCGACCTCCTCGGTGACACGGGTCGCACCCGCGTCGAGCAGGCCGCGGAAGATGCCGGGGAAGGCGAGCACGTTGTTGATCTGATTGGGCTCGTCGCTTCGACCCGTCGCCACGATCGCGGCGTGGCGACGAGCGATCTGGGGGTCGATTTCGGGATCGGGATTGGCCAAGGCGAAGACGATGGACTTGGGCGCCATCACGGTCAGTTGTTCCTCGGTGACCAGGTTCGGTCCGGACACGCCGACGAAGACGTCAGCGCCGCGCATCGCCTCTGTCAGGTCGCCGCGGCGCTTTTCGGCGTTGGTGTGCGTGGCGAGCCAACGACGATCCTCATCGAGGTTCGGGTCGTTCTCATCCAAGATCCCGTGGCGGTTCACCCCGATGATGTCACCGGCACCCTCGGCCATCAAGAGCTTCGAGATCGCTACGCCGGCGGCACCGACGCCGAGCATGACGACGCGGATGTCCTTCATCTCCTTGCCGACGACGCGCAGGGCGTTGCGAAGCGCGGCGTAGACGACCACGGCGGTGCCGTGCTGGTCGTCGTGGAAGACGGGAATGTCGAGCAGGTCGCGCAGCCGCCGTTCGATCTCAAAGCACCGCGGCGCCGCGATGTCCTCGAGGTTGATGCCGCCGTAGACCGGGGCGAGGCACTGCACGATGCGCACGATCTCGTCGACGTCTTGAGTGTCCAGGCAAACCGGCCAGGCGTCGATGTCGGCGAAACGCTTGAAGAGCAGTGCCTTACCCTCCATCACCGGCAGCGCCGCTTCGGGGCCAATGTTGCCAAGACCCAGGACGGCCGAGCCGTCGGTGACGACAGCGACCGTGTTGCGCTTGATCGTGAGCTTGCGCGCCAGGCTCTTGTCCTTGGCGATGGCGTTCGAGATTCGCGCGACGCCGGGGGTGTAGGCCATCGATAGGTCGTCACGGGTCTTCAGCGCGATCTTGGGCTTGACCTCGATGGTGCCGCCGAGGTGCATGAGGAACGTGCGGTCGCTGATCGCGTGCACCGAGGCGCCAACGACCGCCTCGACGACCTGGCCGAGCACCGCCGCGTGGTCCTCGTTGCTGGCGTTGCAGGTTACGTCGACCACCATGCGGCCGTCGATGGGCTCGACCACGTCGAGGGCGGTCACGAGTCCGCCGGCGTCGGCGACCGCGGTGGCGATGTCGGGAATGGTCGACGCAGCGTCCAAGATGACGCGCATGGTGATTGAGTAGGAGGCGCTGGGCATGCTCATGGGGGGTTCACGGCTTTCTCGCAGGATGGTTTCTCGGTGCCGCCGAATGCGCCCGATGGCACCGTGCTCCATGCTAGGTCGCGTAATCAACGGTCCCATGTGACCGAAGACCGTTACTTCGGGGTAACGCTACGCTCCGATCACGCGGACCGGTCGGCGGTATAACGCGGGTCGCCGGAAGCGCGTGACCGCGATCTGCGCGCGACGCCGCGTCACCTCGTCGAGGTCGAGAGTGGCGGTGATTACTTGGGGTTGGTCACCCGACGACTCGGCGAGCACCACGCCCCACGGGTCGACGATCAGCGCGTGACCGTAGGTCGCGATGCCGTCGCTCGTGACGCCCGCCTGGGTCGCGGCGACGACGAAGGCGTGGTTCTCGATCGCCCGCGAGCGCACGAGCACGTGCCAATGGCTCTGACCCGTGCTCGCGTTGAAGGCGGCCGGTATTGCGAGCACGTCGGCCCCATTGGCGGCCAGCGTCTGATACAACTCGGGGAACCGGACGTCAAAGCAGACCGAGAGCCCGACGCTGAAGCGCTTCAGTCTTGCCACCACGAGTTCCTCGCCGGCGCTCAGGTCGTCGGACTCTCGGTGGGTGATGGCACCGGGGACGTCGACGTCGAAAAGATGGGTCTTGCGATAGGTCGCGACAATCGACCCCGAGGAATCGAGCAGGACGCTCGTGTTGAAGGGACGCTCGTCGCCGCGCCGCTCAAGCATGCTGCCGAGGTGGAGATGGATCCGCCGACGCTTGGCGACTGCCGCCATGCGCCCCGTCGTGGGTCCGGGGATGGATTCGGCGACGTCGTTGAAGCGCCGCGACGGACCGAGATAGTTGAAGTACTCGGGAACCTGGACGTACGTCGCCCCCTCGTCGGCCGCGAGCTCGACCAGGGCGATCGCGGATTCGAGATTCTGTTCGGGGTTCGAGCCCGAATTCATCTGAATCGCGGCGACGGTCACCGTTCGAGCCTTCACGACGCCTCCTGTCCTAGTGGCAATCTATCGGCGAC
>JAJYDR010000105.1 GCA_021777285.1 Actinomycetes bacterium
GTGATGAGACGGACATCGCTACGCGGCGACGAGAGATTCGAGCTGTTCTTCAAGGAGCACTTCAGTCGCGTTCGTGCTTACGTCGCTCGACGTGTCTCTCCCAATCTCGTAGACGACGTGACACTCGCGGCCTTCGTAGTGGCGTGGCGCAAGTTCGACACGACTACCGAGCCCACACTCGCGTGGGTGCTTCGCATCGCCAGCCTCGAGTTGCGCAATGGCGCTCGGCGCGAGAGGAGGCTGGCGACCATCGCTCCCGGTTGGTTAGAGCCCGCGACTGGTGAGGTCGAGGTGATCGACGTCGAGCCACTTCGTCAAGCCTTCGCAGCGCTCGCCGAGTCCGACCAGGAAGTCCTGAGGCTCGTTCACTGGGACCAGCTGAGTCGCGAAGAGGTGGCGGTAGTCCTCGGTGTGAGTGTCAACGCAGCCAACGTGCGCTACCACCGGGCCAAGACCCGCTTAGAGAGCCGTCTCGCACTGGGCGAGATGCTGACCGATACGGAGGTTCACCAATGAGTTCAGACCCGATGACCCTGTTCGCCGCGCTCGACCCTGCGGCGCACGTTCCCTCGCGTGACTCTGCCGCGGCCTGGAACGACCTTCTGGCTGAGCTTGAGGTCGGAGTACCTCGTACGTCGCGGCGCCGTGTCCGCAGTCTCATTGCCGCCGGCACCCTCGGGCTGGTCGGTGGTGCGGTGGCGCTCGTCGCCGGCACCATCACGGTGGCTCCGCTCTCAGCTGCCGCGGCGACTCTCCAGCACGCTGCGCGTCTTGACGCCCGTGCCGCGACGTTGCCGGCTCTTCAGCCGGGCCAGACGCTGAACCAGGTGGAGAGCGTCTCAATGGCCTGCGAGTTCTCGAGCCCGTCGATGGGCAGCGCACCGGCTCTCACCTACGTGTCGGCTGGCAGCGTCTCGAGCTCGACCGATGCGGCTGGCGTGAGCACGGTCACCATCTCGCCCAGCGCCGTCGGGACCAACGGTGGGCACTTCGCCACTCCCGGCGACGAGGCGCGATGGGTCGCGGCCGGCCGGCCGTTCATCCCGTGCGCACTGGGTGATGGTGCTAATCAGCTCATCGGCAACGCAGCGAACGTGAACCAGGGCTCGTCTTACGGGGGCTTCGCGGCAACGGTCTCAGGCTACGGCGGTCTCGGCTACACCCTCGCCGCGAGCACCACCACCATTGAGAACCTCGTGAATCGGGTGAACGCTCTTCCGAGCGACCCCGCCCAACTGGCCTCGATGCTCGCTGCTGGCGAGATCTCTCCCGACGGGACCACCACCAACACCCCTCACGCCTGCCCTCTCGCTCCGAACGCCCCGACGACTGGCTGCGACGCTACTCAGCAGGTCCAGATCGTCGCTCAGCTCCTCCAACTTCCTGATGCGTCGGCCAAGCTGGGCGCCGCGCTCTACCAGGTGGCCGCGACCCTTCCGGGTTCGCATCTACTGGGCAACGTGACGACTCCCTTGGGTGTGTCAGGCACCGCCGTAATGGTGCCACTGGGAACCAACGAGACCCTCGAACTCGTCATCGACCCCGCTACTGGTGCGCTTCTGGAGTGCGTGGCCTCAGCAGGAGGGACGCCGATGGCCACCGTCAGCTACGGACCACTTACGGTCTCCGGACCAACTGGGTCGTGAGCTGACGCCGCGGGCGCCTCGGACGGAACTACAAGACCCGCATCGCCGGCAGGTCCGAGTCACTCGGGTTGGGGTGCGGGCGGATCGAAGGGCGATCGCCCTTCGGCCGCCCACCACTGATCGGTTATTTTCTCGGTCTCAGCTCGAGCGGTTTCGATGTCCATCCCGGTCAGAATGGCGTTGCGCTCGGCGATGAGGTCGTTGGCCTCAGCGCGAAGGGGTTCGGCCTCGTCGATCAGCGTCTTGATGACCCAGTCGTTGACGAGGAACCAGTGGTTGGCCTGTGCGCGGACGACGTCGCGCAGGACAACGTCCTCGTGGGTCTCGAGGTAGGCACGCGTCTCGGCCTTCCAGTCGAAGTTCCCCTCGAGCATCGACGAGGAAGAGAGGACCACCTTGTGGGTCACCGACGTCGTCTGGCCCTGGTCCATCGTGAAGTGCGACCGGTGGCCTTGAACCAGGGTCAGGCGACCAGCGTGCTGGGAGTAGCGGCGCAAGTCCCTGACGATGTCGACCTCGACCGGGCCGCTCATCTTGAGCCTCGTGAACTCGGCGTCAGCTTCGTCCTTGACCCCTCCGTGGCGCTCCAGCCGATGCGTCCAGGCGGCCTTGGCGCACTCGGCCACGGTGTAGGCGCTCGTGACGAAGTTGTGGAGGCGGCGGGAGAGCTCTGAGTTGTAGCGCTCGGCGACAATCGAGCGCTGGACGTTCTGGGTGAGCTCGTGACTGAGCCGCCAGTCACGTGAGGGTGCGTCGATGAGTGCGAGCAGCTCCATCTGGTTCCCGTTGAACACGTCGCGCAGGCAATCGATGAGGGCGGCCACATCTCGAGCGATGAGGTTGTAGGGGTGCTGGTAGATGCGCTGTTCCGCATCACGTAGGGCGCGCAGGTGCTCCTCCTGTTCAGCGCGCAGCTGCTCCCAGAACTCTGGGGGCGGTCCCTGCGTTTCGGTGTGCTCGTTCAACGCTCCTCCTCGTTCACCTGACCGTGCTACGCACCGACATGAACGCCGGCGGCGTCACCCACACTCACACGATGCGCCGCACGGTAAGCCAAATCGTGACTCAGGGCGCCTGAATCGTGTCGATCAACCGAAAAGGCACCTGAACGCCGAAACCTCTCACGGCATCAAGCACGATTACAGGCGCATGCACTCAAGACGCAGCTTCCTCGGCTTAACCGGTAACGGAATTTCAGCCGCACTGCAGCCAATCAGACGTAGTGGCTCAGACTTGCCGGCCACGACGTGAGCGCGCTGCCTGTGCCTGCCGGCGAGCGCCGGTCGTGTTAACCCGGTACGTCATCATCTGCGTGCTCACTCCGTACTCAACAGCCGCCACGCCCATCGGTGTGCGGGCAAAGACAATCGCGATGGCAGCGGCGCGCGGTACAAGCAGACATCCCGAGAGCCACGCCGCCTCATCTTCTTCAGACCGTGAGTAGTCACGACAGCCACTCACGATGGCGTCGCGTGGCTCGTGAAGCAACAGGCCATGTGAGAGTTCGTGCGCAACGTCCGAGTT
Organism: Actinomycetes bacterium; assembly: GCA_021777285.1. The sequence goes on from JAJYDR010000105.1 coordinate 3,171, forward strand.
CTGGCGAGCGGTCGAGTTACTGTCATTGAAGATGACGACTCGGCGAGGCAGCGGCCAATCCGGGAAGATCGTCATGGCCGAGAACACGGCACTGTTCGCCACGACATAGTCGATCGCAGTGGCAACGGAGGCACCGCCGCCCAATGACGAGACTGGGTGGAGCGGGATCTCCAGGTGGGCCGCGAGATCCCGTGCGTCAAGTCGCTGATGGGGCAGCAAACCCATCTCGGCCCGAACGGCCGTGGCTATCGACTCACAATGACTCTTGAACCCGCGCCGCACCCGCTGCCTCACTCACGTCAACGGCGGAACTGGTCGTACGCGGCCTTGATGATGGTCTCTAACGCCTGAACACCCTTCTCATCAAGGTTGGGGTCACTGCGCAAGTAGGTCGGCAAGTTCGCCAAGAAACCTCCCGTCGACGTGCCCTTTGAAACGGACACGAAGCGGTCCGCGTCGAAGCCTCCCCAGGCGACCAGTCGGGCAAATGAGTCGACATCGGGGCGTCGACCCTGCCCCAGGCGGGTCAGGGTCGAAGCGCTTACCTTCGCCTCAGCCGCCACGTCCTTCCACGTCAGATCACGGCCTCGTCGCTCACCATCAAGGGACTCGTAGAAGGCTCCTCCGTCGAAGGCCGACCCATCCTCTTGCTGGTCAACAACCTGTTTTGGCATCTCCGACCTCCTGATTGCACATGTGCAATTACACGTCACCTGCGGTGCTACAATTGCTTGTGTGACGGCTAGTTCGAGTATAGACACCGCGCCACCGTCGCACTGGAATCACCCGATGAGCGCCCATAGGAGGGCAAATCATGAGTCAGTCCGAAGCCTCGGCCCCCGTCGAACACCAACCCTTCACCATCACCGTGAATGACAAGCCGGTGGGTCTTTCCGACCACCACCAGACCGGCTTCTCCATCAAGGAGGCTGCCATCGCCCAGCACGTCCCAATCCAACTCGACTTCGTGCTTTCCGAGGTGCTCCACGACGGCAAGCAGAAGCCCATAGGAGACGAGAAGCGTATCGAAGTCAGCGATGGTGACCAGTTCTGGGCGATCCCCGGTGACGACAACGCCTGACCTCTCCGTAGTGAAGGAAGCGGTGGTGGCCGCCCTGGCCGACGTCATGGACGCGTACGGCGAGAACAAAACCCGCGTCATACCCGACGGCCAGGGCGGCGCCTGGGTCGAGATCGCCGACGTGCCCCTCGGCGGTCCCTACGCGCAGACGACCACCTTCGTCATCTGTTTGTTGCCATTCAACCTGCCAGCGGCAGATATCTACCCGCTCTTTATTCGCAACGACCTGAGTCGCACCGACTCCGGTCCACTCGGTGAAGGCTTCAGCTCAACCTTTGTGACGTGGCCTGGCGAAGACGCACCACGGCCCGTCACTCAAGTCTCCAGACGAACGCGAGGCAACGCATTCGCCCTCCAAACTGCCCGACTGAAGATCGAGAAGGTTCTGGACTGGGTCAGGAGCCGGTGATGTCCAACGATTTCGAACTTCGAATCTCCGAAGCGCATTGGACGATTCTGCACCATCATCTTTTCCCAGGCGACCTAGAAGAACATGGTGCCGCCCTGCTCTGTGGGATCACCCGGGGGAATCGGGGGAACCGTCTCCTCGTTCGAGACGTCGTACTAGCCCGTGATGGAATCGACTTCGTTCCGGGCACACGCGGGCATCGTCTCCTCACGGGTGAATTCGTCACGGAAGTGATCCGGCGAGCCAGGGACGAGAAGCTCGTCTACCTTGCGGTGCACAATCACGGTGGCACCACTTCAGTCGAGTTCTCCGATGTCGATCTCGCGTCGCATGAGCGGGGCTATCCGACCCTACTGGACGTGGCAGGTCAGCCAGTAGGTGCACTCGTTGTAGCCGAGCGCGCCGCAGCTGGAGAGATCTGGCTACGCGAAGGCATCCGCTTTCCATTGGCCCGGACGACCGTAGTTGGCACTCGCCTTGATGTCCTGACCCCAAGTCCCACCAATGACGAACCCACTGTCGCGGCTCGATACAGTCGCCAGTCCCTTCTGTACGGTCCGACTGGCCAAGCCATCCTTGGTCAAGCAAGAGTCGCCGTCGTCGGAGCTGGAGGTGTCGGAATGCTGCTCATCCAGGCCCTCGCCCGACTTGGCGTCGGTCACCTCGTGGTAGTCGACCCCGACCGCGTCGAACCCACCAACCTGCCCCGACTGCCCGAAGCAAAGCGGCTCGATGCCATGGAGTACCTCGACAGAGAAGGCTTTCCCGGATGGATCAGGGACTACGCCCGCAAGTTCGCGGCGCACAAGGTTCGCGTGGGCCGACGTATCGCCCGCCGGGCTAACCAGAACGTCGTGTATGAAGGGATTGCGGGAGACGTCGCCGACGATACCGTTGCCCGCCGAATTACCGACGCTGACTTCATCTTCCTCGCCGCCGACACCATGCTCGCAAGGAGTGTGGTGAACCAGATCGCCCACCAGTATCTGATACCAACTCTCCAGGTCGGCTCCAAACCGGTCATCGACAAGACGACAGGAGACATCCTTGACGTCTTTGCAGTCGTCCGCACGCTCGGGACCGCACCGGGTTGCCTCGCCTGCACTGGGCTCATCGATCCAGTTCGTCTCTCGGAGGAGGCACTTGGTGACGCGGTTCAGATCTCCCGCCAGCGATACGTCGAGGATCCAGGTGTCGGCGCCCCAAGCGTCATCACCCTTAACTCATTGGCAGCCGGCTGGGCGGCCAACGACTTCATGCAATTCATGGTCGGCATCGGCCGGCCAGCAAGCGGCTTCCGCCTTCTTCGTAGTCTGCCTGCCCCGCCCGGCAGTTCTCACGTGACGGTCCAGGAAGTCGATCCTGACCCCTTCTGCTTCATCTGCGGCAGCCCTCCCGCCAGCGTCCGAGCCGAAGGGGACGCCCGTGACCTTCCGACTCGCGTGCGGAGCCGATCAACCTGATCTCATGTCTCGGCCGCTAGAAACTCAACGCTCCGCTGGGTCATCTGCGTTCTAATCGCCCCGAGCGATGCACGCATCGTCTCGGTTGCCACGGTTTGGCTCGCACTCGTGTTCTCTCAAGCGAGCAAACCCGTCTATCGGGTGCGATCGACGTCCTTCGATGGGGCCATGGCCAAGGTGCTGGCCGTGCTCTTGGTGCTGAACCTGTGGCGGGTGGGGCGGCGAGCCCGGCGGCCATCTGACCGAGTCGGTCAGCGGTCAGCGGCGGCTGGGCCTGTCTCGGCGACTGGGTGAATCAACAACGACGGGGTGAGTGCGCGCACATCTGGGCAGAGGACGATACTGCTCATGGACCATGCCCACTTCCGACCCGAAGAAACACCAGAGCCCAATCCGACTCTCATCGGACGTTTCCTGGTGTGGCTGGTGACTCCAGCAACCACACTCACCCCCTTCCTTTACGCGGTTGGGCTAGGAGCTATCGGTGTGTGTCTCCTCGGGTTTGCGATCGACGTCCTTCGTTGACCTTCCGGCCAAAGCCCTGTATCTGGCCGTTCCACCCCGCGGCCTTTGCCACTGCGTACGACAAGATCGGCATGATCGTCCCGAGCTCAAGGGCGATGAATGTGTGGATCGGCTTGAGCACCCCGCCGCTCAGCAGAAGTACGAGGCCCGCAACGGACCAACAAAGGATGCCCGCCACCCCTATCCACCGGAGCGGACTCACTGCCTCGGCGAGCTGACCCTTGGCCCTGGCCTCGGCCTGAGCTCTTAAGCCGCGGTGCAGAACAACGCCCAGTCCGACACCCTGCAAAGCAAGGTTGCCATTCGTCCATCCCTGAAACGCGCTCGGAAGCGGGATCGACGACCAGATCGCGATGACGAGCGACGCAATGGGCACGAGGACGATCACGGCCCAGCCAAGACGTCCAATCGCGCTGTCAGTCACCCCTTTCGGGGTATCGCCAGTGGACATGAGTCTCCATTCACTCCGGTCCAGTTTCGTTCACAGCTCAGGTCGCCGTGGGCATACTCCGAACCGCTGTCGGCGAGGACTTCAGCTTAAGTCGCAGATGGCGTCGAGCCGCTGCTCTTGCTCGGCGGTCACGCAGAGGAAATCGCGCTCGAAGGGGCTCACTTCGCAGACGACCTTGGCAGTGTAGTCGCAACTCGGCGCGGGGCATCCGGTATCTAGGGCCTACTCGGCCATCTAGGCCAGCTTGGTCGGGGCACGTCCGCAGAGCTTGCGGTCGAGTTGGTTGGGACTCGAGTCCACGTGAATCGCTAGGCGAACGAGGGCGAGCTCGGGGTCGAGCAACTCCCTGAAGGAGTTGTGCACCTGGCAAGCCACGTAGTGCTAGTAGATGACCCCAGCGGTTTCACCGTGCGTATAGCGGATGTACACAGGTCGACCAGCCCGTCCAGAACGAGACCGGAGTCGCGGTGGCGCTCCATGACCATGGCCGAGTCGAAGCGTCTGGTGATTCGAGCCTGACGCGATGCTGAACTCTTAGCCAGGTGAGAGCCAGCCCCCGCACCCACTTGCGGGGGCCTCTTCACGTGCACGAAGTGGCGCGGGCAAGTCAGCGGCGAAAGCGCGGCGCGAGGTAGCACCGGAAGGCCGAATCGGGACCATACCGGCGCTCGAACCGCGAGCTTCGCAGCCTCAGGCAACCACTTCCGCAACTGCCTCGAGGGGCGTGTGGTGAGTTTCGCCCGAATCATGTGGACACGTTCGATGTGCCCCACCCGGACCCCAGCAAGCACACGGCCTTCCACCCTTTCGTCAACTACCCGCCACGGGGTGTTTACGAAAGTGGACCCCATCTGCTTACGAAAGTCCGGGTCGGGCAGCCCGAAGTCGGCCGAGAGGGACGAAGCCTGTTCCCGAGCACCCCAACCGCGGTTGAAAGACGTGCGCACCGCCCCCCGGGGCACCGGGTGCAGCGAAAGTAGCCCTCGGGACGTGGCTCGTCCCGAGGGCTACTACCTGAAGGAGACTGCTCGCCTACGCGGCGAGATCGTCCGGTGGGTCGT
>JAJYDR010000106.1 GCA_021777285.1 Actinomycetes bacterium
TCCACTAGGCCCCTTGGCGAATGGCCGAACGGTCGATCACGGCGTCGATGAAACCGTACTCAACCGCCTCCTGGGCGGTGAACCAACGGTCTCGATCCGAATCCGCCTCGATCCGCTCCACGGGCTGACCCGTGTGGAACGCGATGCGATCGGCAAGCATCTTCTTCATGTAGACGATCTGCTCGGCCTGGATGGCGATGTCCGACGCCTGTCCCTGCATACCGCCGAGCGACGGCTGGTGCATAAGGATGCGGCTGTGCGGCAGGGAGAAGCGCTTGCCGGGTGTGCCCGCGCAGAGCAGGAACTGCCCCATCGACGCCGCCATGCCCACACAAATCGTCCTGATATCGCAGTTCACGTACTGCATCGTGTCGTAGATGGCCAGTCCGTCGGTCACCGATCCACCGGGCGAGTTGATGTAGAGGCTGATGTCCTTGTCACGGTCCTCAGCCTCGAGCAGCAGTAATTCAGCGCAGATCCGATTCGCCGTGTTCTGGTCGACCTGAGAGCCGAGGAACACGATCCGCTCACGCAGCAGTCGCTGATTGAGGTCGTTCGCACCCATTCCTTCGGCCATGGCGGAGTTGTTCATGGCACCAATCTACTGGACGTGCACGCGCCCGCTTCGTTGGCGACCTAGTCTGGAGCCACTCGCGGGCGTGGCGGAATTGGCAGACGCGCTGGTTTTAGGTACCAGTTCTTCGGAGTGTGGGTTCGAGTCCCTCCGCCCGCACCATCACCTGACGATGCTCCAGGGTTCGTCGCCCCGCCGGACTACGCCGCGCGTAACCCACCGCTTGGGGTTTCCATTCATCTGCTAGCGTGTACGGGACGTTCGCCGCACAGTGCGGTGGAGACCGATTCGACCGTGACATTTCGGGTTGGGCTCACCTCAACCTACAGGAGTCATTGTGTCCGTATCCTTCGCCGACCTCGGCGTGCCCACCAACCTCGTCGACCGCCTTCGCGCCCGCGGAATCACCGACTCCTTCCCCATCCAGGAAGCCGCCATCCCCGACGCACTCGCGGGACGCGACGTCGTGGGTAAGGCGGCAACGGGTTCGGGTAAGACGCTCGCGTTCGGCCTGCCCTTGCTCGCGAGGCTCGGCACGGCCCGCCCGCGTCAGCCACTCGGGTTGATCCTCGTCCCCACCCGCGAGCTCGCTTCCCAGGTCCAAAAGGAGTTGGCCCAGTTGACCAACGACCGCGGACGTCGGATCATCACCATCTTCGGTGGTACCTCGTACAACACGACGCGCAAGGCACTGAACGCCGGCGTTGACCTCGTGGTCGCCTGTCCCGGCCGACTCGAGGACCTGCTCGAGCAGCGTGCCCTTGACCTGTCCGCGGTGACGACCGTCGTCGTCGACGAGGCCGACCGCATGGCGGACATGGGCTTCCTTCCCGCGGTACGTCGCATCGTCGGGGCGACCCCGTCGAATCGCCACGTGATGCTCTTCTCGGCCACGATGGGCCCCGACGTCGCGACCCTCGTCAACACCTTCACCCACGACGCGATCATCCACGATGTGGTTGGCGACGAAGCACCGAGCGACGTCGACCACTTCTTCTGGCGGGTCGCTCGCGACCAGCGCCCCCAGGTGACCGCCGACATCGTGGAACAGTACGAGCGTGCCATCGTCTTTACCCGCACCAAGCACGGCGCCGACCGGCTCGCCCGCCAGCTCGGTGAACGTGGCGTGTCGTCAGTCGCGTTGCACGGGGACCGGACACAGGCTCAGCGCGAGCGCGCACTGCGGGCGATGAAGAATGGCGAGACGCGAGTCCTCGTGGCGACTGACGTCGCCGCCCGTGGTATCCACATCGACCTGCTGCCCGTCGTCGTGCACTACGACCCGCCCACCCAGGCGACGGACTACCTCCACCGTTCGGGACGCACCGGGCGCGCAGGCGCAACCGGAGCGGTCATCTCACTCGTGAGTGACGACGTCGCCGGGCACGTGAAGCGGATGCAGCGATCGCTCGGCATCCCCACTACGCTCGACGACCCACAGAACGCGGTCGCGATTCGCCTCGGCGCCGTGGACGATGCGGCCGCCGCCCAGTCCTTGGACGAACGTCCGCGTTCACGCTCGAACCGTCCGGCCGAGTCCAACCGTCGTGATAGTGCTGACCGTCCTGCGGGCCGATTCGGCGAACGCACACGGGAGCGTAGCGAAACTCGACGTAGTCGTACCGCACCGACTGACGCACGCAGCGAAACGCGAGCGCCGCGAAGTGAGTTCCGATCCGACGCGCCGCGCGTCGCCGACCGGTCGGCGTCTCGCGCCCCGCGTGAGCAGTACCGTGAGTTGAAGACTTCGGGTGCGACGAAGCGGTCTGCCGCGGGACACGCAGTGGTCAGTTTCTTCAACGACTCCAAGGGGTTTGGCTTCGCGAGTGACGAGAAGGGTGATGACCTGTTCATCCACTTCTCCAACATTGTCGGAGACGGCTTCAAGACCTTGAGTCAAGGTCAGACCATCGCCTACGACGAGGCAACCGGCCCCAAGGGTCGCGAGGCTCGAAACGTTCGCGTCGTCACGGGCGGCGCACGACACCGGTAGCATTGCGAACCGTGACTGATAAGCCTCTCGTTGAACCACACCTCGGTGAACCACCGACCGAATTGATCATTGAAGACATCGTCGTCGGTGACGGGGACGTCGCCGTGGCGGGGCAAACCGTCGCCGTCCACTACGTCGGCGTGAGCGCATCGACCGGCCAACAGTTTGACGCATCCTGGGATCGCGGCGAACCCTTCGCCTTCCCACTCGGCCGCGGCTACGTCATCGCAGGCTGGGACCAGGGTGTGACAGGCATGCGAGTCGGCGGGCGACGTCGCCTCGTGATCCCTTCCCACCTGGGCTACGGCGAGCGCGGTGCCGGCGGTGTCATCGCACCGGGCGAGACGCTGATCTTCGTCGTCGACCTACTCGAGGTCAACTAACCGAGCAGATACGGCGACGAATCGCGCGCCAATAGCCGCTGATAATCGCCGTATCGCTCGCAACAGATCTCAGCTACCAGCCGAAGGCGGTCGTTGGGATTGCTCAAACTCAGAACTTTGAACTGATCGAGCGTCGACATCGGCGTCATCGCACAGAGCTGCCAGCTGCGCACTGACGGATTCGGGTCCATCGCGCAGTCATGGCGCAGTAACTCGTCGGTCACCACTTCGCTACGCAGCGCCCGAAGCGCGCGCACGGCGGATTCCGTCGACTTGAGCAGGGCCGGTTCGATCTCGATCTCGTCACAGCACCGTTCGTGAACTACTGCGCGCGGATACGGCGCGTCGGCGAGCCAGGCCGACACCTTGACGCACTTGGTTCCTTCGACCCTGAGCAGGGTCTGACCGTTGGGCAGTTTCTGGGAGTCCAGGATTTGAAGCACCGTACCGACGCACGTACGCACCTCGCCCCCGCCGACCTCAGCACCCTTCTCGATCATGCAGGTGCCGAACTCTTGGTCGTCGGGGAGTTCCTGCAGCATCGCTTGATAGCGGGGCTCGAACACGCACAGCCCCACCACTTGATGCGGGAAGACCACCATCCCCAAGGGAAACATGGGTAGGACGCCGTTGTTCACGCTTCCAGCCTAAAGGTGAACGCTCCGTGAAGCACCGATCACGACCGAAGTCGCGCAGCCAGCGCCGCCAGGGCACGCGCCCGGTGCGATACGGCATTCTTCTCATCGGCGGTCACTTCCGCCAGCGTCCGCCCACCCAGTTCGGCGCTCGCGAACACGGGGTCGTAACCGAAACCTCGTTCCCCGCGAGGCTGCTCGACGATCCAGCCGCCAAGGGAACCCTCGACGGTCAACGCCGATCCGTCCGGGTACGCCACCGCGATGACGGTGCGAAATCGCGCACCGCGATCCGCACGATCGACCTCTGAGAGCTCGCTCAGTAATTTTCTCACGTTGTCGGCGTCGATTGCGGACGGTCCGGCGTATCGGGCACTGTGAACACCAGGCTCACCGCCGAGGGCATCTACGAACAGGCCCGTGTCATCGGCTATCGCCGGCTGCCCGACGGCAGCGCAGATCGCGTGGGCCTTCAGCAACGCGTTCCCATCGAGGGAGTCGCTCGTCTCGGCAACGTCCGGCACACTGGCTGGCCGTGCGACCACGTCGATGCCGACCCCGCCGAGCACCGCGCGCATCTCGTCGGCCTTGTGCGCGTTGGCCGTAGCGAGAACAAACACGAGCCCCATTATCGTGTCCGAGGGCTTGGCGGCGTCGCTAACACGAGTCGCTGGGCTTCGTGGATCGACTTGATCCCTTCTGAGGCCAGGTCCAGGAGTTGATCGAGTTCCGTACGGCTGAAGGCGGTACGTTCCGCGGTGCCCTGGACCTCGACGAAACCGCCCGATCCGGTCATCACGACGTTCATGTCGGTCTCGGCTGACGAATCCTCCTCGTAGGGCAAATCGAGCATCGGCACCCCGTCGACGATGCCCACCGACACCGCGGCCACGAGATCGGTGAGTGCGTGGCTGCGGATCGTGCCGTCATTGACGAGGCGCGTGACCGCATCATGTAGCGCTAAGTAGCCCCCACTGATCGACGCCGTGCGCGTGCCACCGTCGGCCTGCAAGACATCACAGTCAACGATGATCTGCACGTCCGCGAGCAGTGTGAGGTCGGTGACCGTGCGCAACGATCGCCCGATCAACCGCTGGATCTCTTGGGTGCGCCCGGACTGCTTACCTCGCGCCGCCTCACGCGACGCTCGCTCGGGCGTCGATCCCGGAAGCATCGAGTACTCGGCCGTCACCCAACCGCGCCCTGACCCGCGAAGCCATCGCGGCACGTCGGTCTCGACCGAGGCCGTGCAGAGCACCCTCGTCCTGCCGACCTCAACGAGAACCGAGCCCGCCGCCATCTCGGTGTAGCCGCGGATGAACCGCAGTGGACGGGCCTCGTTGTTGTTGCGTCCGTCGAATCGCGTGGTCATGGTCTCCCTCTCATCGGTGCGAACACCGTAGTTGACACCACACTCGTTAGAAATAGATGATCCGCTTGGCCCGATCGACCACGTCGTCGATGTCGTCGCTCCAGGCACCGGTCGAGAGGTACTTCCACCCGTCGTCACAAACGATCGTGACAATCGTCGCCGTCTGGTCCTCAGGAATCGTTTGGGCGCACTTGACCGCACCGGCCATGATCGCTCCCGATGAGATTCCAACAAAGAGTCCGACTTCGGTCATCGCCCGCGTCCATTCAATCGACTCGCGCGGGCGAACCACAACCTTGCGATCGAGCAGGTCTACGCCATGGTTGTCGATGAAAATCGGTGGGATGAACCCGTCGTCCAAACTGCGTAGGCCGTCCACCATCTCACCGCTGGGCGGCTCGACGGCCCAGATCTGAACGCCCGGCCTGTGCTCCTTCAAATATCGTCCGACGCCCATGAGCGTGCCCGATGTGCCTAGTCCGGCAACGAAGTGGGTCACCTCGGGAACATCGGCCAGGATCTCTGGTCCGGTCGTCTCATAGTGCGCCGTCGGGTTGGCCGGGTTGGCGTACTGGTAGAGAAAAACCCAGTCGGGGTTCTCGGCCGCTATCGATTGGGCCATGCGCACCGCACCGTTTGACCCTTCCGTTCCCGGTGAGTCGATGATCTCGGCGCCCCACGCCAGAAGCAACTGGCGCCGTTCCGGGGAGACGTTGGTGGGCATCACGACCTTCAGGTGATACCCCCGCATCCGGCACACCATCGCCAGCGCGATCCCTGTGTTTCCCGACGATGGCTCGATCAGTATCTGGTCATCGCGCCCGGGGACGAGTCGACCGTCGCGCTCCGCCGCGCGAACGAGTGACAGCGCGACGCGGTCCTTCACCGAACCCGCCGGGTTTCGTCCTTCGAGTTTGGCCAAGATTGTGACGTTGGACTTGGGTGAGAGCGCGCTCACGTCCACGACGGGCGTCGATCCCACGAGGTCGAGCACCGACTGAACGCGGGCCACTAGGCGACACCACCGGCGACGGCGGGCAGCAACGTGATCTCGTCGTCGTCCCCGACTGGTGCGTTGACCCCTCCGATATAGCGAACGTCATCGTCGTTGACGTAGATGTTCAAGAATCGATGCACGGTGCCGTCCTGGTTCAACAACTGTCCCTCGATTGTCGGGTACGCGGTGGTCAACTCGGTGAGTACCGCGCCGATCGTTGTCCCCTCAACCGTTACCGTCGTCAATCCGCCCATCGCTGGCCGGAGCACCGTGGGGATTCGCACCGTCGCTGCCATCGCATTCTCCTTCGCCGGTCCAATTACGACCTTTTCGGTCGAATTTAGTGGTCACCTCGTGCGTCGTGACCTACGCCGAACGAGAGGGACGGTAGAAGGCGAGGAGTTGCGCCGCCGCGGCACCAAGGCCGACCACCAGGGTCACGCCGAGATGCACCGACGGCGACCACGCGAAGATGTTCCACAGGTGGTCCAGTGAGTACCGGCCCGCCCCGAACGTACCGGGGACCAAGGTCGTGACCGCGACGCCAAGGGTGTACTCGACCCCCTCGCCCTTGTTGAAGATGAAGAACCCGTTCTTTCGGTGGACCGTCACGATCGCGACCACCATGAGCGACATGAGACCCGCGGCCGCGAGCGTCGTCAAGAGCCCGAGTATGAGCAGGACCCCAACACCGACCTCCGTCGAGGCCGCCATCAGCGCGTTCAGTGCGCCGTAGCGAACGCCGATCGACTCAAACCACTTCGCGGTCCCCGGCAGCCTGCCACCGCCGAAGAACTTCCGGTACCCGTGCGCGAAGATCATCGACCCGAGGAACAGCCGTAACGCGAGCAGTACGAGGTTGTAGGAGATCGAATTGGTTGCGATGCTCGTCACTGGCAGAACCCCTTCGTGGTGACGGAAGACCCGTCACTCCTCAATGTAGATGTCCTCGCCGGACACCGTGTCGTCCTTGATCCGAAAACTACGCACCACCGCTGGTACGTCGCATAGCGAGACCAGGACGTAGTGCCATTCTGGATCGGGTGCCTGGCGCACGTCGGTCGGGCTCGGGTAGGCCTCGGAGTGTGTGTGCGAGTGGAAGACCCCGAGCACTGCCGAGCCCTCGTCGTCGACTCGTCGGAAGGTCCGCAAAAGAACGCGACTGTCGATCTCGTAGACGCGGGCCGACGCCGCGACATTCGCACTTGCAACGACCTCGGTAACCGTGGCGTCCTCACCGTCGAACTGACCGATGAGCAGGCCGCAGCCCTCATTCGGCAACGCACGAATGCACGTCGCGATCATCGCGTCGCGTATCGCCGGGGTCAGTGTGAGCACGGGCCCACCCTACCGACCAGAAAATGGGGCCACGCTGGTCACTACGCTGGACGCGTGGCACGAGCCAAACAGATTCAAGAGCGTCGCGCTAATGCCAGGGCGAACGCGAACGGCGACCGTGTGGTCGCCACCAATCGGCGCGCCCGTCATGACTACGAGATCGTAGAAACCCTCGAATGCGGCCTGGTGCTTACCGGCAGTGAGGTGAAGTCGTTGCGCGAAGGTAAGGCCCAGATCACTGAGAGCTACGCCCGGATTGACGATGGTGAGCTCTGGCTGTTCGCTTCGCATATCCCACCGTGGAGCTACGCCGTTGGATTCGGGAGTCACGACCCCGATCGGAAACGGAAGCTCCTCGTCCATCGCCACCAAATCAACCAGTGGTGGATCAAGACCCAAACCCAACCGCTGACCATCGTGCCGCTAAAGGTGTATTTCAAAGACGGTCGCGCCAAAGTCGAGATCGCCCTCGCCCGCGGTCGCAAGCAACACGACCGTCGCCAGGCGCTCGCTAAGCGTGACGCGGAGCGCGAGATCGCCGTATCGGTGCGGAACTTCGAGAAGTACGGCTGAGCGTCGCCCCCACGAGCTCACCTCACCGTGATTGAACGTATGTCGAGCCGCTGCGGTACGCTGATCGTGCGGTCAAAGTGACCGTGCAACATCCAGGGGGTGATTGGTCTCGACGTTGGTCGACATGGTGAGAGAAGCGAGCCGTGGTCTCCGGAACCACGTTAAAGAGCCGGAAACAAAAATAAACGCGAACACTACAGCTCACGTTTCTGTTGCCGCTTAGGTAACACGTCCGTCTATACCCAGCC
>JAJYDR010000009.1 GCA_021777285.1 Actinomycetes bacterium
GAACAGACGTCATGCCACTGAATGTTGTGATTCAACGGGTGTGTGAACAACTTCTGCAGTGTCACACGGTGGTGGTGGTCCAACTTGCTCAGCATTACTGACCCCCTTCGACGTCCGATGGCCGGACCTCAAATTCATGGTCGCGCACCTAGGGGTGGATGTCAAGTAGTGCGACGAGCTCGACGTGTTCCGTCATCGGGAAAAGGTCGAGGATCTCCATATGGGACACCGAAAACCCACCGGATAAGAAGACCTTAAGATCACGCGCGAACGTCGCCGCGTCACACGACACGTAGACGACCCTGCGTGGCCGGCGCTCGACGATGGCCGCGGCCACCCCCTTGGCCAGTCCGGCGCGGGGCGGGTCGACGACGACGACGTCGCCCGCTCCGATCAGGTTGCGCACGGAGTCGGCGGTGACCATCGCCTCGCGAATGCGCAGCCCGCCGTGGCCGGCACCGTTTTCGCGGGCATCACGCACGGCGTGGGGCGACGTCTCGACGCCAACGACCCGTCCGGCGGGCCCCACGACCGATGCGAGCGCGACCGCGAAGAGCCCGACGCCGCAGTACAAGTCGACCACTCGGTCGCCTCGTTCGACGCCCGCCAGCGCGGTCACCCGATCCAAGAGCATGGACGGCGCGTCGACGTGGGACTGCCAGAACGATTGGGGTGAGATGTTGTAGTGCGTCTCGCCCACCAAGACGCGCGACACCGGCGCCGGGTCGATACGTCGTCCTCGCAGATCGCAGACCTCGTAGCGCACGGAGCGCCCGACGAGGCGCTTCACCACCGCAAACGGCGGCGCGTCGCCGATGGCGCGTAACTCGACCTCATTGGCCCGAGTCCACGAGGTCGCAAAGGCTTCGTCAACTCGCGGATCCACCAGCCAGCAGGGATTCACCGTCACCAAATCGTGCGACCGGCTAGCCCGCAGGGCGAGTTGGCCCGCGTCATCCACCGCGCAGCGCAGCCGTGTGCGACTGCCTCGGGGTGGCGAGGGCGCGTGCACGAGCGAGGGCGCGCCGTCGTACCCGGCAATCCGCCGCAGCTGTTCGGCCACGATCGCCTCTTTCCACGACGTCTGACCCGCGGAGGACGCGTGCTGGAGATCGCAGCCGCCGCACCCTCCGGCGCCCGAGAACCGGCACGGCGCCGCGACGCGGTCGGTGCTCGGCTCGATGACCCGTCGCAGGGATGCGCGCGCGAATGACGACGTGCGCTGCTCGATCGACACGTCGACGAGCTCGCCGGGCAGCGTGTCGCGCACGAATACGACGAGGCCGTCGCCGAGCCGACCGACGCCCCCGCCCGTCGCGGGTCGCTCGATACGGACTAGCTCATGGGCGGCGGGGTCGGACACCGCCGTATCCTACCGAGGCCACCGCCGCGGCCACCCTGACGCGACGCGCTGCGCCCACGGTGGTCGTCGGTGCGGTGTCAGCGTGCCGATTCGGAGGACGGATTCGGGTCGAAGGACCGCGCGTGCTCGAGAAAGGCGTCCACGAGTGCTCGGGCCCGCTCGCGCGCCTGGGGTTCTTCGTGACGGGTCTGCTCGATGAGTTCCGTCGGGTCGTAGCCCAGGGATCGCGCGTCATCGCCACCCGCCTCGAACCAGTCGCGCAGTTGGTCCGCATCCAGCTCGGGATGGAACTGCACGCCGACGTGTCGACCGATGGCGAACGCCTGCACGCACCGACTCGAGGTGGCCCACGTCGTCGCCGCGTCAGGCAGCCTGCACACGTCAAAGTGGTACTCGAACCACGGACCCGGCGCGATCGGCGAGTCGGCGGTCGGCGTGACGGTGTACCAGCCAATCTCGGGGTCGTCGCCGGGCTCGACCACACCGCCAAAGGACCGACAGAGCGCCTGCGCGCCAAAGCAGATGCCCAGGACCGGGATGGCCGCTCGGTCGGCCTGCTCGATGAGCGCCAACTCGCGGGCGAACCAGGCTCGCTCAACCTCGGCGTCATAGACGGCCGAGCTCGATCCAAGGATCACGACCACGTTGACGCCGTCCAGCGATGGCGTGGGGCTCGTCGCCGTGAAGAGAACAACTTCCAGGTCGAAGCCGCGCGCCGCGAGCGCATCAGCGACGAGACCGGGGCCGTCTTCGCGGTGGTGGCGCAGGACGAGGGCGCGACGTTGCGTCACCGTGGCCCACCCGGGCGTACGGGCGCCATCACGACGTTGGCGACCATCCAAGCGTGGCGGCGATCTCCTTGCACGTCGGACAGATCGGGTACTTCTTCGGGTCGCGGCCCGGCACCCAGACCTTGCCGCAGAGCGCCCGCACGGGCGTCGCGTTGATGATGCCCTCGACAACCGAGTTCCCGATCGGGACGAATTCGCCGCCCTCGGGCGTGTAGCCCTCGAGGACCAGGTGGGCGAACCGGTCGTGGTCACCGTCGTCGGTGACGACGGTGGTCGATTCGCGGAGTTCGGCTTCAGTACTGCTCACGGATACGTATGTTACTGACCGTCGTCGCTAACCTCGTAGCGTCATGCCGCGACGCCGACGACGACCGTCTACCCGACCCCTGGGGCGCGTCGCGTCCCATTTCACGCGCGACGGGACGCCCAAACAGCCCTACCGCACGCAGGCGGAGGCGCAGAGCGCTGCGCAACTGGCCTGGACCCTCAACGGGGTCGACCTCAACTCGTATCGATGCGACTACTGCTTCCAGTGGCATATCGGGCGCCGATTTCGCGGGGATTAGCGTCGTCGGTGGAAACCGGGCAATATGGATGGACGCGACAGGGAAAGGTTCACCATGGCGGTTCAGGCCTACATCTTGATTCAGTCCGAAATCGGCTCCAGTGAGAACGTCGTCACGGCGACTCGGGCCGTGCCGGGCGTTATCGAGTCTTTCGAAGTGACCGGTCCCTACGACGTCATCGTGCGGTGCGAGGCCGAGAGCGTCGATGACCTCGGCAAGTTCATCGTGGGCGCGATCCAGCGCGTACCGGGGATCACGCGCACCCTCACGTGCCCCGTGGTGAACATCTAGCCGACCGGACCGCCGTGACGCCGCGGCGTCGCGAACGCCCATCAGCACGCTGAACCTGCATCGATCGGGTCTCGCGGCGACCTCCACGCGGCACGCCGCGGCTCATTCGGTGGTTTCGTCTGTCGCGGGAGCCGTCGGCGCGCCGAAAGCACCCGCCGAGCGGAATGCCTCGACGTCGGCGCTCGCCATGCCCCATCGAGCTAAACCCGCACGGGTACCCGACCCCGCCAGTCCCGGTGGGTCGCCGATCGCCCCGGGGGTCTTCGAGAATCGCGGTGCGGGAGCGGGCTGCACGGTGCCGTCAACCTCGAACACGGCTCGCGCCACGTTGAGCGGATGCTCGGCCGCCTCGCGGGGCGAAAGGACGGGCGTCACGCACGCGTCAGTGTCGACGAAGATCGCCTCCCACTCATCGCGGGTCTTGGTGGCGAAAACGGCCGCCAGCCGCTCCTTGACGCTCGGCCACGACTCGCGATCCATTTGGGCCGGCAAGGTCGAGGGGTCCAGCGCCAGTCCCCGTAGCAGTTCGGCGTAGAACTGGGGCTCGATCGCGCCAACAGCGACGTAGCGGTGGTCACCGGTCTCGTACACCTCATAGAACGGGGCACCGGTGTCGAGGATGTTCGCGCCACGCTCTTCGGTCCAGTAGCCCAGATTCTCAAAGGCGTGGGTCATGGTCATCATCGATGCCGTGCCATCGACCATGGAGGCGTCGACCACCTGACCCTCGCCAGTGGCTTGGGCGTGCAGAACGGCGGCCAGCACACCAAAGAGCAGGAACATCGAGCCGCCGCCGAAGTCGCCCACCAGGTTGAGGGGCGGCACCGGTCGCTCGCCCGATCGTCCGATGGGCCACAGCGCGCCTGACAGGGCGATGTAGTTGATGTCGTGGCCCGCGCGCCCGGCTAACCGGCCCTCCTGCCCGTAACCCGTGATCCGTCCGTAGACGAGCCGCGGATTGCGCTCAGCGACGTCCGATGGCCCGACGCCGAGACGCTCCGCGACGCCGGGGCGGAACCCCTCGATCAGCACGTCGGCCTGCTCGCTCAATCGAAGCACGAGCTGGCGCCCGGCTTCGCACTTCAGGTCCACCGCTACCGACGGGCGAGACCGGGCGAGCAGGTCCCAGGTGAAGGCGTCCTTGGCGTCGATGTCGCCACGCTCGAGTCGCAGGACGTCGGCGCCGAGGTCGGCGAGCAGCATGCAGGCGTACGGGCCCGGGCCAATGCCGGCCAGTTCCAGGACCTTCAGACCGGTGAGCGGACCCGTCACCGATTCGCCCCACCGCACTCGAGGGATCCACATTCCACACCACGCAAGTTACTTCGTGCCCGTGTGACAACATGGCGCCATGTCTTCTTTCACCCGCGCCGACGCCCTGCGCGCGATGGCCTCCACGCACTACGACGTCGTGGTCATCGGTGCGGGCATGACCGGCGCGGGCGTGGCGCTCGATGCCGCGTCACGCGGGCTGCGCGTGGCCCTGATCGACAGCGGTGACATCGGGTCTGGCACGAGCTCCAAGTCCTCCAAGATGGTCCACGGTGGGCTGCGCTACCTCCAGCAGAAGGAGTTCCGACTCGTGCGCGAGAATCTTCGCGAGCGCCAGCGCCTGCTCGAAAACGCCCCCTTCCTCGTTCGCCCCCTCCCCTTCCTCATCCCGCTCTTTGGCTCAAACGGTGTCGCCGCCAAGGCCCTCGTCAAGGGCTACGCCACCGCGCTTCGCTTCTACGACTGGGCTGGCGGTTGGCGGATCGGCCACCGGTACCGCCGGATCGACCGCGACGAAGCGATCGGCTACCTCCCGACGCTTCGGGCCGATCGATTAGTGGCCGGATTCCTCTACTACGACGCGCGCGGTGACGACGCCCGCGTAGCCCTGTTGGCGGCGCGCACGGCGGCCCTGGACTACGGCGCCGACGTCGCGAACTACGTGCGAGCCGTCGCGATCGAGCGCGACGGCAACGGTCGCGTGCGCAACGTTGCCGCCCGTGACGAGCGTGCCGGCGAGGATCTCAAGTTCGCCGCGCGCTGTGTCGTCAACGCGACGGGCGTTTGGGCGGACCAGGTGATCGCTATGGCCGAGGGCACCTCGTCGGCCATCATCACCCCGGCCAAGGGCGTCCACCTGTCGGTGCGCGCCGAGCGCCTGCCGGCGAACGTGGCCGCGGTCTTTGCCGTGCCCGACGACCACCGGAGCATCTTCGTCGTGCCCTTCGAGGATGCGCCGTACACCTTCGTCGGTACGACCGACACCGCCTACGACGGCGACATCGACGACCCCCTCTGCGGACCGGACGACGTCGCCTATCTGCTGAAGGCGGTCAACGCCTCCACGGACTCGGACCTCACCGTCGAGGACGTCACCGGCGTCTGGGCGGGACTGCGCCCGCTGCTGGCGCCGCCCGCTGGCAAGACGCTCTCGCAACGCACGGCGGACCTCTCACGACGCCATCGCGTCATCGACACCGGTGACGGGGTCATCCACGTCACGGGCGGCAAGTGGACGACCTATCGACAGATGGCCCAGGACGCCGTCAACGCCGCCGGCCACTACGTCGGACGATCGCCCGTGCGGACCAAGCACCTCCGGTACCACGGCACCGGTCCGTGGCGTCCCACGACCGAGCTCGAAACCCACCTCTACCGTCGCTACGGACAGGACGCGCTGGTCATCCTGGCGATGATCAGTCACGACCCCACGATGGCCGACACGCCGATCGCCAACCAGCCCTACGTGCTCGCCGAATTCCGCTACAGCGCCCAGTTCGAGATGGCCCAGTCGCTCGTCGACCTGTTGACGCGGCGAACGCGCGCGCACCTGCACGACGCGCGCGCGGCGCTCGCCGCTGCACCCCGGATCGCCGCGGCCGTCGCCGCCGACTTCAACTGGAGCGACGACGAGACTCAGCGCCAGATCGCCGCGTACGCCGATCTCGTAGCGCGCGAGCTGAGCGCCGCTGGACTCACCGTCAGACCGGCGCCGTGACCCGTCCCACCCCTCCCGAGGCCTATCCGCCCGGGACCGTTGACGCAGCACCGCAGCCCGTCGACGACGAGGCGCTGCGCGCCTTCGCCGAGGTCGGCGTGCCCTTCAGCGTCGATCCTCACGAGCGGGCCGAGCACGGACGAGACTGGTGGCCCCTCTCCCTCGCGACGACCCACGACGGCGTCGTGCCCCACTGGCCCGGCGTGGTCGTCGCCCCGCGCTCCACGGCCGAAGTCCGAGACGCGATCCGCGTCGCAGCGCGACACGGGCTCGCCGTTACCGCCCAGGGCGGCCGGTCGGGCGTCCTGGGTGGCGCCGTGGCGCCCACCGGCGGTGTCGCCCTCGATCTCACGGGTCTCGACCGGATACTCGACCTCGATCTGGTATCGGGCACCGTCACACTCGAGGCCGGTGTCTTCGGCCCGGATCTCGAGCGCGCCATCAATGCCGAGGGCTTCACGGTCGGGCACTTTCCCCAGTCCTTCGAGCTCGCCACCGTCGGCGGCTGGCTCGCCAGCCGCGGGGCCGGCCAGTTCTCGAATCGGTACGGCAAGATCGAGGACATCGTGCGGGGGCTCACCGTGGTGCTCGCATCCGGGGACGTCGTCACCCTCGGGGGTCGCGGCCCCCGCCAGGCGGTCGGTCCGGACCTCGTCCAACTGTTCGTGGGGTCCGAAGGGTCCCTCGGCGTCATCACCGAAGCGACCCTCGTCATGCGGCCCCGGCCGACGTGCGAACGGCGGCTCGCCCTTCGGGTCGGGGACTTTGACACGGGCATGGCGCTGTGCCGGACGATCCTGCAACGCGACGCACACCCCGCGGTACTGCGCCTCTACGACGAGACCGAGTCGAGGCGGAACTTCGACGTCGACGGCTGCGCCCTCATCGTCCTGGACGAGGGCGAACCGATCATGGTGGAGGCCACCATGGCGGTCGTGCGTGAGGTCACGCGCGACGCCACGACCCTGGACGTCGGGGTAGTCGCGCGCTGGCTCGAGCACCGCAATGACGTCAGCGCCCTCGCGCCACTCTGGGCGTCGCACGTCGTCGTCGACACGATCGAGGTGGCTGGTCCATGGTCGACCCTGACCGCCGTGCGCGAGGCGGCGCTCGACGCCCTACGTTCGCTTGAGCCAACCATCGTCGCCTCGGTGCACCAGTCCCACGCCTACGTCGACGGCGCCTGCCTGTACTTCACGTTCGCCGGTCAGCCGCCGGGCGACCCGCGCGACTACTACCGCGCCGCCTGGGACGCCGCGACGAACGCCGTGCTCGACCATGGCGGCTCGTTGAGCCATCACCACGGCGTCGGAAGGAATCGCTCGCGCTTCGTACGCCGCGCCCTAGGCGATGGCTTTGACGTGCTACGTGACGTGAAGGACGCGCTGGACCCGACGGGCGTACTGAACCCCGGGGTGCTCGGACTCGGCGGTGAGCCGTGGTGAGCGCCCTCGCGATCGACGTCGGAAGCTCGTCGGTGCGCACGGCCCTGGTCTCCGACGCCGGCGTCGTGTCCCACGTCCACCAGCGGCGGCTCACGATCAGCTCGCCACAACCGGGCGAACTCGAGCTCGACGCCGCCGAAATCGGCCGGGCCGTGCTCGAACTGGCCGACCTGACCCTCGCCGACGGCGGACCGTGCGACGCGGTGGGCGTCACGAACCAGCGGGCCACGACCCTCGTCTTCGACCCGCTCACCGGTGCGCCGGTGGGTCCAACCCTCGGCTGGCAGGACCTTCGCACCGTACTCGACTGCCTCGTCCTGCAGGGCGAGGGTCTGCGCCTCGCGCCCAACCAGTCGGCCACCAAGGCGAAGTGGCTCGTCGCCAATGCTGCGCGCGACGCCCAGTCGCTGCGCTTCGCGACCATCGAGACGTGGATCGCCTGGCTGCTGAGCAGCGGTGCGAGCCACGTGACCGATCGCTCGAACGCCGCCATCACGGGCTTGGTGAACGTTGGCGTGGACCACTGGGATCCACGCGTCTTGGAACTGCTCGGACTCGACCCCGCGATGATGCCGCGAATCGTGGACACGATTGGTGATCACGGCACCGCGAGCGCACTGCGCGGCGCCCCGCCGATCACCGTTCTCGTCGGTGACCAGTCCGCGTCGATGTTCGGCCAATCCATCGTGCACTCAGGCGCCAAGATCACCTTTGGCACCGGCGCCATGCTCAACATGGTTCGTGGCTCGCAGGGACCCGCCGCCATGACCCCGTACGACTCGGGGTGCTTTCCGATCGTCGTGCGTAGCCAGCGTGGGGCGGTCACGTGGGGCCTTGAGGGAATCGTGCTGTCGGCCGGCTCGGCGCTCGACTGGGCGCGCGACGAGTTCGGCATCATCGACGACGTCGCCGCCAGCGCATCGGTCGCCCGCTCGGTCAGCGGAACTGACGGCGTCTGGTTCGTCCCCGCGCTCGCGGGTCTCGGCACGCCCTACTGGGACTTCGGGGCTCGCGGGGGCTTCTTCGGGCTGACACGGGGTTCCTCACGGGCCCACCTCGTGCGCGCCATCCTCGAGGGAGTCGCGCATCGCGGTGCCGATCTTGTTGACGCGGCCGAGCTCGAGACCCACACCACGATCGCCGAGATCCGCGTCGACGGCGGCATGACGGCGAACGAGTTCCTCGTCCAGCACCTCGCCGACGTCACGGGCCGACCGGTCGCCGTCTCGTCCGAGCGCGAAGCGACCACACGAGGAGCGGGTCTCATGGCGCTGGTCGGCGCGGGTTTCCTCTCGGTGGACGACGTTGAGTCGCTCTGGCTCCCCACGGCCACGGTGGACCCCCGCCTGGGCGACGACGAGCGCAACTCGGCACGTGCGCAGTGGCGCACGATGGTGGGACGGGCGGCCCAGACGATACCCGAGCTCAGCGCGGTGTCGTTCTAGGTCGCTGCAGCGTCGACGCACGGACGACGAACGGAACTCGCCGCGCCCTGAACGTGCGTGCCGTGCGCCGTGTGCCGCGAGCGGTGACTAGGACACCCAGGGGGCGAGTGCGACCGCTTCGGCCACGTCGGTCGGCGTTTCGAGCAACACCTTGGCGAGCATCAGCGCTCGCGGGCTGCTGAGTGCGACAACCCCGGTGACGACACCGTCGCGGTGGTAGAGGGCGAGCCAACGCCCGGCCTCGAGCGCACCATGGACCCGTAGCACCTGATCGTCCGGGTCCGGGTGTCCAAGCATCTGGATCTTCTTGCCGTACTGGTCCGACCAGAAGTATGGGACGAATGGCCCGTCGTGCGGCTCGCCGGCGAGCCACGCCCGCGCCAGCGTCGCGGCGTGGTCATTAGCGACCTGCCAGTGCTCCATGCGCGTCAGACCCGGGCCCGTCGGCCCCGACCACGCGAAGCGCGCTACGTCGCCGATGGCGGCGATTCCCGGCGCGGCTTGCATGGCGCGGTCGACCACGACGCCATTGTCGAGTACCAGTCCCGAGTCAACGAGCCAGTCCGCGTTGGGAACCGCGCCAACCCCGGCGATGACGACGGGCGCCACCACGTCGGGTGCCCCCTCGATGCGCAGCCGTAAGGCGTCGTCCTCGACGACCACGTCACTGATTTGCTGACTGCAGCGAAGCTCGACCCCGGCCGCCGCCGGGAGATCGACCAACCACGACGACACCTCCGCGCCGAGCGGGCCGAGGAGCGGCCGCGCGGCCCCTTCGAGGACGATCGCGCGGTAACCGCGTTTCGTGAGCGACGTCGCCACTTCGGCCCCGATGAATCCGCCCCCGATGATCGCCACCGTCGCACCCGGCGTGACGCGGGCCAGGTCCGCGTTGAGTCCGATCACGTCGTCGATAGTGCGCAACGCGTGCACCCGTTCGCCGGCCGAACTCGTGAAGCGCCTGGCGCGCGTGCCCGTGGCGATCGCGATGTGGGTCGCGGCCACGCGTTCACCACCGGCGAGGTGGACCTCGTGCCGCTCGACGTCCAGTGCCGTTGCCGCTACGCCCAACCGCCAGGTCACGTCGTGTGGCGAATTGGGGTGCACGAGGGTCGTGTCGTCCACGTCCACGACGCCCGCGAGGACCTGCTTGGACAGCGGCGGTCGGTCGTAGGGCCGATGCTGCTCGTCGCCGATGACGGTCACCTCGCCCTCGTAGCCGTCACGGCGCAGCGCCTCGACCAGGCGCCACCCGGCGAGGCCGGCGCCGACCACCACGACGTGGCTCGAGGCGTCGAGCCTCGCTATCGGCTGAAGGTCGCCAGCCACTGCGCTGCGCTCATGGGCGCCAGAACGGCGTTGTCTTTTCGAACGGTGTCGAGCTGCGCCGTCGGCTCGTCGGCGTAGCGGTGCCCCGGGTAGAGCCACGTGGCACCGTCGAGCCCGGCAAGGCGACTCGTGAGGGTCCGGTACATCTCGGCGGGATCAGAGCCGGGCAGGTCGGTTCGCCCGCAGCCATCGAGGAAGAGGGTGTCGCCACTGATCAACCGGCCGTCGACGAGTGCGCACTGGCTGCCGGGCGTGTGCCCCGGCGTGTGCAGCACCGTAATGGCAATCGCGCCCACCGGGATCGAGTCGCCGGACGCGTGTTCGACCAGGCTGTCGCGCTCCACGCTCGTGCCCTTGGTCACCCACGGCGATTCCGTTGCCTGGACGTGAACGGGGACGTCGACGAGGCCGAGCAGCTCACTCGTACCCTCAATGTGGTGTCCGACAAGCGTCCCGCCCGCGTGGTCGGCGTGGTAGTGCGTCAAGACGACCCCTCGCAGGTTCATGCCATCGCTCTCGAGCACCTGGAGTAGTTCGCTGGGCCGATAGGCCGGATCGAACAGCACGGCGTCGCCGGTCTCGCGGTCGCCCACCGCGTAGACGTAGTTGACCATCGCCGTCGCCACCGGGTCACCCACCGCGAAGTCCACGCCCGCGAGCAGCTGGCGGAAGTAGAGACGGTCAGTCACCCTGCTCGCCGACCCGTGCGATTCGTGGCGCCAGTTCCTCGACCTTGGACTTTGTCGCACTGAGCCGGGCCTCGAGCTCCTCGATGATCGCGGTGGCCCTCGCCAGCTTCTCGATCAAGTCGTCGACGGATACTTCGCCCTCGTCGAAGGACGCGACAATGGCGTTGAGTTCGCCCGCGGCCTCATTCCATCCTCCAACTGTCATTCGTCCTTCTCCTCTCGCGCCGTGATCGACGCAGCCAACTCGCCGTCACCGACTCGGATGGCGACACTCGCACCAACCGCCACGTCACGCACGCTACGCACGATCGAGCCGTCGGCCCTCGAGACTATCGACCACCCCTGGTCCAAGCGACGCTGCGGGTCGTAGGCGTGCAACAGGCGGTGGACCGTCTCGAGCCACCGCTCCGCCCGGTCGACGGTGTAGCGGACTGCCAAATCCACACGCTCGCGCGTGGCCACCAGGTGGCGCTGTTCGGCGCGCAATCGGTCGCGCACCGCGAAGATCATCGTCCGCCGACGCTCGCCGAGGAACTCCGTCGCCTCGTCCACGATCGAGTCCACCGCGCCAATCACCGTGCGGGCGGGTTCACTGACGTTGCGCCGGTGCCATTCGTCGACCACCGCGACGAGCTCTTCGCCCAGCTTCGTCGGCGTGATCGCGCTGGTGTGGGCGACCAGGTCCGCCACCGCTTCGTCGCCCGTGTGGCCGATTCCCGTGAATACGGGGGTGCGGGCCGTGGCGATGGCGCGCGCGACGCGCTCGTCGTCAAAGCACGCAAGGTCGCCCCGCGAACCGCCGCCGCGCACGATGCAGATCACGTCCATGCCCTCGTCGTCGAGTCGCTCAATCGCCGCCACGAGTTGGGCGGGCGCCGCTTCACCCTGCACGACGGCCGTGACCAGCGAGATCGCGAATGAATAAGGCGATCGGAGCAGTTGACCCGTGAAGTCGCTAAAGCCTTCGGTCTGGCGGCTGGCCACCAACCCCACGCGCAGCGGGACCGGTGACACCGGCCGCGAGCGGTTGGACTCGAGAAGTCCCTCGCTGCGCAACCGCGCAATGAGTTCCAGTCGTCGACGCGCGACGTCGCCCAAGAGACCGGCCACGTCGACCTCGGTCACGGTGAACCCGATGCGTCCCGACGGCGCGTAGAGGTCGACGTAGCCGAACAGGTTCACGACGGTGCCGGGCTTGAGTGTCACGCCGTCGTCACTCAGCCGTCGCTTGATGACGTTCCACTGCGTCGCCCAGCAGTGCGCGTTGAGCACGGGCCGCTTGGTATCGGACGACGAACCGGCGTCGACCAGGTCGACGTAGAGGTGGGACTTCTCGTAGACCTTGGCCACTTCGCCCCTGATCCACCGGGGGTGGCGGCGGCCGTAGGCCGATTCCAACTGTGCGGTCAGCAGCTGGTAGAAAGTCCCGACGTCAATGATGTCGCGTTCGTCGGGCGCTGCGTCGTCAGTCACGTGGCGAGGCTATCGCCCCGCTGTGTCGCGCAACGCGGTTGTCGGGCTGCGAGGACGTATGTCAAACTGGGGTCGGATGGTGAGACGACTGGGCGGCCGCGCCGGCGTAGCCGGTGAGGAAAGTCGGGGCTCCACGGGCAAGGTGCTCGCGAAACGTGAGTCACGGTGACGTGCAGGAAAGTGCCACAGAGAACAGACCGCCGCCTCCCGGGGAACGGGATGCGGTAAGGGTGAAACGGTGCGGTAAGAGCGCACCAGCGTCCCGAGCGATCGGGGCGGCTTGGTAAACCCCACCAGGAGCAAGATCAAAGCTGGGAGGCGCCCGGTGGTCTCGGCAACGAGACCCTCCCAAGGTAGATCGCTGAGATGGATGGCCGCCCACCCCTCTTCGGAGGGGGGACAGAACCCCGCTTACAGGTCGTCTCACCATCCGTGCCGCCCCGACCGCGGCCACGACGCGTGAACCGTAGGCTTTCGGGGTGACCGACTACTTGCGAGGCGACGAGATCGCCGCGTGCGTGCACCGCGTGGCACTCAGTCGCGGCGAGCCCTACGACTTCGATCGGCCGCGCACGGCACCCGAACACGAACGTCGCCGGCGCGACGCCGAGAAGCTTCGCCGCGCCGTCATCTCGGACCTCATCGAGTTGCACCCCGAGAGCGTGCTGGTCGACTCCTCGGCCGCCACGGTGGCGGCGATCGATGCGGGCGCCCCGCTGATCCTCAACCCTCGCCTGCCTGGAGACGGCGACGCGCTTCGCCGCGCGCACGTCCAGGTCCTCGTGCGCGTCGGACGAGTCGGCGTGCGCTACGCGTATTCGCCCGTGCTGATCAAGAACAATGAGCTCGTTGAGGGAGCGTCGACGCGACGAACGCTCGTGGGGTCGCTCGCTCGAATCAGCCCCGCCGACGCGACCTTCCGCGAGGGGGTCGGGGTTCGCTCCAACCCGTCGACCCTGCGCAATGGCCTCGCCCTCTCGCACGCCTTGCGCGTGCTCGAGACACTCGGGGTGGTCGACCCCGACGCCCGCGGCGCCGTCGTCGATCGTCACCGCGAGGTCTGGTGGTTCGACCTGGGCACCACGAACTATCCGCGCTTCAACCTGGCGGCCTACCAGCGCTACTACGACGAGCGCCTGACGGTCGTGCGCGCGCACGACCGCTGGCGGGCCGGCGAGGGTCCGTTCCCCACCGCGCCGTACTGGCACCGCGAGTGCCTCGACTGTCCCTACAGCGAGCCGTGTGGCCGTCAACTTCACGATCTCGACGACGTCTCGCTCACCCGATTCACCACGTTCGACCAGCAGCTCACCTTGCGCGAGCACGGCGTCACGACCAGGCGGGCGCTGGCCCGACTCGACCCCGTCGCCGCCCAGCGGCGCTCGGGTCCCGCGAACGTCGACGACCGCCCCGAGGCGCACATCGCGCGTGTCATCAACCACCTCGACGAATTGATCTACCGAGCTCGGGCCCACGAGCGCGGTCCCTTGCGCATCGTTGACGCGGAGCACGTGGGGTCACCGACCGGCGACGTCGAGGTCGACATTGACACCGAGAGCTACGGCGATGCGACGTACCTGTGGGGCGCGCTCGTCACCACGAACCAGCCCGTCGAGGGCGTTCGCGACGGGTACGTCGCGTTCACCAATTGGGACGACCACGCCCCTGGCGCCGAAGCCCGGCTCTTCGCCGAGTTTTGGCGGTGGTTCGACGACCTTCGCCAGCGATGCCGCGCCGAGGGACGACGCCTCACGGCCTACTGTTTCTGGGCCCAGGCCGAGGACGGGGCGATGAACCGGGCGGTCGAGGATCCCCTGGCCGACGGCCCGACCCGCGCGGACCTCGATGAGTTCCGCCGCGCGACCCCGTCGAGTTGGATCGACCTGCACCACCTCGCCAAGACCCAGATCCAGACCGACGGGCCAATCGGACTGAAGGTCTTGGCCGGGCTCGCGGGCTTCAGTTGGCGCGACCCCAACCCCAGTGGCGAAGCGTCGATGCTGTGGTACGAGGTCGCGATGACCTCGGGTGAGGAGGCCGCAAGGTCTCGCGCCCGGCTGCTCGAGTACAACGAGGACGATTGCCGCGCGACCAGGGCGCTGCGGCACTGGCTGAACGGCCCGGCCCAGTCCCTCGCCCACCGCGACGACTTCGAGTGAGCGGCCCGCCGTCATTAGCATGAGGTCGTGGCCGAACATCCCGTGATCGACACGTTCGCGGGTCGGTCGCGAATTATTGGCGCGGCCGCGACGCTCGTCGGGTTCGCGGGAGCGCTGCTCAGTGCGTTCGGAGTGTCGAGCGTCGCGCACGGCGCCATCACCCGAGGGGTGGTCCTCGTCGTCGTCGCGCTGCTCGCGCGCTGGCTCGTCGCCTCGAGTACCGATGCGTGGGCGACGTTCACCGCGCGGGTCATCCGCGACCGCTGGCGGCGCACCGTCATCGACCAACTCGTAGTACCGCGAGCCGAGGGCGAGCGGGGCCGTCGCGACCTCGGCCTCGCCATCGACAACGCCGCGGCGGGCCCGGCCCTCGTCGTGGTGGGGGCGAGCGCTCGCACCGCGGCCGTTGGCATCCTCATCATCTGGCTCGCCGCTGGCTGGCTCAGTGCGGGTCTCGTCGTCGTCCTGCTCGCCGTTGCCGTGCCCCTCTACCAACGCGCCGGACGGCGCAGCGCCGCGCTGACGAGCGACTACAACCAGCGCCGCGACGTGCTCGAACGCCGCCAGCTGGAGATGCTCCAGCACTCCCCCGAACTTCGGGCCCTGGGCGCGGTGCGCTACGGCGCGGACGAAATCGCGGCGATGAGCGACACCGAGCACCTCGCGGCGATTCGCACGATTCGCGTGGCGCTCGAGTCCTCGCTGGTCACGGAGTTCTTGAGCGGCGTCTCCATCGGACTCGTGGCGATGGTCGTTGGCTTCAGTCTCTTGCGGGGCTCGATCTCCCTTGACCGGGCCCTGATCGCCGTCCTCATCGCGAGTGAACTCTTCGGTTACGTCCGGCGCTTCGGCGTCGAGTTTCACCGTCGCGACGACACGGCCGCGTCGCTCGCCGTCCTTCGCCGCATCGCGAAGGCACCGCTCGCCGCGACTGGACCGCTCCTCGCGGCCCGGTCCCTCGTTACCGAGGCGACTCCCTCGCCGATCACCCTCACGCTCGAACCGGGCCAGCGGCTCCTCGTGACCGGACCGTCCGGGGTGGGCAAGACCACGCTCGCGCACACCCTCGTCGGTTGGCGCCGCGTGGTGTCGGGATCCATCACCCGGCGCGAGGGTGCCCTCGCCGTCGTGAGTCCGGCCTCGGCGCTGTTCGACGGTTCGCTCTGGGACAACCTCACACTGGGCCGAGTCGTCGACGAAATTGTCGTTCGCTCGAGGCTGAACGAGCTGGGGCTCATCGGGCCGCGCTTCGAGGACCTCTCAGTCTTGCTCCTCGCCGACGGCGAGGGCCTCAGCGCCGGTGAGCGGGTTCGACTCGTCCTGGCGCGCGCCACGCTCGCCGAGCCCGTCCTCCTCGTCGTCGACGACATCGCCGGCGTCTTGGACGAGTCCAATCGCGCCCGAGTCGCCGCGCTGCTAGAACGTCTCACGACTCTCGGCGTCATCGAATTGAGCGTCGACAATCCCCTGCTCAACACCTTTGACCAGCGAATCGAGCTGCGCCCGTGAGGGCCGATCGCGACCGATTGCGCCGCTGGATTCGGCGGGCGCAGCCCCCGCGCGCCGCGCTGATCAAGGCGCTCGTAGCGGGCACGCTCAGTTCGATTACCGCCCTGGGCCTATTCGTCGGCGCCGTCGCGCTGCTCGTCGTCAGCGCGGCGCGCCCGGGGCTGCGGTCGGTCGCCGGCATCCTCATCGTCATCGAGCTCTTCGCGTTCCTGCGCTCGCCCATCCGCTTCAACGAACGAATGAGCGCGCACCGGCTCGGCTTCGCCGCCGTCTCACGATGGCGGCGATGGCTCCTCGTCACCGTCGGGGGGTGGTCGGTGCGTCGCTGGCGCACCTACGCCCGGGGCGACCTGCTCGAGCGCGCGCTCCAGGACACCGACGAATTGCAGGACCTGTGGCTGCGATTCGTGCTGCCCGCGGCGAGCTCGCTGGCCGCGCTCGCGGTCGGCGACGTCGTCATCGCCTGCCTCGCGCCACAGGGTCGGTGGATCGCCGCGGCGCTGCTCGTAGCAGTCGTCCAAGTCGTCGCCGTGCTCGCCCTGGGCCTCTCGGCGGACGCCCTGATCGCCGTGGACCGCTGGCTTCGCCGCGCGCGCGGGGAGTTCCGCGCCACCCTCGTTGCGTTGAGTACGGTAAGCCCCGAACTCGATCTCCTCGGCGCCCGGTCGTTCCTCGAGCACCGACTGAAGGGCCCGCGCGACGCCCTCGCGAGTGCCGAAGCTCGGGCCTCGAATCAGCGCCGCCGATCCGCCCTCGTCGCCCCCGTCGCCACCGTGGTCGCCATGATCGCCCTGCGACTCGCCGCCCCCACCAGCGCACCGGTGTGGACCGTCGTATCGCTCCTACTCGCACTGGCCACCTTCGACGGGCTGACGGCACTGCGGGTAGCGCTCGACACGGCCGTCGCGGTCAGTGCGGCCGCCGAACGACTGGAGGAGCTCGACGTGGCCCCGGCGGCGGCTAACGCCCTCTGGCCAACTGACACCACCGTGCGCGTCGAGCACGTGACCATCCGCGAGGGCGAGCGCACCATCGTCGAAGACGGCTCCTTCGAGGTCGCGCCGGGCCGCCACGTCGCGGTAACCGGCCCCTCAGGCAGTGGCAAGTCCACACTGCTGCGGATCCTCGCGGGACTGGACGCCGCCGACGGCGGCCTCGTCGCCATCGGCGACACGCCGGTGAGCGAGATCGCCGAGGACGTCCTGCGCGCGCACGTGGCCTTCGTGCCCGGTGAGACGGGACTCTTGCGCGGCTACGCGCGCGATGTCCTCGCGCTCGGTCGCACCGTGGTGCGCCCCATCGACGAGGACCTGGTCGCCCTGGGCATCGACGCGGGACCAACGACGAAGTGGGACGAGGTATCGCGCGGCCAGGCCCAGCGCATCGCGATCGTGCGCGCCCTCGCCACCGGACCGGCCATCGTGCTCCTCGATGAGCCCACCAGCGGCCTCGGCCACGAGGAGACCGCGGCGGTGATCGGCTTCCTCGCCGCGAGCGGCGCCTCCGTGATCATCGCGACCCACGACGAGCAGGTCATCGCGTGGTGCGACCTCGTCGTCGACCTCAGCGGCGGCGTGGTGACTACGGCGCAGTGATGCGTCGGGCCGTCTCAGCCGTTGATGGTCTTCATCCCACTCTCGTGGTATCGATCGCCCGCCACGGCGCCGCGCGGCACGGCCGCCTCGATCGCCGCGATGGTCTCGGCGCTCAGTCGCAGGTCGCTCGCGGCGATGTTCTCGTAGAGCCACTTGCGTCGCTTGGTGCCCGGAATGGGCACCACGTCCTCGCCGCGACTCAGCACCCAAGCGAGCGCGAGCTGAGCGACACGCACGTCGAGCCCCGCGGCGATTGTCTCGAGGGCGGCCACGAGCTTCATGTTCTGTTCGTAGGCCTCGCCCACGAATCGCGGGTGGTGCGCGCGAAAATCACCCTCCGCCGTTGCACTTCGGTTGGCCGCCTCCTCCGTGAGGAACCCCCGGCCCAGCGGGCTGTAGGCGACGAAGCCGATGCCGAGGCGCCGACACGTGTCGAGCACGCCGTCCTCGGGGTCTCGGGTCCACAGGGAGTACTCCGACTGCACTGCGGTCACGTGGTGCACGGCGTTGGCCCGTTCGATCGTGGCCGGCGAGGCCTCCGAGATGCCGAGGTAGCGAACTTTGCCAGCCTCGACCAACGACTTCATCGCGCCCCAGGTCTCCTCGACAGGCACCGACCGGTCGACGCGGTGCTGGTAGTACAGGTCGATGACGTCGACGCCCAGGCGAGCGAGTGAGTCGTTGCACGCCGCCACGACGTACTCGGGGCGCCCGTTGACCCCGAGCGACCGGCCGTCCTCGGTGCGCTGGTTGCCGAACTTCGTCGCGAGTACTACCTCGTCGCGCCGCGACGCGATCGCCCGACCAACCAGCCGCTCGTTCGCAAAGGGCCCATACATGTCAGCCGTATCGAGGAAGTTGACGCCCGCGTCCAGGGCCGCGTTGATGACGGCCATCGATTCCTCATCGTTTCCGGCGCCGTAGAACTCGCTCATCCCCATGCAGCCGAGGCCTTGTTGCGAGACGCTGAGTCCGTGGCCGAGAATCCGCTGTTCCATCGTCATTCCCCCTTGTGAATTTGCTCACGATACGGTCATTCCAGTGCTTTCGCGTTCACCCTACCGGTCATCCACCAACTATCTTCGTCGTATTGGCTGGGGGGGCCAACCTACGCGGGCCCGCTCGTTTCGTTAGACGAAACGAGCGGGCTTCGTCGTTACGGCGCCCACCCACTACGAATCTCGCGGCATCGTCGTTACCGACAGCGGCGCGAGCCCCGAACCCGACGCGAGGTGTTTGCGCCGTAACGTGACGGTGTGACCCCCAGCGCAACCGAGAACGCCGTCGAGCCAGCATTCGTCAAACCGCTGCTTCGCGGCTGGCTGCACGCCGTCGGTGTGGTGGCGCTTCTGCTCGCCTCGCCGGTCCTCTACCTGCGAGCCCAGACCTGGGCCCAGGTCGCCTGGGTCACGTGCTTCGTGGTCGGGGTGTCGATCATGATGCTCACGAGCGCACTGTTTCACCGGGTCAACTGGAGCACCGCCCACCGGCGAGCGTGGCGTCGGGCCGATCACTCGGCGATCTTCGCGGCGATCGCCGGGACCTACCTCGCCGTCGCGGGGCTGACGATGCACGGCATGATCCGCACCGTGCTGCTGCTCGTGATCGCCGGTGGTGCCGCGGTGGGCATCCTGATCCGACAGCTGGCCCTCGACACGCCCAAATGGGTCAACACGCTCCCCTACCTCGTCGTCGGGTGGGCGGCCATTGGCGTGCTGCCCCAGATCTATCGCGGCGGCGGCGCCGTCACCTTCTCGCTCATCGTCGCGGGCGGCGTGGCGTACTCACTCGGCGCCGTGTTCTACGGGGCCAAGCGGCCCCGACTCAACCCGCGGGTCTTCGGCTACCACGAGCTCTTCCACGCGTGCACCCTGCTCGGCGTCGCGCTGACCTTCGCCGCGATCGCGGTCGCCCTGCCCTGATCAGTCGAGCGGCGGCACCAGGTTGAAGTGGACCAGGGTGGGCGACGACTGGCGCATCCCGATCGTCGTGATCGAACCGTTGTCGAGGCGAGTCCGCCAGGCCACCGATCCCGGCACGCCGAGCGCCCACACCGTGGCCGACTTGATCGGGCTGACGTGGCTCACGATCGCGAGGTGACGGTGGTGCTCGTGCAGCAGGCTCGAGGGGTCCGCGAGCAACTCGTCGAGCACCGCGTGCACCCGTCTGTCGACCGATTCGAGCGACTCGCCGTCACCGAGGGCGAGGTCGTGATCGGACTCGAAGGCGCGCCACTGCTCGGCGCTGACCACGCTCAGGGGCTGCCCATCGAGGTAGCCGTAATCGACCTCGATGAACTCGTGGCGCACCAGCGGGTCCAGGTGCGGCAGCGCCAGCCGGGCCGTGTCGCGGGCCCGCTGCAGAGGCGACGTCCACACTTGCTCCACGCCCTCCACCAGACGCCGCAGCGCCATCGCCTGGCGCTCGCCCAACGCGGTGAGCTCGGGGTCGCTTCGCCCGACGAGCAGCGACTGGGCGTTGGTGGTGGTCTGGCCGTGTCGGATCAGGAGTATCACGGCAGGAGAATCCGACCGCACGACGGACAGTCCATGAAGGCACCCTCAGCCTGCCCCTTCGCCCGGTCCAGGTCGAGCGGCGCCAGGGCGATCCGACAGCCGTCGCAACGGCCCGAAACGATCTGGCTCGCCCCGGAGGTGCCAGCACGGGTCAGCGCGCGCTGGTAGCGCGCGAGCAGGGTGTCGGACACCGCTCGGGCCCGCTCCTCACGCGCCGCGCGCAGTGAGGCGACCTCCTCGTCCAGTGACGCCCGCAGCTGCTCGACCGTGCCTCGCAGCTCCTCGCGGCGCGCCAGTTTGGGCCTGATCTCGTGTCGCAGCCGTTTGACCACCGCGTCGTGCTCCTCGAGCGTTTCGAGCAACCCGAGGGCCTCCTCGTCGGCCACATCACCCTGGGCCGACACCGACTCGAGCTCGTGATGCATCGCCGAGAGGTCGCGAGCGCCGCCGGTCGAGGACGCGAGCGCCGTTTCGAGCTCGCGCCGGCGCTGTTGGACGCGGTCAGCGCGCGTGGCGACCTCGTCGTAGGCGGCGCGCAGTGGCGCCAGCGCGCCCTCGGCGTCGCGTATGGCCCCGACCTCGCCGCGAAGTTCCGCCTCGAGGGCCGCGAGCTCCTCGGCTTCGGGCAGATGGTCCCGCTGGGCAGACACCCGGTCGATCCAACGGTCTGCTTCCATCAAGGCGCGCAGCGCGTCGGCGTCAGTCATCGCCGTAGTCTGTCACGTTCCACCGCGACGTCTCCGTCGCCAACGCCGCCAGCGCCGGTCGGAGGGCTGGTTCCGCCCGCTCCTGCGCGGCGGCGAAGTCGAACCAGAAGACGTCGGGACTTTCGCCCGCCGGCGGCGTCGGATCGACGGGCGGGGCGATCAGCACGTAGCGCACGTCGTAATGGGTGTGGCCCCGCGGTCCGGCGTGGACGTCGACGTGAAAGAGCAGCGGCGGCCGTCGATGCCGCGCGACGAGACCCGTCTCCTCACGGGTCTCGCGCAGCGCCGCGGCCTCGAGGTCCTCGCCGGCGTCGACGTGGCCCCCGGGTTGCACCCAGATGCCCAACCGCCGGTGCCGGTGCAGGATCACGCCACGCGTCGACACGACGAACGCCGAGGCGGTCACGTGGTGGTCGTGGGCGAATTCATCGAACGGATCGATGGGCCAGCGCAATCGGTCGATCGTCGCCGCGATGGAGGCCGCCTCGCGCTCGTCGACCGGCGTCAGGGCTCGGATCGAGGCGACGAGTGCGTCGAGGTTCACGGGGCTCCGCCCACGAGGCGCCGCACCGACTCAGGCAGCTCGATGGTCCCGTCCTTCATCGCCCCGTCGCTCGAGGGTACCGGCGCGCCAAAGACGAGGGAGGCGGGCACCACACCCGACCAGACGGGTAATGCCTGGTCTTCGACGGGATCGTCGGTGGGGCCAGCCGAAACCTTGACCGATGCCTCGTCGATCGAGACGCGCACCACCATCGTTCGGCGAAGTTCGGCGTCAGTCGCGGGCCGTATCTCGCCGCTTCGGCCGGGCAGGACCGCGTCGACGAACCCGTCGAGGATTCGTCGCTTCGCCTCGAGGTCGTCCACCAACGCGGCGGCGCCGAAGACGACCACCGAGCGATAGGCGATGGATGATTCGAACCCGCTCCTCGCGACGCGGATGCCGTCGTACAACGTCGCGCTCACGCACGCCTCACCCCGTGCGACCACCGCCTTCATCACCGCGTTGGAGCGGCTGCCGTGTAGGTACAAGACGTCGCCGGTACGCGCGTGCAGGGTGGGAAGGGCGACGGCGAGGCCGTCGACCGTCGCCGCCACCGTACAGTACGGTGCGGCGTCGAGGATGGCGTTCACGAGCTCGCGCTCGTAGCGCGCCTTCTCAGGCAGTCGCCGGACTCGGGATCGTTCGCTAGGTGCGTCAGAGGCGCTCATGCCCGCAGGTCACCCCCGAAGAAGGTCCGTGCGTAGCCCGCAACCTCGACGTTCTTCTCGAACAGCCGGGCGAACATCACCCCGCCGCGCGTCGAGGCCTGGCGCACGATCACGGTCGGCGACCCGGTCTGGGCGACCCACCACGGCGCCACCGCGCACAGCGCGCTGCCCGTTACCGGGTCTTCAGCGAGACCCAGCCGGGGCGCGAAGACGCGGATCGACACGTCGGCGTCCGGCCCGCCGACGCAGGCGGCGATGACGAGGGCGCCGGGGACGAGAAAGAGGCTCATGGGGTCGATCGCGAGTCCGCACAGCGCGTCGTAGTTCTCCACGATCGCGAGCACGCTCTGGGGACCCGCCTGGTAGACCTCGCGCACCGCGCCGAGGGTGCCATTGAGCACCGAGGGCTCGAGCGGCTCGAGGTAGGCCCGCGGCAGGTCAATGCCGAGCATCCCGTCGCGCAGGCGTCGCCCCGAGAGCACGCCGGCGCGGGTCTGGAAGAACAGCTCGCCGGCGGGGACGCCGAGTTCACTGAGCAGCACGTGCAGCGTCGCGAGCGTGGCGTGACCGCACAGGTCGACTTCCACGGTCGGCGTGAACCACCGCAGCGACCAACCGTCGCCCACGCGGCGGATGAACGCCGTCTCCGAGACCCCCAACTCGAAGGCGATCTGCTGCAAGTCGTCGTCGGCGACCGATCGCTCCAGGAGCACGACGACCGCCGGATTCCCGCGCGCGCCTTCGCCAATGAAAGCGTCCACCCACCAAAGGCGATGGCCGAAGGTGACGTTCACGGAGTCCACGGACATAGAGCCTGCCACACCACTGGCTCGGGCGTAAACTCGTCCGGTGCGCGTCGCAACGTTCAACCTGCACGCCGGGGTGGACGGTTGGGGGCGCCCCACCGGTGCCCTGGAGCACGCGGCGTCGCTGAACGCCGACGTGCTGATCTGCCCTGAGACCTGGCGAGGTGACGACGGACCCGACTTCTTCGCCGAACTGCAGGACCGGCTGTCGATGACCGGGCTCTTCGTGCCCCTGGCGCGCGCCGAGCGCGTCACGACCGGACGCGCGGGCGCCACCTGGCAGCCTCGGCTCGCCCACTTCACGGGCGAGCACGGCCTCTACTTCACCGAGCACCGGACACTCAGCGCCACCCAGCGGTCCCGGCGCGCTCGCTCTCACTCGGTCGAGACCGGTGACTGGGGTCTGAGCCTGCTCACGCGCTACCCCGTGACCGCCATCCACGCCCAGGCCCTCGGACGCCTACCGCGCGAGCGGGTGCGGCGCACACTCATCATCGCCGACCTCGACGTGAACGGCCGACCCGTCACCGTGCTCGCCATTCACGGCGCCCACCTCAGTCACGGGTCCTTTCGCCAGTATCGGCGCGTGCGCGCGATCGCCGACGCCCTCGACGCGGACCGGGCCGTCCTGCTCGTGGGTGACTTCAATTCATGGCGCCCGCCCCTGCGCCTCTTTCTGCCTGGGTGGCGTACGCTCGCGCGCGCCCGGACCTGGCCCGCCCGTCGCCCCCACTCGCAGATCGACCACATCCTCGGGCGCGGGCCCTGGCGGTCGCTCGCGAGCTTCGCGAGCGACGGCGGCAGCGATCACCGCGCACTCTGCGCCGACCTCGTCCTCGACTAGGAGAGTTCCATCCCCCGGCTCTCGGGCAGCCGTGCGAGCAGCACGATCGAGGGCAGCAGCGGCAGGAACGTCACGAGCGCCGGCACGCGCAGCGAGGCCGACTGGACGCCGCCGATCGCGTCGCCGACCCACCCGAAGAGCGCGAGGCCGGCCGTCGCGCCGAGCACCCCGGCCACCCCCGCCCAACCCGCGGCGGTCGCGCGGAACGCGCGCGGGAAGATCTCGGTGCTGAGCGCGCTGGCCGCCGGGGCCAGCAGACCGGCCGCGCCGACGCCGAGGAAGTACCCGATCTCGAAACTGAGCCGCCCGCCGCTGTAGGCGTAGGCCGAGGTGAGCGCGAGCGCGAGCACGCCGATCGCGACGGTGCCGCGTCGGCCGACGGTCTGAGCGAGGCGACGCCCGAGCAGCAGTCCGCCCAAACCCGACAGCGCGCTCGAGGCGACCACGCCCGCGACGACCGACGGGCTGAGGCGCAAAACCCCTTCGCCGTAGACAAACGTGAAACCATTGGCCGGACCGGTGATCATCCCCACCGTGAAGGCGACGACGGCGATCACCGCTAACCGGCCGCGCAGGAATCTGGGGATAGCGCCGAGACGCAGCGCGTGGGACTCGGCCGAACGCTGGTGAGACTCGGGCACCGCCTGCATCAGCCAGGGCATGATCAGTGCCGGTAGCAGGACAACGGCGAAGAGCCAGCGAAAAGAGTTCGGCCCCCGGATGACCCCATGCAGCACGGCCGAGAGTCCCGCGCCGATCCCGCCGCCCGCCACCATGACCGCGAGACGGTGCACTCGCCTCGCGGCGTTCGAGATCTCGACGGTGACCACCTGGACGAGCGTCGAAGCCGCCGCGAGCAGCGGTCGGGCGAGCGCGAAGCTCGCCACGAAGAACCAGTAGCTCGGACTCAGCGAGGCGACCGCCGTAACGAGCAGCCCGACGACGAGGGTGTCGCGCAAGATCCGTCGCCGACCCCATCGGTCGGCGAGCGAGGCGAGCGGCAGCGCCACCAGTGACGCGAGGCGCAGGACGGCCAAGCCAACACCGAGCACCGAGCCCGACAGACCGACCGCGCTCTTTAGCGAGTGACCCGTGGCGACGACGTGGCCGAAGTGACGCGCGACGTCGTTCAGCGACGAGATCGCGCCGAACTGCGCGAACCCGGCCACCACGGCCACCACGAAGAGCACGACCACGGTCGTTGGCGAGTGGGTGCTCGCTTGCCGCTCGGTGCCGTCAGGCAAGCGTGACGCTCTCGTCGACAACAACCAACGTCTTGCCGTGGTTGCCGCCCGAGAACAGGAGGTTGAGCGCCTCGGGCGCGTGCTCCAAGCCCGACACGAGGTGTTCGCGGTGCACGAGCGTCCCGTCGTGCACCATCGACGCGAGGACGGCCTGCGCCTCTTCGGAGCGGTCCAGGTAGTCGAGCACGATGAAGCCGCGCATCGAACCCCGGCGACTGATGAGCATCGACGTGTTGGCGACGCCCCGCGGGTGGCCCGACACGTTGTACTGCGAGATCGCCCCGCAGAGCACGACTCGCCCGTGCATCGCAATCGCCGCGAGCGCCAAGTCGAGCACCTCGCCGCCCACGTTGTCAAAGTAGAGGTCGACCCCACCGGGACAGGCTGCGCGCAGCCGCCGGGACAGGCCCGGCTCGCGGTAGTCGAGGCAGTCGTCGAAGCCGTAGAGTTCCACGACTTCGGCGCACTTCTGCGGTCCGCCGGCGATACCCACCACGCGACCGGCCCCGCGGGCCTTGGCCAGCTGGCCGACCACCGATCCGGTGGCGCCGGCCGCCCCCGAGACCACCACGGTGTCCCCGGCGCGGAACTGGCCCACCTCGAGGAGCCCGAAGTAGGCGGTGATCCCGGTCGCTCCGAGGACGTTCATCACCATCGCGAGATCGACGCCGAGACCGGTGGGAACGACCGAGAACCGGTTGGTTTCGTCGGCGATGACCCATTCCTGCCAGTTCGTCATCCCGTAGACGATGTCGCCGACCCGGTATCGCTCGCTCTGGCTCTCGACGACCACGCCCGCGCCGCTCGAGCGGATGACGCCACCGACCTCGATCGGCGGCAGGTAGCCCGGCGCGTCGTTCATCCACGTTCGAATCGTCGGGTCGATGGAGAGCATCCCCACTTTGACCAGCGCCTGACCAGGTCCGCACGTCGGCACGGGGACCTCGATGAGGCTCGTCGTCGACTCGTCAACCATGGCCGCTGGCCGCTCGCGCAGCACTATCTGTCGATTCATCGTCACTCCCCAGCCTCGACGGTCACCGATGCAACCGAGTGCACTCTACTGAGCAGTCCGGCGCGCGCCATCGCGAGCCCCGAGGCGAGGTCGCCCGGGGTGCGTTCACGACCGCCCGCTCAGCGCCAGGAGCGCGATCGAGGCCGCCATGCTCAGCGGCGTGATCACCGCCCCCCAGCGACTCGCGCGAGCGAGCGACGGCGCAGCGCCCGCCCCGCGCGCGCTGCGCCACCACAGCAGCCACGCCAATGAGCCGGTCACGGCGAGGTTCGGACCCAGGTTGAGCCCGACGAGCAAGGCGAACGGGTGCGACGGGACCCGCGCCGCGAAGATCGACGCCGCGGGCAGATTATTGACGAGCACCGCGACGACGCCGGCGACGGCGGCCGTCACGACGGTGTTCGCGTGGGCGAGCACCTGGGACGGCCCGGACCAGACCCGTCCAATCGCCCCCAGGGCCACCGCGGTCGCGAAAAGCCCGATCAACGCACCGGGTCCGACGACCGATGAGACGTCGCGCAGCGTGACGCGCCGGCGACCCAGGTGCCACCCCGCGGCGACCAGGCCAATCGCGACGACGGGCAGGGCCGCGTCGGCGAGAGAGAACACCGCGAGCACTGCTGCCACGACCGCGACGGTCCCAACGCCGATCGAGGGCGCCGCGACCGGCTCTCGAACCTGGAACGTTCCAAGGGCCCTGCGGCCGAGCACCGCCACCGCTATGGCGGTGACGAGGCTGGCGCCGAGCGCCGGCAGCCACATCCGTGCGGCGAAGGCCGCGCCGGTCAGGTGCAGATGCCCGAGCACGATGAGGTTCGTGAGATTCGAGCCCGGCAACCACAGTGACCCGGCGTTGGCGAGCAGCAAGACACCGTAGAGCCACGGTGCGTCGTCGCCACCGCGCCGGCGCGACGCGTGGATCAGCACGGGCGTCAGGAACGCGACGGCCGTGTCCAAGTTGAGCGTCGCCGTCACCGCGACGATCACCGTCGCCGCGCCGGCGAACACCACCGAGCCGCGCGGGGAGATTCGCGTC
This sequence comes from Actinomycetes bacterium, assembly GCA_021777285.1. The sequence goes on from JAJYDR010000009.1 coordinate 27,025, forward strand.
AACAGCTCGCCCAGCCATTCGAAGACGCCGTCGTCGTTGGCGACCAGTCCAATCAGGAGCAGGCCCGTGACGAGCACGAACGGCGACCAGACCTGATCAACGGCGGCCCGGGCGACGCTCCGATCAAGCGCGAAGGTGACGATGAGGGTCACCACACCCAGCGTCGCGACGCCCGCCGGGCCGGTGGCGCGCCGCCACGGGTTCCGTTGTGCGCGCCGCATCCGTTCAGTCTCCCACGACCGAGTCTGTCCTAGCGAGGAGTGAGCGGAATTCTCTTGGCCGCATCGCTGTGGATGCAGAGCGGGTCCTCGCCCAGCACATTGCCGGACCGTACGTAGGCCCGAGCGCGTGAACCGCCACACAGCCGGAAGTAGTCGCACCGACCGCAACCGCCCTCGAGGCTGCCGGCGCGGATCGCCGTCAGCAGCGGATTAGTCTGATAGATCTCGCCGAGGGGCGTCACGCGAACGTTGCCCAGCGTCACCGGGAGGAACCCCGACGCGTGCACCTCACCGTCGTGCCCGACGAAGATGATCCCTCGCCCGTCACCCGTCGCGAGCGAGTGGCTGCGCGTCGTGCGCTCCTCACCGCGAGGTTGGCGGTCGAGCCGCTCGTGAAGCGCCGCGTACAGCGGGCCGAGCGTGAACGCGGCGGCGGGGTCCACGTCGCCCGCAGCCGCGCGCTCGGCCTGCACTCGCCGGAAGAAGGGAGCCTCCACCGTGCGCACGGTCATGCCGAAGGTGGTCGCGTCGACGAGGAAGTGACACACGTCCTCGGCGTCTCGCGCTGAAATCTCCTGCACGTCCACCCCACGACCCACGCCTACGAGGAAGAAGACCTCCCAGATCGACACGCCGACCGAGCGAAGCAGGACCAGAATGTCCGCGAGCTCGGCGGCGTTGCGGTTCATGACCGTGGTGTTGACCTGGAGTCGGAAACCCATGTCGCGCATCATCGCGAGCGCCGCCATCGTCTGATCGAAGTGACCGGGAATGCCTCGCACGGCGTCGTGGGACTGCGGCCCGGACCCGTCGAGCGAGATCGAGACGCTGCGCACCCCGAGGTCGTACATCCGCGCCAGGTTCGCTCGCGTCAGGCGCTTGGTCACCGACGGTGCGATGCCCACGTGCACGCCCTGGGACTTCGCGTAGCCCACGAGCTCGTCGAGGTCGGCGCGCTCGAAGCAGTCGCCGCCGGTAAACACCAAAATCGGCGCGGCACCGTCCATCGCCGCGATCTGGTCGATCAGGTCACGACCCTCGGCGGTCGTCAACTCACCGGGCAGCGCTTCAGTCTGGGCGGACGCGCGGCAGTGCCGGCACGCGAGCGAGCACGCCTTGGTGGTCTCCCAGAAGACGAGGTGGGGCGACTGGTCGTAGCGCTTCAGCGCGCGCGTCAGCGTCTCATCTCTCATCAGCCACCACTCTCGTCGTCACGTCCCCTCGAACGCGCCATTCGGCGCGCCGGCCGCACTGCCACACTGTCCGTTCTACTGGCGTTTCGCGCGAAATCCGTAGGGCCCTAGGTCCACTGTCACGATCTGGCCCGCCGACGCGCGACGAACCGTTGCTACATGCCGAACTCGCCCGGTGCGTCAAACGCGCCAACCGGTTCAGCTTCGTCGCCGTCGATTTCGAGGCCCGGTCGGTGCGCGTGTGTTCGCAGCGGAATCTCCTTCATCAGCCACGTCAGGGCGAAGGCCAGTACCGCCACGGGCGCGGCGACGAGAAAGACCCGCTGGAGCGCCGAGCTGAACGCATCGACGACGACCGCGTGCGCCGCCGGCGGCAGCTGGCTGATCTGGGCCGGGTTAGCCGAGATCGAACCGCCGCCGAGCATCGCCAACTGCTTGGCGGTCGCGTGGGCGCGAAGTTGTGAGAGCAATTGGCTGTTGAAGACCGAGCCGAACAGGGCAACCCCGAAGGCGCCGCCGATCGAGCGGAAGAACGTCGCGGTCGCCGTGGCGGTGCCGAGCTGTTCGTGGGGCACGGAGTTCTGAACCGCGACCACGAGGACCTGCATCACCAAACCCATCCCGAAGCCCACGACGAACATGTAGAGCGCCGCGGTCGAGAACGCGCTCGCCGGCCCCAGGTGCGAGAGCGCGACCATGCCGATCGTGACGATCGCCGTCCCGACGATAGGAAAGATCTTGTAGCGGCCCGTTCGCGAGACCAGCCGGCCGCTGATGATGAAGGTGATCAACATGCCGGTGACCATGGGCAGCAGTTCGAGCCCCGATCGGGTCGGCGACGATCCATGGACCACCTGCAGGTACAGCGGCAGATAGACGATCGAGCCGAACATCGTGAAGCCGATAACGAATCCGACGGCGGACGCCGCACTGAATGTCCGGTTGCGGAAGAGGCCCATGGGCACGATCGGCTCGGTCGCCTTGGTCTCGACCACTACAAAGATTGCCAGCAACGCGACGCTCGCTACCGCGAGCCACTCGATCGTGGCGGAGTGCCACGCGTACTGGCTCCCACCCCAGGTGGTCAGGAGAATGAGGCCGACCACCCCCGCCGAGAGCAGCGCCGTACCCCACCAGTCGATGCGGTGCGCGAGTCGGTGGGCCGGGACGTGCAGCACCGCGGCGATCACCGCCAGCGCGACGACCCCGATGGGGACGTTGATGTAGAAGATCCATCGCCACGACACGTGCTGGGTGAGCCAGCCGCCCGCGAGCGGCCCGAGCACGCTCGAGAGGCCAAAGACGGCGCCGAAGTAGCCCATGTATCGTCCCCGCTGACGGGGCGGGATGACGTCACCGATGATGGCCTGCGAACCGACCATCAGGCCGCCGGCGCCCAGTCCCTGTATGGCACGGAAGGCGATGAGCTCGAACATGTTCTGCGCCAATCCCGAAAGCGCCGAGCCGATCAGGAAGATGATCACGGAGAGTTGGAAGAATCCCTTGCGGCCCCAGAGGTCGCCGAACTTTCCCCACAGTGGCAGCGAGATGGTCGAGGTAATCAGGTAGGCCGTCACGACCCAGGACAGGTGGTTGAGTCCGTGCAGGTCGGCCGCGATGGTCGGCAGCGCCGTTGCGACGATCGTTTGATCGAGGGCGGCGAGGAACATCCCGAGCATCAGTGCCAGGAGAATCACGAGAATTCGGCGATGCTCCTCGGGTGAAATCTCATGCTCAGCCGGGATGCTCGCGTTGCTCGGTACGTCGCTAGTCAAGGGGACTCTCCACTTCGGTAGACAGGGATTGGGTGAATTTGGTCAGTTGTGCAGCAAAGGTGGCTAGTTCCTCGTCGCTCCAGTCAGCGACGAGTCGAACGAGCATCGCCCGGTGGACGTCGAGAATGCGGTCGACCACCTGCTGGCCCTCGTCGGTGAGCACGATGAGAGCCGCCCGCCGATCGGACGGGTCCGCGAGTCTATCGACGTAGCCCTGCTGCTCGAGCTGCTGGACCTTTCTCGTGACCGCTGGCGTGTCGACGCCGACGATGGCGGCGATGTCCGTGATCCTCATAGCACCGCGACCCCGATGGTGCAGCTTGAACAAGATGATGATCGATGCACGGTCGATGCGAAGGCCCGCCTCGCGCAGGAGCCGCTCATGCATCCGTGCACGAGTGAGCGCTTGGGTCATTGTCTGCAGGCCGACCTGCAGCTGGTCGATCGCGTTCAACGACGGCGATGGGCCGCTCGGCTGCGAACTTACTTTCATCAAGCAACCACCATACCCACCGGTGGACCGTTCGTGACCGCCGCTCGCGCGACCGGACCACTAGCGTCCGCGTTAGGTCACGACGCCGGTCCAACCGCGAGTGTGCCACTGCGATCGACGGTCAGAATGTAACCAACACGGTACGTATCGGAATCGCTACGCTCAAAACCATGGACGACGTGATGCAGGCATTGGCCGATTCCAGTCGTCGCACGGTACTCGAGATCCTGCGCAATCACGATGCGACGGCCGGCGAACTCGCCGAGGCGCTGCCCATCGCCCGCCCTGGTGTTTCGAGGCACCTCCGTGTCTTGCGGCAGGCAGGGCTCGTCGACGTACGCCCAGACGCTCAACGGCGGATCTACCGCCTACGTCCCGAGGCACTCATTGAGCTCGACCAGTGGTTGGATGCGTATCGAGCATTGTGGCGCGATCGACTCGATACGCTCCACGCAGAGGTCAGACGAGGAAAGCAGGCAACAAGGTGACCACCTTCGGCACGATGCGTGCGCTGGACCCTCAACGGGGTGCGGTGCGCGTCGAGGAACTCTACGACACCGATATCCACGACCTCTGGGATGCGTGCACGACGCCCGTGAGACTGGCACGTTGGCTCGCGCACGTGTCGGGCGATCTGCGAGTCGGCGGCACGATCGAGATGACCTTCACGAGCACCTGGACCGGCCCCGCACGGGTCGAACGTTGCGACGCGCCTCATCACCTCCTGCTCATCACCGAGCCGGGCACCGACGAGGAGGCCCAGCTGGAGGCGTGGCTCACGGAGGAGGGCTCCCAAACTCGTCTGGTGGTAGAGGATCGGGGCCTGCCGCTCGACAAGCTCCACTTCCATGGCGCCGGCTGGCACGCCCACCTGGAGGACTTAACGCGCTCGCTCCAGCGCAACGACTCGGCGCACCCAGATGGCTGGTCGGCCACGCAAGCCTCTCCCAACTGGCGCAGCCGCTGGGTCGAATTGACGCCCCAGTACGAAGCTATGCCGGTGGCGTGACGCCCGGCTCAGGTGGGTAGCACTTTTTCACTACCCCCGAGTGAGACCGCGGCGAGCACGACGAGCCACAGCAGAATCCATCCCAGCTACTTCGCATCCGCGGCTTAAACGGGACTCGTCGGCCCTTTGACGATTGACGATGCAGTCGTGAGTCCTCTTCGGGTGACGCCATGGAGATGACGGCGGGAGTGGACCTTGAGGGACACAATAAGAACCGGTGCCTCGCCGTGGCGACTTTCGACCATCCCTTGGTGCGCTGACCCCCTGAAACCGCCCTCTACTTCAACAGGCTTTCGACACGACGGCACTCGTACGTCACGTCGAACTGAAGTGCCATTCTCTATCGTAGCACTGCGTCGCACAATCGGCTACACTACCCTCATGACCAAAGTCATCGCCCAGCGTGAACTACGCAACGAGAATGCCAAGGTGATCGACGAGGTCGTCGCTGGCGAAAGTTTCGTCGTGACCCGCAACGGAATCCCGGTAGCCGAATTACGCCCCCTTTTCGCACCACGGCGAACCGTTGTGCCGAAGTCCGCCATCGGTGATTTCGCCGAGACCGGGCCGCACATTGACGCAAAACGGTTTCGAGCCGACTTCGACAACTTCATTGACCAAGCGTTCTAGATGACCACGGGCCTACTCGACACTTCAGTGGTCCTCGACTGGGATGAACCCGCGGTTCAACGAGCCTTGCCCGAGGAGATTTCGGTGAGTGCGATCACTCTTGCGGAGCTGGCCGCAGGACCAATGCTTGCGCCGTCGGTCACCGAGCAAGCAAACCGCCAGGCTCGCCTTCAGCAAACGGAGGCGACCTTCGAACCTATCCCCTTCGACGCTGCGGCCGCGCGTAGTTTTGGACAAGTAGTTGCGGCTGTTGCCAGCACCGGCCGAACCCACCGATCACGCATGGCCGATCTATTGATTGCGGCAATCGCCCACGCCAACGGTCTGACGTTGTACACGCGCAACCCAGGCGACTTCATTGGTCTCGAAGAATTGATTCACGTAATTACAGTCTGAACCCAGTGCGGTTCATTCGATTCAACTTCGTGGACCTACGTAGAGAGTTCTCAAACTCGTGCACGTCTGCCAAATCCCTGGTCAGACGGCTACTTCGTCGGGTCAGGAAGGGTGGCAGGGTGCCTCAGGAGTCGCCGGTGACGGTGTTTGAGGATGCGCGGGGTCCGAACGTGCGCGTGCTGCGGCAGGCTCAGCGCCGGCTCTCCCCGGCCGAGCAGGAGAGGTTGATCGCCGACTATGAGACCGGTGCTCGTGTTTGCGAGCTGGCGAAGGATTACGGGCTGCATCGCAGGACGGTCGTCGGGCATGTTGCTCGGGCGGGCAAGACTCGGCCAGTCATGACCGAGGCACAGATTGATGAGGCGGTCACGCTGTACGGCGACGGGTGGACGCTGCACAACGTCGGCCAGCGCTTGGGGGTGGCGGATCAGGCGGTTCGGCGGCTGCTGGTGGAGCGGGCGGTGACGATCAGGCCGGGCGGGCGCAGGAAGGTGGCCGCGGTAGCGTGACGCCCCGTCGCATCGTGGCTGAGCCGAGGGTGCCTTTGGGGTACCTAGCTGACGCAGCTCGTCTACATCGCTGGACGGCACATCTTCCCTTCCATCCGCCCGGTGCCAGCGCTAATCTGAGCACTGGCAGAGAATATTGTCGACGCTTCGGCGTTGCACCCGCCCTTGGGCTGGGTTGCCCTCTTTTCTGGACTGCGGCTCCCGCAATCTGACGCGCCCTGGGCGTGTCTGACCAGAAAGAGGGCCGTCATGAACTTCGCAGCCAGTTGGGCGCTCAGCTCCCGCCTCTACGGCCTGGCGCAGCGGTTCTGCCCGAGCAACATCGTCCTCCGCCGCGTCCATAGCCGTAGCGGGATCAAGTGGGTGCCGCTCGTCGGCCTCACCGGAGTCATCGTCTACGGGCTGGTCATGGTCGCCTGCGGCACGATCGTCCGTGATGGCGGGCCGGGGTGGGTCAACCTGTTCTTCACCGTCGGGTTCTGGAACACCTGCCGCTTCACGCTCCTGATCCCGACCTCAGTGGCCCGGCTGCTGCGGGTCCGCCATCAGGAGAAGGCGCTGCTGCGTGACGGGCAGCGCACCCACGCCACGGCCCCGACAGCAGCCGAGGCCGAGGGCATGGACGCCCACGTACCGGCCGTCCCGGTGTCATGAGTGCTGAGGACTGGTCCCCGAGCGACCTGGCCGTCGTCTCCTACATCCGCGTCGCACCCACCACCGCCGACAGGGCAGCACGCCAAGTGGTGCGCCAGCGGGCGCAGATCGCGCTCGCCGCTCGACGGCTCGGGTTGCGGATGGCCAACGAGTTCATTGATGTCGGCTACTCGGGGCTGAGCACGGACCGCCCCGACCTGCGCCGCGTACTCGACCACGTAACCGTTCATCGGGTCGGCTTCTGCGTCGTCGCCACCCGCGACCGGCTCTCCGAGGACCCCGAGCACATGGCCAACATTGACGAAGCCCTAGACGACGCACTGGTCGCGATCGTCGTTGCCGCCGATCACACGCACTAAGGCCACCGCGGCCGAAAGCGCCAACGTGTAAACGACCCGAGCGGGTTCCCGCCAGCCTCCCGTGTTGGGTACGCGAGCCGGGTTCGCCGCCGCGTGTGTGCGCCGCTGGCATCCATCGATGGATAGGGCTGCATAGAAGATTCATATAAACGTTGTATGCTCTGCGCATGGTTCGTAAAGACGCCACAGGCCGCCGAGGTCGTCAAGCTGGTCGCACGTCTGCTGCGGTCGGGTCAGTCCTGTTCGGGCTGGCGACCCGAGCGGTGAGGCGTGCTCCGCGCGATCTGACGATCACGTCTGCTGCGACCCTGGCGACCTTGGATCGGACCGGCCCGCGACGGATTACCGATCTAGCTGCGTTCGAGGGCGTCACCCAGCCGGCGATGACCGTCTTGGTCCGGGTGATGGAGGATTCGGGGCTGGTTGAGCGCAGGGGTGACCCGTCCGATAAGCGGGTGACGCTGGTGTGGCTGACCGACGCTGGCAAGTCCTACGTCCGGGCGCGGCGCCAGAAGGGCGTCAAGGCATTCGCTCGATTGATCGACCAACTCCCTGAGGACGAGTTCGAGGCGCTGATGGCCGCCCTGCCGGCGCTGGAGCACCTCGCAGCGCTCGACCGCCAAGACCGCGAAGGGCCGACGCAGTGACCGGGGCCAAGCGATGAGCACGACCACGGAGTCCTCGCAGGCGCGGCTGCTGGTTCCCGCCCTGATGTTCATCGCGCTGGTGGTGGCGGCGGTCGCCAGCCTTGGGACGCCGCTCATCACCAGCGTCGCGACGACGTTCCACGTCTCGCTCGACAGCGCGCAGTGGACGCTGACGATCGCGCTGCTGAGCGGCGCTCTCGCCACACCCATCCTCGGCCGGCTCGGGGCCGGTCCGCACCGGCGAGCCACGATTCTCGGCACGCTGGCAGTCGTCGTCGCCGGCAGTGCGCTCACTACGCTGCCGCTGCCGTTCGCATGGCTGCTCGTCGGTCGGGCCGCCCAGGGCGTAGGGCTCGGTCTGACGGCGTTGATGATGGGCGTCGCCCGTGACCATCTTCCCGAGGAACGCAGCGCGTCCACCATCGCCGTGATCTCGGTCGTCTCGATCATCGGCGTCGGTGTCGGCTACCCGCTCGCCGCGCTGCTCACCGAGATCGGTGGGGTGCGCGCCGCCTACGGGCTCGGGCTGTTCGTCACCGCCATCGCCCTGCTGACCGCCTGGCGCTCCCTCCCCGCAGCCCCCGAGGGCCGCTCTCCCCAACTGGACATAGCCGGCGCGGTGCTGCTGGCGGGCGGCCTGTTCCTCGTGCTGTTCCTCGCCAGCGAGACGAGCCTGTGGAGCCACCACCTCGCCGTGGCGATAGTCCTCGCCATCGTGGCGGTGGTCTTGCTCTGCGTCTGGACCGTCTATTCGCTGCGCACCACCACGCCCCTGGTCGATGTCCGGGCGGTGCGCCACCCAGCGGTCGCCGGGGCGAACATCGCGATGTTCGTCAGCGGGATCGGCATGTACCTCCTGCTCACGCTCATAGTCCGCTACGCGCAGACGCCACACAGCGCGGGCTATGGCTTCGGGATCACCACCTTCGTCGCCGGGCTCGTCCTCGTCCCGTTCTCTCTGCTGGGGTTCGCGGGTGGCAAGCTCCCCCGCGGCTACGCAAACGGATCGATGCGCCCTTCCTCCTGGCCGGCAGCGCCGTCGTGATCGGTGGCGGGTTCGTTCTCTTTGCCGCCGCTCGGTCAAACCTGGCCGATCTGTTCGTGGCAATGGGTCTGCTGGGTCTTGGCGTGGGCAGCTTCTCCGCCGCGATGCCCGGCGTCATCCTGGCCGTCACCCCCAAGAGCGAAACGTCCAGCGCGATGAGCTTCAACTACGTCGTGCGCAGCATCGCGTACTCCCTTGGCAGCGCGATCGGTGGTCTCGTCCTCGCCGCCGGCACCGACACCGGCCATATCTTCCCGAACCACGACGCTTACACCACCGCAGCGCTGATCGGCGTCGCCACAATGGCGATCACGACGATCGCCAGCCTCATCCTCGCCCGCCAACGCGCACCCGAGAGCGAACCGAAACCAACAGCCAGCGGCGAGGTATCGCGTGAGGGTCAAAGAACGCCATGACCTCGAATAGTTCCCGTTGCGCCTCGAATCCTTGTGACGGTTCCACGTCGCAAGGCGGCACGCCGGTCGCGACGGGGGTGTCCACGGCGTACTGCGAGGTCACGTCGTCACCGCCGTCGGTGTCTTGCGCTCCCGGATTGCTGAGCCGTGGACGCTCGACGCGCTCGCTCACGAAGTCAGCCTCTCGCGTTCCCAGCTCGGTAAGGTCCTTTGATGCCACGGTCGGAACGAGCCCGATGGCGTACCTGCGCATGATGCGGGTGGAGCGGATGGCGCGGCTGCTGGCCTCCACGGACCTGTCGGTTGGCGAGGTCGCCCGCTCGGTGGGCTGGCGAAACCAGTTTCACGCCAGCCAGTGTTTTCACGCCGCTTACGGCGTCTCGCCCACTGAGTTTCGCCGCCGGCACACCACGCCGCCACGTATCGTCTGACCACCTGGCGCTGCGCGTCCATCGAGCGTCGAGCGACGCTCGCCAGGAATCCCGGAGGGAGACGTGCGGGGTCGGCGGCGAGCAGGCGAAAGGTCCGGGACGGGGGTGAGCATTTCTGGACGGCGCGAATGCATACGGGCCGGTCGCATGGTGCGTCTGGTGGCCCTGGCTTTGCCGGGGTTGGGTTGCTATGGCTGGTGGTGGGTGAATCGCCCTGGGTCTGATGGAGTCTCTCAGGCTGTGATTTCAATCAGTGCGGTTGCACTGTCGCTGGCATCGTAGACGGCCTCGAACTCGACCGGCGGCACGTCGCCGAGGTAGCTGTGGAGGCG
>JAJYDR010000107.1 GCA_021777285.1 Actinomycetes bacterium
ATTCCGAACACAGAAGTCAAGCCCACCCGCGCCGATGGTACTTGGGGGTTCCTCCCTGGGAGAGTAGGTCGCCGCCGGAATTTCGCAACGAATCCCCCACCCTTTGGTGGGGGATTCGTCATTTGCCCACTCGGCGTTTAGTGGAGATGAGGGATGTTTTAGGCTATACTGACGGCTAAACCGCCGATTTAGGAGATAGCCCCTGGTAAAGCGCGCAGATCCCAACCGCCTCGTCGCCTGCACGATCCCTGGCCACGCCGCCAGTGTGATGCGTCGCAACGGCACCCGCATCCAGAACGGCGTGAAGGTCCAGCGCTTCTTGTGTCAGCCGACCAACGGGGATGCGGCCCACCAGTTCTTCGCACCCCTGGCCGGTGACGCGCCAATCCAGCCAGCGCCCCCTTCTCCTCCCGAGCGTTGTCCCGAGCACCCGACGAGCCGCGTTGTTCGTGACGGGAAGGCACGCAGCAACCGCGGCGTCGAACGCCAGCGCTATCGCTGCTATCCCAAGAATGGTGACGAGCCGCACCGCTTTACCCCGGCGCTCTCTCGTCTTGTTGTCAATCACGGTGATACGTGCCCGACCTGCGCGACGCACCGCTCCATCAACCAAGGTGACACCAACGCCGCTCGCCGTCACCGCTTCACCGCCGCTATCGCGGCACAGGCCCTCATCCACCTGGCTGACGGGCAGTCCTACGGTGGTGTCAGTGTCTGGGCGCAGTCCGAGATGGATCGACACCGGACACACGACGAGCCCGCCGCACCACTGACAGGTCGTGCCGGAGCTCGTCAGCGCTCCCGGGCGTGGCGGCTGGCCGCCGACTGGGTCGAGAACTTCTCCCCAGTGCTCTTCGAGCCGTGGTCCAGCAGGCGGCGTGAAGAGATCATCGAACTCCGTGGTCGCAGCGCGAAGGACCGCCCGTTCATTGCGCTGATGCTCGATGACCTACCTATCTACGTGAAGTCGCGCCCCGGTATCTCTCAGCGAGAGCGGTTCGCGGTCATCGCCGCCTCGGAGACCATCATCGACCCGCACAGCAACCGACGCACGACGCGTCTCCGTCTCTTGCGAGCCTTCGCCAACCACGCCGCGGAGGCCTACACCCTCGTGCTCGATGAGCTCGGCTACGTGCCGGACCTTCTCATCGCTGACGGCTCGAAGTCGATCTCGTCCGCCGCCCAACTGCTGGCAGCGCGACACCCTGACCAGCCCTTCCAGATGTGCCTCTCGGCATTCCACGTGCGCAATCAGCTGACCTCGCAGTTCGCAAAGCTCAGGGAGAGCTACGGGTTCCAGCCTGGGGACCTCGCACTGCGCCTCGACAACTGGTCGTTCATCGAGAGCTCCTTCTCCTGGCAGACCTGGTGGTCCGACTACGAACGCCGGCTCGCCGCTCAGGGCATACCCGGGACTGCTCACCGGGCAGATTGGATCGAGACGAAGAAACCTCTGGTGGATGCGCAGATGCCGTTGTTCGACGAGTTCCACGTGGTGCCTCGCTCCACCGGTGCGCTCGAAGCGACGCTCTTTCGCGTTGTGAAGCCGAGCCTGTCGGGGCGCTCACTCGGTTTCGGGAACCTGGAACGCACCAACCGCCTTCTCGACCTGATGGTGCTGCGAGCCAACAACGAGCTCGACAGTGTGGCCACGCTCGTGGCGAAGATGAACGCCGACGCTCGTTCGCACGACGGCTACGTCCCACCGGTGCGCTCCATTGCTGATGTGAGAATGACGCGCTCGCTGCTCGACGACACCGTGCCCGCCAAACTCGTTCGCGAACGGGGTCTGGTGAGATGACGAACACTCAGAAGGCAACCAAGCGACGCCTGATCGCCATCGACTGCGAGACCAATGGGCTTTTCGGTCCGTCGGTGCGTATCTTGTCACTGGCGATGGTTGAGCTGCGCAACGGCATCACCTTCGACTCGAAGCTCTGGCTGCTCAACCCTGGTCGCGTGCCGATGGACCCGGGCGCCCTGGCCGTGAATGGGCTGACCCCGGAGATGCTCGAAGGGGCCGGGTCGTTCGTGGATCACGCTGACGAGATCACCGCGTGGCTCTCCGCTCCGCGAGGCACGCGAGTGACGCTGGTGGGTCACAAGGTTCATTTCGACGCGCGTCAGTTGTCCAACGAGTTCGCCCGACTGGGTGTGCCCCTTCCGCGCTTCGACCACATCGACACCGCCAAACTCGCCGAGGTTGCCGGCATCCTCCCTGCCGACCAGAGCTTGGCGGGGCTGCTCGATGCGACTGGTCTTGCGAACTCGGCACCTCACACCGCACTTGGCGACGCGTTGGCTACGGGGCAGGCCGCGCTTGTGTTGATGAAGCAGATCCAAGCTCGAACGCCAGGCGACATCGGTATCGTGCTCGATCAACTGGCCAAGCCCTATGACGCCCGTCCCGAGCGCGAGCCGGGTCGTCGAGCACCGACCGACAAACTCAGCGCCGCCCACACCGCAGCCCACCTGGTGGATCTCTCTGACGGGCGACGGCGCAATCGCGCGCTCGATGTGTGTCTGGGTGAGAAGTGTCGCATCCTCGCCCAACGGATGGAAGACGGCATCGTGTTGCCTTCCCACGCACCACAGGTCGTCGAGTGGGCACTGGACTACCTCTACAACTACGAACTCACCCAAGCGATGGTGGGTCAGTTGCTCTTGGGCGTTGGGCGTGCTCTGCGCCGGTCCGAGGACCCCGACTACGTCGCTCTCATCTACCGAGGTCGGCTCGTGCCGCTGTTGCCCGAACTCTCAGCGTGCGGGCGATCGAAGGCCAAGCGGTGCTTGTCGTGCCGTGACCGGTCGGGGCCGTGTGAGTTGGACGTCGTGTTGCGCGATTGCGTTGATGGCTTCTTGGAGACTTCGTCGAGCTCGTCGGCGCGACCCAGTCACACCCGTGTCAAAGAGTTCTTGCCGGGCTACGACCCTCGGGTGACGCGTCTGCGCGGCCGCCCCGCTGAGGGGCTCTACGGCGAGATGCGCCGCAACGGACACCTTGACGCAGCCGGCTATGGCGCCTTCCGTGTCGCCGAGGTGCGTCGCTCCGAAGGTGGTCGAGCGTGGGCTCACTCCGTGCTCAACAAGGCGTGGCGCGACGGCTGTCGCAATCCGCAGATGACCGAGATGCTCGCCTCGATGGTCGTCGTCGATGGTCTGGTCGATGGCGTCGAACCAGACGATCCGAAGGAGCCGTTGCGCGCGGCGCTTGGCTACATCGCGGCCTGTCAAGACGCCCACCCCGGCCAGCGCGGACAGATCTTCGAGCGGCTCGCCAAGCGTGCCGTGCGTCTAACTGCGCGACTGGAAGCAGAACCACGCCCGCCACGCAATCCCGAGACCGCACTGAACCGCCGCGCCCCGCATCGCACCTTGCTGACCGAGCCGTTGGCCAACGCCACCATACCAGTGAAGGTCGCACGCAAACGCCGCGGCCGACCGCCCAAGGCACAATCCAATACGCAGCAGCGCAGTCGCGCCCGGGCCACTACCGCGAAGCGCAGCAACACCAGCAGTAACGTTCAAAAAGGGGGCCGACACTGATGCGTCGAACCGCCATAGGGAGGACATACGCATCGTGACCATCAACCCCGACGATCACTCGCCCACGGCCGACCACTTGTCCGTCGAGGTCGTGGCCCTACGCGAGCGCATAGCCGAGCTCGAAGCGGGAGTCACGCTCGGCCTCAACTGGCGAGAGATCCCCGAGGACGTCGAGCGCCTACTCGTCGAAGAGGTCCCGGTCCTGACCCACGTGAAGAGCCTCGATTTGAAGGGAGAGCTACCCAGTGACTCTTCCCACGTCCTGATCGAAGGCGACAACCTTCACGCTCTCTATACGCTCCAAGCAACGCACAAGGGTCGCGTTGATGTGATCTACATCGACCCGCCCTACAACACCGGCAACGAGTTCATCTATAACGACACGCTGATCGACAAAGAGAACCGCTGGCGTCACTCAGCGTGGCTGTCCTTTATGCACAAGCGCTTGGTCCTCGCAGCTGACCTGCTTACTGACGAGGGCATCATCTTCATCTCCATCGACGACAACGAGCAAGCAAGGTTGAAGCTGCTCTGCGACGAGGTGTTCGGAGCTGCGAACTTCATCGTGTGTGCCCCGACCGTTATGAACTTGAAGGGCAATCAGGACCAGTTCGGCTTCGCAGGCACGCACGAATACACGATGGTGTATGCCAAGAACATCGGGCAGGCGTTCGTCGGCAAGTTCCCCGTCGACGACGAGGTCGTGATGTACGAGTGGGAAGAAGATGAGCACGGCTGGTGGAAGCAAGGGGCTGGCCTGAAAGCAACCGGTGCGAACGGACCACGCGCCAAGCGCCCGAACCTCTGGTATCCGCTTTATGTCGCGCAGGACGGGTCGTACGTATCACCAAAACGGCAGAAGAAGTCTGATGATGAGATCTGGCCTATCACCAACGGGCAAGAGATGTCCTGGCGCTGGTCAGCCGCCACTGCCGAAACGAAGAGCTATGACCTGATCGCCAATGGGTCGAGCCCGAACTGGACGATCTACAAGAAGCAGCGGCCAGACCTTGGCGACCTTCCATCCAAGAAGCCGAAGAGCACCCTCTATCGACCTGAGTATTCGACGACGAACGGCACCAACATCTTGAAGAAGGTTCTGGGTGATCGAGTGTTCCCGAACCCGAAGCCGGTCGATCTGATCAAGGATCTCATCACGATCTCAACGAAGAAGGAGGGTGCGATTGTGCTCGACTTCTTCGCCGGATCGGGCACGACCCTCCACGCGGTCGCTCAACTCAACGCCGAAGATGGAGGCACACGACGCTGCATCCTCGTGACCAACAACGAGAACGGCATCTGTCGTGATGTCACTCAGCCTCGTTGTAAGGCGGTGCTCACGGGCAAGTGGGCCGATGGCAAGCACGATCCTCTCCCTGGCTCGCTTCGGTTCTACATGACGTCCTTCATGAAACGCCGGAGGAGCCCCGATCGGATGCGTCTCGACGTCGCGGCCCACACTGTGGAGCTGGTTGCCGTTCGAGAGATGGCCGCCGACACAGTGAAAGTGAGCGACGACTTAGCCATCCTTTACGCAACGGCGACCACTATCGCAGTCGTTCCGACGATTGACGTCGATCACAAGGCGGCCCACGCAGATGCCAGCAAGAAAGTCCGCGACGGAGACACGTGCCGTGCCTACCTCTTCACGTGGAGCAACCAGGGCATCGAACCGGAGATCGCCGCGCTGTGGCCTGGCTGGGAAGTGCTGCCACTGCCCGCCGAGATGCTCGCCGAGCTGCGCAACCTCGCACCAGAACGCAAGTTGTTCGACAACACGGAGTCATTCGCATGAGCGCACCAGAACCAGTCGCCTACCAATCCGCAGCCATCGAGAAGATCTCGAAGGCACTGACGACACTGCTGAGTGTCGATCAGTCCAAGGACCGCCTCATCGTGTTCAAGGCGCCCACCGGCTCGGGAAAGACACTGATGGTGGGGTCGGCGTTGGCCGACGCGTTCGCGAAGCCGAGTGAGCGCAAGTTCATCGTCCTCTGGCTGTCTCCAAGCGAAGGCAAGCTCCACCGCCAGTCAGCAAAGGCACTCGCCGGCCTCCTCGAAGGGACCTTCCTTCAAGTTCGACTGCTCGAAAGCCGCGATGACATCGTGCGATACCAGGACACCGCCCCGGGCACAGTGTTCGTCGCAAACTGGGACAAGCTCCGTGCTGAGAAGGACGGTGAGTTCACCAACGTGATGGTCCGCGACGGAGAGACGGCCAGCTTCTTCAGTCTGCTCGCACGGGCATCGGCCAAGGGGCTCGACATGATCACCGTGATCGACGAGAGCCACCGCAACCTTGGCGCAGAGAAGACCGAAAAGCTGATGACGGCCATCCGCGAGATGCGCCCCTTCATTCAGCTCGAACTCTCGGCCACTCCCACCGCGAAGCCCGATCCCGACCTGCTGGCTGATGGCATCCATCACTGGGTCAGGGTGAAGTTCGAGGACGTTGAGGCCGCCGGGATGGTGCGCCGCGCGGCGCTGCTCAACGACCACTTCACGGACACGCAAGCAGCCCACCCGAAGGATGCCCTCTCGGTTCAGGTGCTCTGGGCTGCGTGGGAGAAGACCCAGGCGCTCACCGCTGCCTACGCCGCCGCCGGCTCCCCGGTGAAGCCGCTGCTGCTCATCCAGTATCCCGACGGTGACGAGGCCAAAGCGCGCGCCGAGGTGGTCGAGGAGTTCCTCGCCAAGCGCGGACTGGTCAAGGGCTCGACCTACGCCATCTGGCTATCAGGCGAGCACTCGGATGATCTCGAGAAGATCGCGACCTACGACAGCCCGTATCAGGCTCTCATCTTCAAGCAAGCGATCGCCACGGGGTGGGACTGCCCGCGCGCCCAGGTCCTCGTCCAGTTCCGTGACCCGAAGTCGCCGATCTTCCAGATCCAGACGCTCGGTCGTCTGATGCGCTCGCCCGAGCAGAAGCACTACGAGAACGAGGCCCTCAACGTGGCCTACGTCTTCTCAGACCTGGAAGGCGCGACGGTCCGCGTCGAATCCGATGACGATGGTGGCCCAGTGCGCGACCTGACCGTCGTTAGGGGCAACGGCTACCCCGCGCAGGGCCTCGCCCTTCACTCGGCGTTCCAACCGCGCACGCGTGAGTTCCACTACCCGATGGTCGAGAACCTCGAACCGGAGCTCAACGCAGCGCTCGACGCCGCCGTGCCGTCGCTGCTGCCTGCTGCGCCCTACACCTTCACGCCGGTGACCATCCCCACTGACGCGCGCATCGCAGCCCACGAGCTCGACGCCGGTGTCGAGCGCGAGCTCACCGGGGGTAGCGCCACGGGCAACCTCGATGACCTGATCGTGCAGGCTCTCTACGACCTGCTACTGACCGCGAGCATCGGGCAGTATCGCTCGCGTGCTCAGAGCCTCTCTCGTATCAAGCGCATCGTCACCTTGTGGTTCAAGGCAAAACGGCCGAGCTGGACGCCGGACGAGATCCAGCACTTCGCACTGCGCCACCAAACTGAGCTGATTGTGGCGATTGATGCCGCGTGTCGAGCATCGATGGAAGCCGAGATGGCTGCTGCGATCGCCGCGGCCCGGGGCAAGCGTCGAACGAAGGACGACTGGGAAGTTCCCCCGACCGACCTTGTCGCGAGCAAGGACTACGAACCAGCCCCGGCCGGGCACCTCTGCGTGCCGCCCATCGTCTGGAAGGGTCGCTCGAAGCCCGAGCAGCGCTTCGAGGCGTATCTCGCCAAGCAGGTCGAACTCGACATCGTCGAGTGGTGGTGGAAGAACGGCACGAGCGACGAGAAGTTCCTCGGCGTGGAGTATCAGCGTCCCGTGGGCATTGCGACGCCGGAAGGCGCTAACGAGCCAGTGGTGATGGAAGAAGAGCGCATCACCTATCCCGACTACCTGGTCTTGACCAAGGCGGGGATCCTCTCGGCGATCGAGGTCAAGGACGTCGGCGACGCCGACGGTGCCGAAGGAGGCGTGACACACGCCAAGGCCAAGGGCCTCGCCGCGTGGGTGAAGCTGATGGCCACCCTGCGCAAGAAGGACGACAAGCTCTTGGCGCGACCTGCTGTGCGCGCCGGTGTCGTGGTCCCATTCGAGCTCTCTCCTGGTGTCGTCACCGTGAAGATGGGCGATCCCGCCAACTGGCATCAGCCCAACGATGCCAACCTTGCTGCGGGCAAGGGCTGGGGCGATCTCGACCTCTCGGTCTGACGGTACAGCAACCACTCACCGTTCGTCGCGGTGATCATCCACCTCCGCACCCACCCCGGGCCGTAGCGTTGTCGCAGAGCTCATTCGCAGCCTGACGGCCCACCGAACCGCAGTCACCCTAAATGCCCCAAAACCGGCACTTCGGATTCTGGCGGGGTCTAGCCTCACGGGCGCGTTGGTGACGGGGATCTAAGGGAGCACGGGGGCTCTGCAAGTCTGTTGGTAGCTGAAGACCGACAGATTGGAAGAACCCCCGT
>JAJYDR010000010.1 GCA_021777285.1 Actinomycetes bacterium
GGCGTGGCGGTTGCCTCTGCCACGCCAGCTACACCTAGCCGGAACGGGACGCGCCGCACCTCGTCGTCACCTTAGGACTGTCGTTCGTCGTCCTCTCGATCGCCTCCAAGATCATGATTGGTAGCGTCTGGTCGTGAGCGACGGCGCCGAGTTCTCCACCGATCTGCTGGTGGGCCTGACCCCTGAACAGCGCGAGGCGGTGACCTCGAGCGCTCGACGCCTGCTCGTGCGAGCCACGGCCGGCTCGGGCAAGACCCACGTGCTGACCCTTCGCATCCAGCGGCGGATCGCCGAAGGCGACTACAGCCCCGACCAGGTGCTGGCCATGACCTTCACCCGGAAGGCGGGCGACGAACTGCGCCGACGCCTCTTCGCCTCGGGCATCAGCGACGTACGCGCGGGCACGTTTCACCGCGCCGCACTCACCCTGGTGAATCAGCACCGACGTGACAGCGGCCGACCGCCCGTCGTGCTGGAGACCTCGCGCCGGCGCCTGGTAAGCGCGCTGGCGGCCCAGCTCGCCGAGTCGGGCGTCGTGCGACTCGACGACTGGCAGCTGCCCCGGCTCGAGCTCGAGATCGGGTGGGCCCTCAGCCAGGGGCTGAACGGCGGCACGTACATGCGCCAGGCCCGGCGCCATCATCGCGACGCGCCGCTGCCCGTGGCGACCTTCGCCGACGTGCTCGACCGCTACGTCGGGTTGTGCCACAGCCGCGGCGTGCTCGACTTCGACCTCCTGCTGAGCGAGGCCATCGCGCTGCTGCGCAACGAGCCCGCCGTGCGCGCGGCCTTCCGTCATCGCACCCCGTCGCTCTACGTCGACGAGGCCCAGGACATGAACCCGCTGCAGTTCATGCTGCTGCGCGAGATGGCCGGCGACGACCCCGACCTGTTCAGCGTCGGCGACCCGAATCAGTCCATCTACGGGTTCAACGGGGCGAATCCCCAACTGCTGGGCGAGATCGTGAACACCTGGCCCGACACGGTGGTGCTCGACCTGACGCGCAACCACCGCTCGACCGCGCGCATCGTCGCGGTCGCGAACACCCTGCTCGAGGAGGGCGCCCGCGGCATCGTCCCGGCGCGCGATGACGGTCCCACGCCGATCGTTCGCGCCTATAACACCGACGACGAGGAGGCCCGCCACGTCGCCGCGTGGCTCGGCGTCAACCACCGCCCGGGCACCTCGTGGCGCTCGATGGCGGTGCTGGCGCGCACCAACGCCCAGCTCGACCTCGTCGCGGCGGCCCTCGAAACGGCGTCGATTCCCGCCGAGCGGCGCGGCACCGACCACTCGCCCGCGTCGGACCTGTTCACGCCGAACGAGGGCCGGCGCGTCGAGCACAACACACCCGACGCGGTGGCACTTTCGACGATCCACCGTGCCAAGGGGCTCGAATTCGAACACGTCGCGGTCGTCGGGTGGGCCGAGGGGCTGCTACCCCACTACAACGCAACCACCGAGGCCCAGCTCGCCGAGGAGCGACGCCTGGCCTACGTGGCGATCAGCCGCGCCGAGCTCTCGCTGCTGCTGACGTGGAGCCGCGGCCGCAATGACCCCCGGTACCCGGACCGCGCGCCGTCTCGCTACCTGGCGCCGATCGAGCACGTCATCGCCGCCATCAACCGCAAGGACGCTCCCCTGACGGGCGAGGCGCGCAAGGCTCGGCTCGCGGCCATACGACGCGACCTCGCGGCCGCAACCGACGAAGTAGCGTGGCCCACTGATGGGCGATCAAGTACTTCGTGAGGCGCTGACGTCGCTGCTGGGCGACGGCGCCGTCACCTTCAGTCCGCACCACAATCCCGACGACCTGCACGACGAAACCCTGCACCCCGACCGCGTCGAGCCCTTCGCGGTCGCCTACCCCTCTTCGACGGAAGACGTCGCCGCCATCGCGCGCCTCGCCAGTCGCCACCAGGTGCCGATCACGCCGCGCGGTTCGGGCACCGGCCTTTCCGGGGGCGCGACCCCGGTAAAGGACGGCATCGTCGTCAGCTTCGCCCGGATGAACGACATCCGTTCCATCGACGAGCGCGACCACGTCGTGGTCGTCCAGCCGGGCGTGATCCTGCGCGATCTCGATGACGCGCTGCGACCCCTGGGCCTGCGCTACCCCGTCTACCCCGGCGAGACCTCGGGCTCGCTGGGGGGCAACGTCAACACCAACGCCGGCGGCATGCGGGCCGTTCGCCACGGGGTGACCCGCCAGCACGTCCTGGGCCTCGAGCTCGTGCTCATCGACGGCACGGTGATGCGCGTCGGCGGCCCGGTGATGAAGTCCTCGTCGGGCTATGACCTGACCCAGCTCATCGTTGGCAGCGAGGGCACCCTCGCGATGGTGACCGAGGTCACGCTTCGGCTCTCGCCGCGCTTCGATCACACCGCCACGGTCCTCGTGCCCTTCGCCGACCTGACCGAGGTCACGTCGATCGTGCCGCGCATCGTCGCCTCCGGTCTCGAACCGTCGATCCTGGAGTACCTCGACCTGCTCACCATGGCCGCGATCACCAAGGCGTCCAACCTCGAGCTCGGGGTCGCCCCCGACGTGGTGGCGCGCACGTCGGCCTACCTCGTCATCGTGCTCGAGACTCGCACCGCGGCCCAGCTCGACAACGACCTCGCGGACCTCGCGGACCTGGTGGAGTCGGCCGGCGCCCTCGACGTCTACGTGCTGCCCGGCGGCGCCGCCGCCCGCTTGATCGAGGCCCGCGAACGGGTCTTCTGGGTCTCCAAGGCGGCCGGCGCCAACGAGATCATCGACGTGGTCGTGCCCCGTTCTCGGGTCCCGGAGTTCCTCGAGCGCGCCCAGCTGCTCGGCGAACAGTTCGGCGCCTTCGTGGCCGGCTGCGGCCACGTCGGCGATGGCAACGTCCACCTGTCGATCTTCCAGGACGATCACGAACGCCGCGGCGCCATGCTGCACGAGCTCTTCGCCGCGGGGCTGGCGCTCGGCGGACAGATCTCGGGTGAGCACGGCATCGGCCGCGACAAGCAGGCCGCCTACCTCGCGCTCAGCGATCCCAACGTCCTCGCCCTGCAGCGACGGCTGAAGCAGGCCTTCGACCCGTCGGGTCTGCTGAACCCCTTCCGCCACCTCGACGACCGGGTCCGGCCGTGAACGGCGCCCGGTCGCTGCTCGCCACGATGGGCGCCAACGGCGTCACCACAGTCTTCGCCAATCCCGGCACGTCAGAGATGCACTTCGTCGCCGCGCTCGACGACGTCGCGGACGTGCGCGCGGTGCTCTGTCTCTTCGAAGGGGTGGCGACGGGCGCCGCCGACGGCTACGCGCGCGTGACGGGTCGTGCGGCCGCGACGCTGTTGCACCTGGGGCCGGGGCTCGCCAACGGCTGGGCCAACCTGCACAACGCGCGCCGCGCGCGCGTGCCGCTGCTCAACGTCATCGGCGATCACGCGACCTACCACGCGCGCTACGACGCGCCGCTGCAGAGCGACATCGCCGCCGTCGCGGGCGCCCTCGACGGCCCGGTGTTCAACCCGCGCCGTCCCGACGACGTGGCCACCGAGGCGGCGCGCGCCATCGCCGGTGCCTACGGCCCGCCAGCGCGCGTGGCCACGCTCATCCTGCCCGCCGACGTCTCCTGGGGCGAGGTCCCCACGCCACCGGCCGAGTGGCCCGTTGCCATGCCGACCCGCGCGCCCGCGCCCGACGACGACCTCCTCGAACTCGCCGCGACGCGCCTGCGCACGACGCGGTCGGCCGTCTTCCTCGGCGGCACGGCGACCACCCAGGCGCTGATGGGCCTCGCCCAGCGGATCGGGGCCGCGAGCGGCGCCAAGGTGATGGTCGAGACGTTCCCCACCGCGATGGACCGCGGCGCGGGCGTCTTTCAACCCGAGCGACTGATCTACCTGAGCGAGTTCGCCGTCGCCCAACTCGCCGATCTGGAGACGCTCGTCCTGATCGGCACGAACGAACCCGTCGGCTTCTTTGCCTACCCCGATGTGCCGAGCCGGCTCGTCGGCGAGGACTGCCACGTCGTCGCGCTCGCCCCGCCCGGCACCGACGCCGAAGCCGCGCTCGCGGCGTTGGTCGGTCTGCTCGATGCGCCGGTCGTCGCCCCGGCCCGCGGTGACGCACCCGAAGCGCCCAGTGGCGCCCTCACCGCCCAGAGCCTCGCCGCGGCCATCGCCGCCACGATGCCCGACGGGGCGGTCCTGAGCGACGAGTCCAATACGAGCGGCATCCACCTCTACGGCGCGACGGCCTTCGCCGCGCCCCACCGACTGCTCACGCTGACGGGTGGATCGATTGGCTTTGGCCTACCCGTGGCGGTCGGCGCCGCGATCGGCTCGGGCAGCCGGGTCATCGCCCTCGAATCGGACGGATCGATGATGTACACCATGCAGGCGCTCTGGACGATGGCCCGCGAGGGTCTTGACGTCACGGTCGTCGCACTGTCCAACCGCCGCTACGCCATCTTGGACTTCGAGCGCCAGCGGGTCGGCGCGACCGGCGCCGGCGACGCCAGCGAGCGACTGCTCGCGCTGGACCAGCCGACCCTCGACCTGTGCGGGGTCGCACGCGCCCTGGGTGTGCCGGCGACCATGGTCACGACCGCCGACGAGCTCGTGAGCGCGCTGCGCCGCTCGTACGCCACCGACGGACCCTCGTTCATCGAGGTGCCGCTGCCCGCCGCCTTCTAAACCGCGTCGAATTCGGCCACTACCGGGGCGTGGTCCGACGGCTTGTCGCCCTTGCGGGCGTCGCGGTCCACGTACCCGGCCGTCGCGCGCCGGCCCAGGGCCTCGTCCACGAGCAGCAGGTCGATCCGCAGCCCGTGGTTCTGGTGGAACGCGCCGCCGCGGTAGTCCCACCACGAGAATGCCGGCTCGCCGGGGTGCAGCTCGCGAATGACGTCGACCAGACCCGTCGACTCGATCGCGCGCACCGCCGCGCGCTCGGGCTCACTGACGTGGGTCGCGCCGACGAAACTCGCGGGGTCCCAGCAGTCGAGGTCGGTGGGCGCGACATTGAAGTCGCCGCCGAGGATAAAGGGGCCCGCCGAGCGCGCCGCCGCGAGTTCCCCGAGCCGGCCCAGCCAGTCCAACTTGTAGCGGTAGTGCGGGTCGTCGAGGGACCGGCCGTTGGGAACGTAGCAGGAGTAGACCCGCACGCCGCCACAGGTAGCGCCGATGATGCGCGCCTCGGGGTCGTCGTCGCCGAAACCGCGCTGCACGTCCGTCACGCCGACGCGCGACAGGATCGCGACGCCGTTCCACTGCCCCTGGCCGTAGTGCGCAGCGGCGTAGCCCGCGTCGGCGATCGCCCCGACGGGAAATCGGTCGTCCGTGGACTTCGTCTCTTGAATGAGCACGACGTCGGGCTGGGCATCGGCGAGCCATGACGTCAGACGGGGCAGCCGGGCCGCCACCGAGTTGACGTTCCAGGTCGCGATCTTCACGTCAGATCGGCCAGCACGAAGAGCAGGTCCGCCTCGGCGGCGACGTCGCCGGCCACGGTGGCGACACCGTGGCCCTTGCCCGCGCGCGCCGAGAGCCGGGTCATCTCGCAGTACAGCGTCACCGTGTCGCCCGGCACGACCTGTCGACGGAATCGGGCGTGTTCGACGCCGCCGAAGAGCGGCAGGCGCCCGCGGTAGCGCTCGTCGGCGAGCACCGCGACGCCCCCGCACTGGGCGAGCGACTCGAGCAGCAGGACCCCGGGTGTCGTGGGGCGTCCCGGGAAGTGCCCAGGAAAGAACCACTCGTCACCGCGCAGGGTCCAGGTGCCTGTCGCGTGCTGGCCGGGCTCGATCTCGAGGAGCTCGTCGAGCAACAAGAAGGGCTCGCGGTGCGGCAGCCAGTCCCGGGGGTCGAGGGAGAGGTCGTTCATGACAGGGCCAATTCTGCGATCCGCCGATCGG
Organism: Actinomycetes bacterium; assembly: GCA_021777285.1. Next base: position 5,893 of record JAJYDR010000010.1, read on the forward strand.
GATCCACGGTGATGAGGCGGAACGTGCGCCGATCGCCGCGCTTGAGCACGTCGCGCGCCCTCGCCGGCGGCGGATCACCGAGCAGGGTCGTCGGGGCGTAACACTCGACCTGGCCGCCCTTGAAGGTGACGGTGATGACCGCGCCGTGAGACGTGAAGGTCGTCACCTCGCCCTCGAGGCGCGCGCCGAGTTTGAAGGCGGTGCGAAAGCGCGCGAAGGTGTCTTCGGGGTTGACGGGCTGACGGCCGCGCCGCAGTGCCACCGTCGGAGCGATCGTCGTCGGCGCTGGCTCGACGCTTCGGAGCGTGGTCGCCACCGGGACCGCGTCCTTCACCGGCGCGACGGACTCGGACCGACGCTTGGTGACGGCCTTGGTCGGCGAAGACTTCGTCGCGGGGGCTCGCTTGGCTGGCGTGCGCTTTGCCGCCTCGGTCTTCTTCGTAGCCTCGGCCTTCTTCGTGGGTTTCGTAGCCTTGGCCACCGGCGTCTTGGCTGCGGGCGCCGGCGGTGCGGTCGACTTCGCTGCGGGCGGCGGTGCCGTTATCTTGGCCGCGGGCGCGGCCGCTGCGGTCGTCTTGGCCGCGCGCTTGGACGCGCGCGCCACCTTCTCGGGCGTCTTCTTCGCCGGGGCTTTCGCTTCCGAGGGTTTCGCACTCGGTTTGGCGGCCGAGATGGTGGTGCCAATCGACGGGGCAGCCCCGTCGGGCATCAAGACCGCGAGCTTCTTGACCGTGCGCGCGCTCTTCGTGCCGCGCACCGGCAGTCGGGGGGTGAAGATCCAGCCGACCCCGGGGACCGGCTTGCCGCCGACCAGCCTTCCCTCGTCGAAGAGCCACGGGTAGATGGCGTGGAACTCCTGGAACGAATCGTTACTCAGCACCACGCCATTGATCCGGTCGGCGATCTTCAAGATGAAGGCGTCGCCTCGGCCGATGGCCCCAGCCGGCGGCGTCACGATCGTGCCGTCGAGCTCGCGGTCCTTAAAGTGTGCCCGCTCGGCGCTCGCGACGCGGTGGCCGAAGCTCGCGTCCACGACCACGACGATTTCCGCGCGCGGGTTCTCCTCGCGAAAGGCCTTGATCGCGTCATCCAACTGGCCCAGGCTCGGATCGGTACGACCCTCGGTGGCGAGATTCGAGCCGTCGACGACGACGCGAAGCCGCGCGCGGGTCGCGCTCACCCGATCGCCCGCGTGAGCAGATCGGACTGTTCGGCGACGTGGATGAGCGAACTGCCCGTGGCGGGACTCGCCGACTCGGCGCGTGCCACGTGGCTCAGCGCCACCTCGCGCAGCTGGCGGTGCACCTGGTGGTGTACGAACGGCCACGCGCCCATGTTCTCGGGCTCTTCTTGGAGCCACACAACCTCGGCCAACTTCGGGTAGGACTCCAGAACCGCGTCGATGGCCGCGTGGGGCCACGGGTAGAGCTGCTCCACGCGCACGATGGCCACCTGATCGGCGCCAACCTCTGCGCGCCGCGCGAACGCCTCGTGGGCGATCTTGCCCGAGGCGAACACCACGCGGGTCACCCGGTCGTGCTCGGCACCCGGTTCGTCGAGCACCGTGTGGAACGATCCGTGCTCGAACTCGCTCAATGGTGAGCGCGTCTGGGTCGCGCGCAGCATCGACTTGGGCGTGAAGACGATGAGCGGCGTGACCACCTCGCGGGTCACCTGGCTGCGCAAGAGGTGAAAGTACTGGGCGGCGGTCGTCGGCTGGGCGATGCGCAGGTTGTTTCGCGCGCTCAGCGAGAGGAATCGCTCGATGCGTCCGCTCGAGTGCTCCGGCCCCTGGCCCTCGTAGCCGTGTGGCAGCAGCATCACGAGACCGGCGCGCTGTCCCCACTTGTCCTCGGCGGCGACGAGGAAGTTGTCGATGATGATCTCGGCGCCGTTGACGAAGTCGCCGAACTGCGCCTCCCAGGCGACGAGCGAGCGATTCGCCTCCACCGAGTAGCCGTACTCGAATCCCAGCGCCGCGTACTCGCTCAAGAACGAGTCGCGCACGGTGAACACGCCGGGCGCGTCGAGGTTGGCGAGGGGGATGAACTGGTCGCCGTTCTCGTAGTCGATGAGCGCCGCGTGGCGGTGCGAGAACGTGCCGCGGCGCGAGTCTTGGCCCATGAGCCGCACGTTGGTCCCGTCGGCGAGCAACGAGCCGAAGGCCAGCGCTTCGCCGAGGGCCCAGTCGACCTCGCCGCCCTCGAGCAGGGTGCGCCGCTGGGCGAACTGGCGCTCGAGCTTGGGGTGCACGGTGAATCCGTCGGGCGCGGACATCGTCGCCGACGCCACCGCCAGGAGCTGGTCCCGGGCGACACCGGTCTCGGGCGCCGGCGCGTCGGGGGTCACCTCGGCGACCGGGACGCCCTGGAGTGTCGGCACGGGAACCGTGCGCACCTCGTCGAGCACGCTTTGTAGGCGCGCGTTGAACTCGTCGAGGGCCTGCTCGGCCGCCTCGAGCGAGATGTCGCCGCGTCGCACCAGGGTCTCGGTGTAGATCTTTCGCACCGATCGCATCTGGTCGATGATCTTGTACATCTGGGGCTGGGTGTAACTCGGGTCGTCGCCCTCGTTGTGACCGTGGCGTCGGTAGCACACGATGTCGAGCACCACGTCACGCTGAAACGTCTGGCGGTAGTCGAAGGCCAGCCGCGCCGCGCGAGCGCACGCCTCGGGGTCGTCGCCGTTCACGTGGAAGATCGGCGCCTGGATCATCTTGGCGACGTCGGTCGGATAGACGCTCGAGCGCGCCGACTCGGGCGCCGTGGTGAAGCCGACCTGGTTGTTGATGACGATGTGGATCGCGCCGCCGACGTGGTAGCCCGACAGCTGGGAGAGGTTCAGGGTCTCGGCGACCACCCCCTGGCCAGCGAAGGCCGCGTCACCGTGGACGAGGATAGACAGGTAGGGGTACTGCTCCACGGTCGCGTTGGGCGTCGAGCCGTCGCCGGGTCGCACGACCCGGTCCTGCTTGGCCCGCACGATGCCCTCCACCACCGGGCTGACCGCCTCCAGGTGCGAGGGGTTCGAGGCCATCGAGACGTCGATGGACTGGCCGCTCGCGTTGTAGAATGTCCCGTTGGCGCCCTTGTGATACTTCACGTCCCCGCTGCCCTGGACGCTCTCGGGGTCGAGATTGCCCTCGAACTCCGAGAAGATGTCGCTGTAGGACTTGCCGACGATATTGGCGAGCACGTTCAGCCGGCCGCGGTGCGCCATGCCGATCACAGCCTCGCGGACGCCGTCGTCGGCGGCGGCGTCCAGGATCGCCTGCAGGGCGACGATGGTCGACTCGGCACCTTCGAGCCCGAATCGCTTCTGGCCGACGTAGCGCGAGTGCAGGAACCGCTCGAAGACCTCGGCCTCATTGAGCGCCCCGAGCACCCGACGCTGCCCGTTCTCGTCGAGCGACGCCGTGACGCCCTCGACCCGGGCCTGGATCCACCGCTTCTGTGCGGGGTCCATGATGTGGCCGTACTCGATGCCCGTCGTGCGGCAGTAGGCGTCGCGCAGAATGTCGAGGATCTCCTGGAGTGTCGCCTCGTCGCGTCCCGCGAGCCCGCCGGTTACGAAGCGCCGCGGCAGGTCCCAGATCGAGAGTCCGTAGGTGGCCAGCTCGAGCTCGTCGTGCATCGGCGGCGGATCGCTGTGCAGGGGGTCCAGGTGCGCGTAGAGGTGGCCGCGCACGCGGTACATGTTGATCAGCTCTTGCACCCTGATCTGCTTGAGGATGCGCTCGGACTCATCCCCGGCGACCGACGGGTTGTGGTCCTTCGCCCACCGCGACGGCTCGTAGGGGATGCCGAGCGACGAGAACACCTCGTCGTAGAAGTGGTGCCCACCGGTCAGACAGTCGGCGACGTACTTGAGGAACAGGCCGGACTCCGCACCCTGGATGATGCGGTGGTCGTACGTGGAGGTCAGATTCATGACCTTGCCGACGCCGAACTCGGCCAGCGCGCGAGGGTCCGCCGCCTCGAAGCCCGGGGGCCACGTGAGCGCCCCGACGCCGATGATCGCACCCTGACCCGGCATCAGGCGCGGCACCGACTGGACCGTGCCCAACGTGCCCGGGTTGGTGAGCGATACCGAGGCCCCGACGAAGTCGTCAGCGCCGATCTTGCCGGCGTGGACCTTGCGGATGAGGTCCTCGTAGGCGAGCAGGAACGTCCGGAAGTCCATGGCGTCGGCGTCTCGAATGACCGGGACCAGCAGATTGCGCGACCCGTCGCTCTTCTCGACGTCGACCGCGAGGCCCAGGCCAACGTGATCGTGGCGCACGATCCCCGGCGTCCCCTTCTCGTCGACCGCGTCCACGAACGTGGCGTTCAAAGACGGGATGGCCACGAGCCCTTTGATGATGGCGAACGCGATGAGGTGGGTGAAGGAGACCTTGGCGCCGCTCGCCCGGCTGAGCGACTCGTTGAGGGCCGACCGGTTGATCTCGAGCAGCCTCGCCGAGACCGTGCGAACACTCGTGGCGGTCGGGACGGCGAGGCTGGCGGTCATGTTGGACACGATGCGCGCCGCCGCACCGCGCAGCGGGGTCGCCGCATCGTTTACTTCGAAGGCAACGGGGCTCGGCGCCACCGGTCGGGTGGCAACCGCCGAGGCCACCGTTGGCACCGTCGACCGCTGGTAGTCGGCGAAGAACTCACGCCAACTAGCCGAGACCGACTCGGGGTCGGCAAGGAATCGGTCGTACATGTCGTCCACGAGCCAGGCGTTGGGACCGAAGGACCCCTTGACTGGCGCGGATGAAGGGTTAGAAGGTGGCGTCGTCACCCCACCAGCCTAGGGCCCGCGCGCCCCGTTTGAATTGGGCGACGCGCCGACAAGGGCCGGTAGATTGCCTACGTGACCTCAGTGGACCCGCCCCGCGGACTCCGTGCCGCCCCGTCGCCGGTGTCGGGCCTCGCCGTCGCCGAGCGCCGCGTCGACGATCCGCTCGCGACGCTGATCTGCGTGCACGGCGGCCTCGATCGCGGTGGCTCGTTCGCTCGACTCGCTCGACGTATCGATCGCTTCGACGTCGTTGCGTATGACCGGCGCGGGTACCAGGGCTCGAGGAGGGCGGGGCCCGCCACGCTCACCGGTCACATTGACGACCTCATCGCCTTGGCTCGTGCTGAGGCGTCGCGTCACCCCGTGATCGTCTTCGGCCACAGCTTCGGCGGCTTGGTCAGTTTCGGGGCCGCACTGCGCGACCCGTCACTCTTCGCGCAACTGATCAATTACGAGGCACCTCTGCCTTGGGTGCTCGAGCGCGAACACCGTCGGGTCGACCCCGGGGCCGACCCAGCCGAGGAGGCCGAGCGCTTCTTCAAGCGGATGGTCTCGGTAGAGACGTGGGAGCGACTCAGTACGGCCGAGCGCGATTCACGCCGTCACGACGGACCGGCCCTCGTCGCCGACCTCGCGGTACTGAGCCAGCCAGAACCCTTCCACGTCGTTGACGTTGCCGTGCCGACGATCTACGCCTTCGGCGACTGGGCGCGTGCGCCCTACTACCGCCAGTTGACCGCGATCCTGCACTCGGCGAACCCCCTCATCAGCGGAGTTGAATTGTCCAAGGCCGGTCATGGCGCGCATCTCAGCCACCCCGATCAACTCGCCCGCTTGATCGAAGAAGTCTGGACGGACCGATGCGCGTCGGCCTGACAGGAGCCTCGGGTCTAATCGGCGCCGCAACCGCAGCCGCCTTGCGCGAGCGCGGCGATTCCGTTGTCACCTTCGTTCGACCCGGCACTGCTGCGCCCACTGGCGAGACGATTCGCTGGGACCCGGCCGCCGACATCCTCGATGACGACGACCTGCGCCGCGTCGGCGGCCTTGACGCGATTATCAATTTGGCGGGCGCCGGCATCGGCGATCGGCGCTGGAGCGCTGATCGCAAGGCACTCATCCTCCAGTCCCGTCTCGCATCCACGGCGCTCGTGGTGCGCGCGATTCAGGGTTTGCCCAGTGGTGTCGGCGTCCTCGCCAGTGCCTCGGCGATTGGCTACTACGGCTCGCGCGGCGCCGAACGACTCGACGAGACTTCCACGAGCGGCGATGACTTTCTCGCCCACGTCTGTCGCTCCTGGGAAGATGCTGCCCAGCCTGCGAGTGACCTCGGCACCGTCGTGTCGACGTTACGCACCGGTATCGTGCTGAGTGGCGCCGGCGGTGCGCTCAAGCGCCAGCTGCCCCTCTTTAAGGCTGGTCTCGGCGGGATTCTGGGTGACGGTCGCCAGTGGATCAGTCCTATTTCCCTGGTCGACGAGGTGCGGGCGATCCTCTCGCTCGTTGACCAGCCTCACGTCGGTCCGGTGAATCTCACCGCGCCTGACCAGGTCACCAATCGCGACTTCACCCGAGCGCTCGCTCGAGCACTCAAGCGCCCGGCGGTGCTTCGCGTGCCGACCTTCGCCCTGGCACTCGTTCTCGGCACCGACCTCGCCCGCGGAGCGGTCCTCGCCAGTCAGCGCGTCGAGCCGGCCATCTTGCTCGAGCGCGGCTTCCGTTTCACCCACCCGACGACCACGGAGATGCTGGGCGCGGCGCTGCGCTAATAGGGGAATTTACCGTCGGGTATGGCGCCGCGCGCGGTCCATATTTAGGGTGTTCGGCGAGGCACAACGGGACACTGCAGCGCCTCGCACTATTCGCTCCATCGACGCGTTTGATGACGCGTGTGTGCACCGACGCGACCATGAACTTGCACGACGTATTGTTACTTAGCAGGTCAGCGCACCTTTCTGGACAGTTATTTTTCACTGTGAATTGTTGTTCCTGCCACCCCGTTCCAACATAAGAGTGGGATAAGGTGAGTTCATCGTCACAAAAGGTGGCGAGAACTGGGCACAGCGATGTGTCCACTAGGGGAGGTTGATTCAATGAATGTTCGTCGAAGTTTGCGACTCGGCGCAACGCTGGCCCTCTCGGCCAGTTCGTTAGCGCTGGGTCTTACACTGGCAAGTCAGGGCCCAAGCGGTGCCTCTGCGCCTAAGGGAACGATTACGTTCGCCGAAGCGCCGCAGACACCACCGAACTACATCTTTCCGTATGTCGGATTCGCGAACTTCTCTGTCTCAACCCTGAACCAGTTCCAAATGCTGATGTTCCGCCCGATGTACTGGTTCGGTATGGGTACCTCGCCGGCCTTCGTGCCCAGTGTTTCCCTGGCCTATCCGCCGCAGTGGAGCAACAACAACACCAAGCTCGTCATCAAGATGAAGGGCTGGAAGTTCGCTGACGGTCAGACGGTCAACGCCCAGTCAGTCATGTTCTTCCTCAACCTGTACAAGGCTGACCCGAAGGCCTACGCCGGCTACGTTCCTGGTTACGGTATTCCGGACCAGGTGACGAGTGCGTCGGGCTCGGGCAACGTCGTGACGATGACCTTCAACAAGCCGATCAACAAGGGTTGGTTGCTCTACAACTACCTCTCTGAGATCACACCGTTCCCGGACTCGTGGGACATCACGGCTCCCGGCACGCCTTCGACCTGTGCCACTGGCGCGTTCGGCGCGGCAGCGACCGACACGGCGTGCAAGGCCGTCGAGGCCTACCTGGACGCTCAGTCATCCAAGATCAGCACCTACACCGACTCCATGTGGCAGAGCGGCGTTGACGGCCCGTGGAAGTTGGCCGCGATGGACACCCTCGGCAACGTGACCTTCGTGCCGAACCCCAACTACTCGGGCCCGCAGAAGGCCCAGGTCGCCATGGTCAAGGAAGTGCCGTTCGCCTCGGCCGCGGCTGAGCTCAACGCACTGCGTGCGGGCACGCTCGACCTCGGGTACGTGGACTCGACGCAGATCACCGCGCCGGCTCCGGGCATCGGCAAGGCCGGTCCGAACCTCGCCGCACTCGCGGGCAAGTACAACCTGAGCTCGGGTCTCTCGTGGGCTTACAACTACGACCCGCTGAACTTCGCCAAGAGCAACCCGCTCCAGTCGGTGTTCAAGCAGTTGTACTTCCGCCAGGCGCTGCAGATGTCGACTGACCAGAATGGGATCATCAACAAGATCTTCAAGGGCTACGGCATTCCGACCTACAGCCCGGTTCCCTACGGCACGCCCGCGTCCATCTCTGGAACGGTCAAGAACCCGTATCCGTTCAGCCTCAAGAAGGCCAAGGCGCTCCTGACGTCGCACGGTTGGGCGATGCGCGGTGGCGTGCTGACTTGTGTCAAGCCCGGTGCGAGCGCCTCGACGTGCGGCGCTGGCGTCAAGGCCGGCACCAAGTTGAACCTCACACTTGAGTACGTCTCGGGTGCGCCCGCGGTCACCGACACGGTGAACGCCGAGGTCTCGGACTGGAAGACCATTGGTATCAACACCACGACGTCGACGAACACGTTCAACAACGTCATCAGTGGCTGTGGCCAGTCGGGCACCCAGAAGTGGGAGATCTGCACCTGGGGTGCGGGCTGGATCTACGCGCCTGACTACTACCCGTCGGGTGAAGAACTGCTCATGACCGGTGCCGGTTCGAACAACGGCAGCTACTCGAACCCCCGGATGGACGCCATCATCAAGGCGACCTTCTCGGGCAACTCGACGCTGACCGAGTACGCACGGTACGCCGCGCAGCAGGTCCCGACGCTCTACCAGCCGACCCAGACGCCGATTGGTGAGGTCATCAAGACCCTGAAGGGCCCCAAGTCAGCTCTCGTTCCGAGCGTCTTGCAGAACTTCATGCCGGAGTACCTGCACTTCTAAACGAGGTACCGTCGAACTCTGACGTGAAAAAGCTCCCGGTCCTAGCGACCGGGAGCTTTTTCACGTTGCCGTAGCCCCTCTGCTCGCCTGCGATCAGAGGGGCCGTAATCGGCCTCTCACGGCGCCCACTGCACTACTCGGACTCAACCACAGGAACCAAGAATTGACCGGTCTCATTGCGATGTTTTTGGACCCCTAACATCCCGGCAAACATATTGAGTGCGAACGGTTCAAAATGACCGTAGATTTGCCGTTCCGCCCATGGGGCAAGTCCGTCATTGGCTAGACTCGTTTCCCATGTCGCCGTTGCTTTCGGTTTCGAATTTGAAGGTCCAATTCACGACTCGCCAGTCATTCGCGACTGCCGTTGATGACTTCTCGATGGATATCGAGCCCGGCGAATGCGTCGGGCTCGTCGGGGAGTCAGGCTGTGGCAAGACGACCTCCGGTCTCGCGATCATGCGACTCCTGCCGGGCAGTGGTCACATCACGGCCGGCTCGATCATGTTCGATGGCGTCAACCTCCTCGACCTCTCCGAGCGCGACATGCAGCGCCAGCGCGGACGCACCGTAGCGCTCATCCCTCAGGACCCCATGAGCTCGCTCAACCCGACGACGAGGATCGGTGCGCAGATCGCCGAGGGTCTGCGTATCCACACCGGGGCCAGTGAAGCCGACGCCCGGCGCCGGGCGATCGAGGTGCTCGAGATGGTCGAGATGCCTCGCCCCGCGGAGCGTCTGAACCAGTACCCATTCGAACTTTCCGGTGGACTGCGCCAGCGCGTCATCATCGCCATGGGCCTCGTGTGCTCACCCAAGCTCCTCATTGCCGACGAGCCGACGACCGCGCTCGATGTGACGATCCAGGCACAGATCCTGGACCTGCTCGACCGGCTGCGCAGTGAGCTCAACATGGGCGTCCTGCTGATCACCCACGACATGGGCGTCATCGCCGGGCGAGCCAATCGTGTCGTCGTGATGTACGGCGGCCGTAAGGTCGAAGAAGCCACGACGGACACACTGTTCTCGTCGATGCACCACCCCTACGCCCAGGCGCTGCTCGCGTCGATGCCCAGCATCGAGACCGCCTCCAAGACCCACCTCACCTCGATCCCGGGACTGCCGCCGGACCTGACCAAGGAGATCGTCGGGTGCCGATTCGCACCGCGGTGCCAGTACGCCCAGGACGACTGCTGGGTCAACGATCCGATGTTCACCGGAGCCGGTGGACACGGCTTCGCGTGCTTCCACCCCGTTGACGGGCCCCGCGTCGAGACGCGCGTTGACGAGACCGCGTCGGCGACTGCCGCGTCACAAACCGAGATCCTGCGGGTGGAGAACCTCGTCAAGGAGTTCCCCATCAAGCGCGGTCTCATCCGACGCAAGGTCGGCGCGATCCACGCCGTGTCCGACATCTCCTTCACCATCAAAGAGGGTGAGACGTTCGGCCTCGTTGGCGAGTCGGGCTGTGGCAAGACCACGGTGGGCCGCTTGATTGTCGGTCTCGAGGACATCACCGGCGGCACCATTTCCTTCCAGGGCACCAAGGTGTCGGGCAAGGGACACAAGCCCACCACCCAAGAGCGGCGCGACCGCCAGATGATGTTCCAAGACCCGTACTCGTCACTCAACCCGCGCATGAAGGTGGGCGAGGTCATCCGCGAACCCTTGGCCATCCACAACGAGGGCACTAAGGCCGAGCAGCGTCGACGCGTCTCGGAGTTGCTGCTCACGGTGGGCCTCGAGCCGTCCGCGGCTGACCGGTACCCCCACGAGTTCTCGGGTGGCCAGCGCCAGCGAATCGGCCTCGCCCGAGCCATCGCCCTCAACCCGAAGCTCGTCATCGCCGACGAACCCGTTTCGGCACTTGACGTCTCGATCCAGGCCCAGATCCTCAACCTGATGAAGGATCTCCAGCGCGAGCACGGGCTCTCCTACGTCATGATCAGCCACGACCTGGCCGTGGTGTACTACATGGCCGACTCCATCGGCGTCATGTACCTCGGCAAGCTCGTCGAGATCGGCGACGCGGAGTCCGTCTTCCGCCAGCCGGCCCACCCCTACACCCAGGGTCTCCTTGACGCGGTCCCGGTCCCCGACCCGCAGGCCTCGCGGCTCCGCCGTGGCAACCAGGTGAAGGGTGAGCTCCCCTCGCCCGTCGATCCGCCGTCGGGCTGCCGGTTCCGCACCCGGTGCCCGCGGGCTCAAGACATCTGCACCAACGAAGAGCCCCAGTTCCAAAACTTCAGTGAGACGCACCGCGCAGCCTGCCACTTCCCGCTGCAGACGCCGGTATCCATCCGTTAGGTGCCGCCAGCGACGGTCGCGAGCGGCCGGTCGTGACGAATTGGAAAAGTAGCCTCGACTCGTGACCAGTGCCGAGACGTACGCGGTCTTCGCCGAGCGCGAAGTGAAGGGCTATTCGCCCACGTACTACGAGTGGGCGAGTTCGATCGCGCGCGATCGTGCCGTGTTGTCGCTGATCGACGAGTTGCCGCCGCGTTCCCGGCGGCCGAACCTGCTCTTCGCCGCCTGCCGCTTCCTTGGCGTGCAGCCCGGCCCCTACGCCACGTTCCGTGACGCACTGCTCGCCAATTGGCCCGCGATTGCCGAGGTCGCGCGGGAACGTCGGACCCAAACCAATGAGCCGGGACGCTGCGCCGTCCTGCTCCCGATACTCGCGAGCCTCCCCCAGCCACTGGCGTTGCTCGAAGTCGGCGCCTCGGCCGGCCTGTGCCTCTATCCGGACCGCTACAGCTACCGCTATGACGACACTCACCGTCTCGGTCCCCTCGACGGCGCGAGCAAGGTGTCCCTGTCGTGCGCCACGCTAGGCAATCCTCCGCTGCCGGCTTCGCTGCCCCACGTCGTCTGGCGAGCGGGCATCGACCTACACCCGCTAGACGTTCGTGACGAGGCGGCGACGCGGTGGCTCGAGGCACTCGTATGGCCCGAACAGGAGTTCCGTCGCACCCGGCTCGAGGCAGCCATCGATATCGCAACAGCAGACCCCCCGATGCTCATCGAGGGCGATCTCGTAGAGCGGCTGCACGACGTCGCCGGGCTGGCGCCACGGGACGCGACACTGGTCATCTTTCACAGCGCCGTACTGACCTATCTCGATCACGAGCAGCGACGCGCCTTCATCGATCAGGTCGGTGCGCTCCCTGCGACGTGGATCTCCAACGAAGGCATCGGCGTCGTCGCCACGAAGGAACGGGTCAGCGCCAACCCGCACGACAACAACCCCATGCCCTTCCTACTGGCCCGCGACGGCGTCCCCGTGGCCCTGGCGGGCGCACACGGCCAAACGCTCGACTGGCTGTAGCGACCCCACGAGCCTCCCCTAGCCGCGCTACCCAAGACGGCAAATCCCAATGACGCGAAGTCAGTCTGGAAGAGCCGTGGCGTTCGTCCCGTCGGGCTGGCGCTCGTGGGCGTGACACATTGACTTCGTCGCGTGATCGGTCGCCACCTCGGCCCGGTGACAGGTAGGCGAGCCGCATCGGGCCACCGCGACGCACCGTGGACTCCCTTCGAGAGAGCACGGCTGCTCGGTGGCGAAACCCGTGCGGTGTCGGCGCCATCGACGCCACGAGTCCTGAGACGCTCCGTCGTGGGTGGTGGCCCGGGCGAGCCCGGACGGTGCGCGGTGCGCGCAACGCCCGGCAGGCTGTTAGCGCTCGATGAGTCGAACCTCGAAGATGTCGCGCAGGGCGTCACCGATGTAGTTGATCGACACGACGATGAGGATGAAGACGACCGCCACCGGGTAGATCTCCCACCAGTAGCCGTTCTGCAACTGCTCGGTCCCCTGCTGGAGCATCGTGCCCCAGTCTGTCTGGGGCGCCACGATGCCCAGTCCGAGGAATCCGAGTGCCGACAGGAACAGGATGGCGTCGGCGATGGAGAACGTCGCAACGGTCACGATGTTGCTGATCGAGTTCGGGTAGACGTGGCGGCGAATGATGTGCATCCGTCCCGCGCCCATTGACCGGGCTGCCTGGGAGTACTCGAGATTTCGAATCAGCAGTGCGTCACCTCGGATTATTCGAGCATTGCCCCACCAACCGGTCAGTCCGATCACCAAGATCAGCAACATGGTCGTCCGGTTGAAAATCGTCAGCAGCGCGATGAGCAAGAAGAGGTAGGGAATCGACAGGAAGGCGTCGAGGAGTCGCATCATCACCGTGTCGGTAATGCCACCGAAGAATCCCGACACCATGCCGTAGATCGTTCCGACCACGATGGTGATGACACCGGCCAAGAATCCCAGGGCCAACGAGTACTCACCACCGAAGGCGATCCGGCCCAACTCATCGAAGCCACTCGAGTCCGTGCCCAGCGGGTTGTGCAACGACGGCGGCGCGTTCCAGGTGACGTTGAACGTCGCCGCCTGGTTCGTCTGGTTCGTGGGGTGGAAGATTGGCCACAGGTAGCAAAAGAGCGTGATGAAGACCACGTAGGCCAGCGACGCGACCGCCAGCTTGTTGTGGACAAAGATGCGCACCCTCTGCCGCCACAGCGGCTCGATGACGACATCTACTTCGGGCGCGGTGGCGCTAGTGGGTGTGGAACTCGCCACGACGGTCACGAATTCTTTCCTTCTATTCGAATGCGGGGATTGATCAATCCCAGCGCAACGTCGGCGATCAGGTTGCCGAGCAAGGTCATGATGGTCACGAGCAGGGTGATACCCAAGACCGTCGGCACGTCGACGTTCACCGCCGCGTTAACGGTCTGCATTCCCAGCCCCTCGTAGTTAAAGACACTCTCGATAATGAGTGCGCCGCCGAACAGCGCCGGAATCGAGAGCCCCAGGATCGTCACGATGGGTCCGAGCGCATTGCGGAATGCGTGACGGAACAGCACGCGTCGATTCGAGCAGCCCTTGGCTTTGGCCGTTCGAATGTAGTCCTGAACCAGCACTTCGAGGACGGTGCCACGCATGAACCGGCTCAGGCCCGCCACCGACAGCAGCGTCAGCGCGGCCACGGGCAGGATGAAACCTTTGGGATCGGTGAACATCGCCCACGGGGCAACGCCCGAGGGCGGTGAGTTCGGCAGGTGGGGCCAGTGAAAACTGAACGCGTCCATGATCAGCATCGACAGCAGGAACGACGGCATGGAGTAAAGGATGAACGCCGAACCCGTGGCGGCGTAGTCCACGAGGGAGTTCCGCTTGGCCGCCTGGTACATCCCGAGCGGAATCGAGATCAGCACCGTGAACAGCAGCGCTGCGCCGGCCAGCCAGACCGTACGGGGCACGTACAGCGAGATGATCTGCCACACGGTCATGTTCTGCTTGTAGGAGGTGCCCAGGTTGAAGTGCACGAACGTCTGGAGGAAGTAGTTCCAGAACCGGACGATGAACGGGTGGTTCATGCCATGGGTCGCTCCCCAGTACGCCACCCGAGCCTTCGTGGCGTTGGTACCCATGATGGCGTACGCGGGCGCAAGTATCCCCCCCTGCTGGAAATACGGCAGCGAAAAGGTGAAGAACATGACGATGAGGAGCACGACAAATGACTGAACGAGTCGACGAATGATGTACTGCAGCACGTGCGAATGCTAGCAGCAGCGCAACGCAATTCCGTGTCGTCAGGCTCCGACGCGACCTTAACAACTTCCTGGTCATAGCCATTTTTTAGATCACGGATTTCGAGGTGGATCGAGAATTTTTTCGCTCAATCTTCCTCCTGGGCCACTTGCGGGCCATTTTCTGCGCGCGGTTAAACCATGCGCACGACCCGTCATAGCGAATCGACGAGTGCCCTACCAGTGGTAGAACGCCGGTGTGAACGAGCCGAGCGGATTCGGCGACAACCCCACCGTGCTCTGGAGACTCTTGGAGGTCTCGACGAGCACGTCACTCTGGGGGATGAAGAGCGCCGGCAACAGTGTTGACACGGCCTTCGCGTATCGCGCGAGCGGCACCGGCGCCTGCAATGTCTGATTGATTAACTTGTCGACACCGATCACGCTGAAGGCGCCGACATTCGCCACGCCCGTCGAGGCGAAGAGCGCTTCGCCCGTTGGCAGGGGCGAGGGCGCATAGGACCACCCCGAGTCCCAGGCGCACAGCTGGGCCGACGCTGACGATGAGCAGGCGGTGGCCACCTGGTCAAAACTGGCGAACTGGATAGTGACGGTGATGCCGATCGCCTTCCAGTCGGCCACCAGGACACCGATCTCTCGAACGAACAGTGGCGACGTATTGGGCATCAGCAGGCTGAGCGTCATCGACGTGCCCGCCGCAATGCCGGCGCCACACTGGTCGGGCCCATCGCCGGGGTTGGTGCAGGTCAGCGTGCCGCCGCTCAATTGCCACCCATGTGCTTGCAGGTTCGCCGCGGCCGTCGATGGGTCGTAGGGCAACGCCGGGACCGTGGTGCTGCCCGCGCCCGCCGACTGGGTGGCCGGGAGTGGGCCGCTGCCCGGGACGGCGTAGCCGCCAAAGACGTTTCGCACCACCGTCGCCTGGTCGATTGCCAGCTGCATCGCCGTTCGGACGTACTGCTGGTCGATGATCGCGCGTTCGCTGTCGGCGGCGCCGAAGTTGAACGGCATGTACCCGATGGACCACGGACTCGCGGCACTGATGGTGTCAGACGTCGCGAGAACCTGCGTGGGGTTGGCCGCGGGATTCACTTGGGCGGCCGCGCTGGTGAGCGCGGCGTAATCGAGGTTGCCCACGTTCAGCGCGCCTGATTCGAGGTCCCGCAGCTCCTGGGTCGCCGATCGATACGCGACCTCGGTGAATGAAGTCAACTGGGGACGCGCGGTGCCCGAGTAGCCGTGATTCACGCTGAAGGTGGCGTTGCCGGATGGATCGAGGGCGCTCAGCAGCCAGGGCCCGTCGACTCCGCTGCGCCAAAAGCCATTCGTGAAGGTCGAGGTCGCCGACGCGATGGACGCCAGGTACGTTCCCACCGCCCGACAGCTCGCGACCGTGGTCGCTGCCCGGGGGGCGCCGGCCGAGCAGTTCGCCGGCGCGTTCGCCGACGTGCGGTCCCAGACCTCGGGCAGTGGCGTTATCAGCGAAAGGAAATTGCTGACCATCCAGGCCGGATTGACTGGTCGCGTGAAATAGAGGTGCACCGTGTTGCCCGATGCCGACGCGCCCCTCAACTCCCCCGGGATCCCGAGACCCGGTTCGAACGGGCAGAAGCCGGTCGGGTCGGCGACCCACAGATTGAGAAAGAACATGACGGAACGACCCGTGACGTACTGTCCATCGGCGAATCGCCAGGGCTTGACGGTGAACGTCGCCGCGGTTCGCGCCTTGGTGAACACGGGATCGTTGGCGATGGACAGTGACGGCACTGCGGCAGTGGACGCGCCCGCGCCGAACCAATAGAGCGGCTGGTAGAGGAGCCGCTGGAGGTAGTTGACGTTGTTGGACGTGTCGTACGCGCAACTCATGAAGGGCAAGATGTAGTTGGGCGTCGCACCTGGTGCCAGCGCCACGGTCAGCGTCGTTGGCGCAGCGGACGCGACCGTGTTGGGCGCTGCCATTAGAAACGGCACCGCGGCGACCAGGAGCAGTGCGGCCACGGCGGCCTTGAACTTTGGCATAGGGGTATTGTCCCACGCGCCACCGCTCCCGCGAACGGCACGAACGGACACGGGCGAATCAGCCGAGCAAGTTCCAGGACCGACGGTGTTCGGGCGTGAGCCCCAATCGAGCGATTGCCTCGCGATGGGCCGCGGTCACGTACCCCTTGTTGCGCTCCCACCCGTAGCCCGGATACTGCCTAGCGAGTTCGCTGAGGAGTGCGTCGCGACGCACCTTCGCGAGCACGCTCGCGGCCGCCACGCTCGCGCAGTGTCGGTCGGCTTTCACCCGGGTGATGACGCGAGGGACACGCACCGACGCGAGATCGACCCCGGCAAGACTGGCTCGCTTCTCGGTCAACCAGTCTCGTTGACCATCGAGCAGCACGATCGACGGCGCCACGCTCAGCTGTGCCAAGGCACGGCGGCCGGCGAGGCCAAGAGCCGCGGTGAGTCCGAACTGGTCGATCTCGGCGGCACTGGCCGATCCGATCGCGTAATCGCTCACCCACCGTTCGATCTCGGGCACCAACGACTCTCGTGTCGGCGCACTCAGCAGCTTGCTGTCGCGAAGCCGCGATGGAAACGGGCCGCACGAGGGACCAATGACGACGATGGCGCAGTGGCACGGACCCGCGCCGCTACCCGTGCCAACTTCGTCGAGCGAGCCGATCCAGTCAACGCCGTCACCAAAGAGTTGCGTCTCGACGTCAAGGGTCGGCATGGCGACGCTCTGGTGCACGCAATCCTCCACTCGTCGGTGACCGCAATCCTACGAGTGGAACCGACAGCGCGAAGGACGCCGATCGACCGAGCCGTACAGTGGCCAGGTGGACCCCGTCAGCGACGCTCTTCGTTCCGCACTCGCAGGCGAGCACGTCGTGCTCGTCCCGCTTCGTTCATTTGACTCGGCCAAGTCCCGACTCCGAGCGGCGGGGACGTCGGACGTTGCGACTATCGCTGAGCAGTTGGCTGGCGGAGTGCTGGCGAGCTGTCGGCCACGCCCGGTCGTCGTGGTCTGCGAAAGCGATGATATCGAGTACTTCGCGAGGGCCAACGGGGCCGCGGTCCTCCGCTCCCCCGAATCCGGACTCAATGCCGCGGTCTCGTTCGCCTATCGCCAACTCGAACGCGCTTGCGAGCGCGTCACGGTTGTCCACGGCGACCTGCGGTTCCCCGACGGGTTGGGGGCGTTCGAACCCAGCGCCACGATCACGATCGTTGTGGACCAGCACGGAACGGGAACGAACATTCTCTCCTTGCCCACCGGCCTATCGTTCAACTTCCACTACGGCGTCGGTTCGGCGCAACGTCACGCACGTGAGGCCCATCGAGTGGGCCGGGACGTGGCCATGATCACCGACAGTCCGTGGCGATTTGACGTCGACGTGCCCAAGGACTTGTCCGTTACCGAAACGAATGGGGGGCCGAAGGCCCCCCATTCGTCTGGTACCGCACTGTAAGTCAGGCGGTTACTTCTTGGCGGCGGCCCGCTTGGCCGGAGCCTTCTTGGCGGCAGCCTTCTTCGCCGGTGCCTTCTTGGCTACGGCCTTCTTGGCCGGGGCCTTCTTCGCCGGTGCCTTCTTGGCTACTGCCTTCTTGGCCGGAGCCTTCTTCGCCGGAGCCTTCTTGGCGGCGGCCTTCTTGGCCGGGGCCTTCTTGGCTACTGCCTTCTTGGCCGGCGCCTTCTTGGCTACTGCCTTCTTGGCCGGGGCCTTCTTGGCGGCGGCCTTCTTGGCCGGCGCCTTCTTGGCTACTGCCTTCTTGGCCGGGGCCTTCTTGGCGGCTGTTGCCACTTTCCCTCCTTGGGACTCAACATTGAATCAATCTGGGGCCTTCATCGACGGTTGCGTCGACTTGCATTTTGCAATAAGGAACCGCGTTGAAGAGCGTGAACTCGTCCGTCCATCTGCCAACTTCCCAGTTGTACGATGGCCGATCGCAGTGCACGGTTCTAATGCGGAAAGACGATGTTCGCTGTCGTCATCGGCGACGATTTCTATTTCGTCAAACTCTTCCGTAGAAGAACAATTAAAAGTTCACTCGGTTCATGAACCAATGTCAAGCATTTCGACGCAATCCACGACAATTGTTTTTCGTGACCTCGAGCGCGACCATCTACCTCGGTCGCACTCCACACGGCGACGCAACGAGTGGCGACGAACGTTCGACGTTGGTGATCGGTCCGAGTCGCAGTGGCAAGACGTCATCACTCATCATTCCGAACCTCTTGCTTTCGACGCGCACCGTCGTCGTCACGTCGACCAAGCCCGACGTGTTGAACGCGATGGCCAACCGTCGTAGTGACGGCGCGACGTTGCTCTTTGACCCATCGGGCACCGTGCCAACGCCTCGTGGCGTAACGCGCATCGGGTACTCACCGGTCAACCAATCCAACGAGTGGGACGGTGCGGTGCTCGCGACGCGCTCCCTCGTCGACGTCGCGAGACGATCGCACAGTGAGCGCAGCGACGACCACTGGACGGAGCGCGCTTTCTCCCTGGTCGCTCCCCTTATTCACGCAACCGCGCTGCGCGGTGAATCGCTCGGCCAACTGGCGACGGTGATCGATCAACGCCACGGTGCTGACGCACTCGACACGCTGCGCGAGCGTTACGGCGATGGGCATCCCTCCGTTGCGCTGCTCCAGGGAATCATGGAGACCGACGAGCGAGAGCGATCGGGAATCTGGTCCACGGCGTCAGGGCTGTTCGCCGGCATGCGAACCGATGCGGCACGAGCCGCCGCTCGAGGTGCCCCGCTCGACGTCGACGAGTTCCTTCGTGCGCCCCATCAGTTGCACATCGTCGCACCGAGTCGCTATCAAGCAGTGTCCACGCCGCTCATCGTTGGAATGATCGAACACATCGTCCACGCAACCTACGATCGACATGCCGACGGCGCGGCGCTGCTCTTGGCGCTCGACGAGTTGGCGAACGTCGCACCGCTGCCACGACTCGCGAGCATCGTCTCCGAAGGAGGCGGACAAGGCGTCTTGACGCTCGCGTGCCTCCAAGACTTGAGCCAGGCCCGCGCCCGATGGGGGCCGATCGCCGATGGATTTCTTTCGCTCTTCCCGACGACCGTCGTCTTGCCCGGCGTCGCTGATCGGCAGACCCTCGAACTGCTACAGCGACTGGCGGGCCGATCCCTCGTGCCCACGACGTCCATCCACCGCGGTCGTCGCCGTAGTGCCACGTACGCGACGAGCTGGGTCGAGCGCGACCGCGCCACCATCGGTGACTTGGCCACTGGTCGGCCCGGCTGGGCGCTCGGCATCGACAGCGACAACTCGATGCGTTGGATTGCCCTGACGCCGGCTCACCACTCCGAGCGGTTTCGTGACTCGCGCAGTCGCGAGACCCCAGCGCGCTCGAGATAGCGGTCGTCGATGACCACGTCCCGAGCGCCACGCGCGAGCTCCTGACTGAGTTCGGGCGCGAGCCGGCGCGCCTGGACGAGGCGAAGGGGCCGTTCGTCGACGCCGCGCGCGACTCGCAGATGGGGGTGCAGCTCGTCGATCGCGGCGTGCACCGCCGGCGCCTCGGCCCCGAACGTCGACGCGTCCGCGTACGCCTTCACCAGGTCTCGACGGGTGATCCGCGACGCCCCTTCGAAGGCCGCGGCGTACCCGTGGGCATCGAATTCCCGCCGGGGCGGTTCCGCGGGCATGCTCATCGGCTCGAATCGATGCCGGTCGGCGCGCCACCGCGCTACCGCTTCGTCGCGGGTCCAGGCCGTCTTCGGGCCGCGCTCGTCGGCGTGGCCACCCCAGAGCGCGCGGTATCCCTCGTCCAAGCCCGTCACGACTTCGACGCCCGCGAAGCTGCGCCAGACACGGGCCGACGTGTGCTGATTGACCTCGAAGCGCAACGTCGACCGATAGATGGCGTCTGCCGCGGGCAGGTGTGCGAACAGCGAGCGCGAATCGGCGACCGTCGACTCGTGCAGGGGTCGCGCACCGATGAGGACGTGGTCGTGCAGGTGCGGCTCGCCCGACCGGTTGATCCCGTGGGTGTACCCGACCACCCGGCTCCAGCTGGCCGCGCGCAAGTACTCGCCGCCGTCGGCGCGCTGTCGCACGACGAGTGCGCGATCCTCGAGATAGTCGATCGCGGCGAGGACTCCCGCCCGGTGCGCCGCGACCACACCCGGCGCGCACGCCTCGTCGATGGCGACGAGGATGGACAGCGGTCGAGGAGCCGCCACGACGACGTCGTAGCCGACGACGCTGGCCCGCGCGGTCGTCTGGAGCACGGTGGCGACATCGGCGCTCGATTCGGCGTCGCCGGTACCGCGAAGCCACCAGCCCGCCTCGCCCCGTCGCAGGCCGGCGATCTCGTCCCCTCGATCCTGGGTTAGGTAGTCGACGTCGGTGGACCGGCGAACGAAGACGTGAATCAACGTGGACCTCCGCGGCCCAACGGTCGTCGCTACAGCGCGGCTCGGATCTGTCGCGCGAGGGCGCGGCCGGCGTCGGCGAATTCGGGCGTCGCGACGACGGCGCCCGGACCGGCCTGGACCATCAGGTGGTCGAGGAACGAACGGTCCGCTACGCGGAATCGGACCGCGTGGCGCCCGTCGCCGAGGGCACGCCACTGGGCGTTCGGCAGGGGTTCGAAGATCCATCGAGACGACGCCTCGACCACGACCACGACGTCACTGCCGGACTCGCCCACCGCGGTCAGCCAGTTCGACACGGGATCGGCCACGCGTGGCTCGTCCGCGGGCGACTTGGCCACGACGTCATTGATCCGGTCGACGCGGAATGTCCGCCACGCGTCTCGGGTCAGACAGAACGCCCGAACGTACGAATGGCCGTTCAGAACCCGGATCTCGCGCGGTTCGATGGTGCGCTCCTGGGACTCCTCGGCCGTCGCGGGGGTGTAGTGGATCTTGATCCGCTCGCCCGACTCGATGGCTGAGCGCACGACGTCGAGCAGTTGCTCGGACACCGTGTTCTCGACGCGCACCTGCGAGCCGATGACGGACTCGATCTTGTCGATGGCGGCGTGCACCTCGGGGGCGTCGTAGATGCGCGAGGCCTCGCGCAGTGCGATGTTCAGTTCGAACAGTTCGCGCCAGGTCAGGGTCGCCAAGTCGGTGGCGTCGGTGTCGCCGCCGTACTCGGCCCGATACAGCGAATCGTCCTCGGCCTCGTGCTCCCAGTCGTCGCACTCTTTGATCACGTGGGCGGGAAAGCCGTAGCGACCGTGCATTGGTTCGAACGACACCAGTCGGTCCATCACGTGGCGCACGACGTCCGCCGAGAGGTCGAAGCGACGAGCCAATTCGCTGATGCGTAGTCCGTCACCGCTGAGGTGGACCGCGTGCAGCAGTTGCAGGGCCTGGCCCAGTGCGTCGGTCGTCGTCACCGGGTCGAATCGCACCCCGTCCATCGCGGGTACGGCGCCCCGATTCACACCACCGAGCCAGGCAGCGAGTTCGGTCTTGAGGATCTTCGGGCTCACCAGGCGCACGCGCGCACCGGCGTTCACGACGAAGCGCAGCGCCTCGCGCAGGTTGTCAAAGGACAACCCGACCTCGCGCAGCCCGCCCTTCTTGGCGGCGGCGACGGCGCTGGGGTACTCGCGGGTGAGCAGCGTGGCGTAGTCCGCGGTGGTCTCGACGACCACGTCCACCGGTTTGAGCGTGCGTGCGTACTCCGGTCGCCACGCGGCCGCGATGGCGCGAATCGCCTCGTCGGACTCGAACGTCTCGGCGCGCACCACGGGCATCGACGTGATTCGCGTCATTCGGTAGCCCTTGACTTCCGCGGTGCCGCGGACCCGGGCCACCAGGTAGGTGGCGCCATTGATCACGCGCACGGCGAGCGGTTCGACGACGCGCAACTTGTTGGCCGATGACTGGTAGTCGAAGGCCAGGACGCGGCCCAGGCGCAGGGCTCGCAAGACGGGGTTGAAATAGTTCGAGAACTCGAGCCCATTGTCGGGCGCCGGGCCCTCGTCGAAGAGGCTGAACGCGCCGGAACGCCCGAATCCGCAGAGACGCAGGGCCAAGCCGACGACACGCTGCTCGGCCTCGCTCAGTGCGAGCGGCGGCGCGTACATCGCGTCGGCGTCCACCCAGTACCCGACGCTGCCGTCGCCCAAGACCACCGTCTCGATCTGCATGCCCAGCTCGCGGATCTTCGCCTTGTCGCGTTCGAACTTCTGTCGGGTCGCGACCTCGCCGCCCTGATACGCGCGGACCTTGCGCGGGCCACTCGCCTTGACCGGGTACTCGTCGATCAGGAGCTCGGCGACGATCGTCTCTTGGGTGAGGGGCCGCTGCGGGGTCGCGCTCTGCAAGAGCAGGGCGAGCGCCACGAGCCGCTCGCGGCTCTCTTCGACGGTGTTGCGGATCATTAGCAGCCCCTCGAGCGCAGCCAACAGCCGACGGCGGCGCCCGTCACGACCGAGACGGCTCGTCGTCGCGGCGCCAGACGCCGGCTCGACCGCCTGATTTCTCCCACAGGGCCACGGCCTCGATGGTCATCGTCCGGTCGATGGACTTGCACATGTCATAGACCGTCAGCGCCGCAACGGTGACGGCGGCCAGGGCCTCCATCTCCACGCCCGTCCGATCGATGGTGTCGACGCTCGCCTCGACGTCGATGTGCGCATCGGCAATCGTGAAATTGACGTAGACGTTGCCGACGAGCACCGGATGGCACATCGGCAGCAGGGACGCGGCTTGCTTGGCGGCCTGGATCCCCGCGACCCGCGCCGTGGCCAAGACGTCGCCCTTGTTAACGGTGTTCGCGGCCACCGCCGAGGTGGTCGTCGCCAGCATGTTGATGCGACAGCGCGCCAGCGCGCGCCTCGCCATCACCTCGGTGGGCCCGATTTCGCGCGGGAAGGTGCCGTCGTGGGGTGTTCGTCGGAGTTGGTGGAAGTCGTCCACGGCGCAATGCTACTGAGCCACGGCCGGGACTCGCGACGCCCCCGGTAGACTGGCTCGGTTATCTCGTCTGCGGGAGTACCGACGTATGCCAACCTACGAATACGAGTGTCAAGCGTGTCACGAACGGGTCGAGGCCGTGCAGCGCTTCTCCGATCCGGCACTCACGACCTGTGAGATCTGTGGCGGCGAATTGCGCAAAGTCTTCTCGGCCGTGGGCATCGTCTTCAAGGGCAGCGGCTTCTACAAGAACGACAGCCGTTCGAGTACGGCCAAGCCAGCGCCCGCGGCGAGCTCCGACTAACGAGCCCCGTTTCCACCCGGGGCGCGATAATGGGCCACTCGAGGGCTACCGAGACCCCGGTGCGGCCCGCTAACGGGTCGGTCGGTCGGTTTTGACGACGTACCGGCCGGTAGTCTGACTGGGTGATACTTCCGTCGATCGAGAGCCCGGCTGACCTGAAGGGCCTCTCCTACGACGAGTTGTACGAGCTGAGCGGCGAGATTCGAAACTTCATCATCGAGACGGTGACGACGACGGGCGGACACCTCGGCTCGAACCTCGGCGTGGTCGAACTGACGATCGCACTGCACCGCGTCTTTAACTCGCCCAACGACATCTTGCTCTGGGACACGGGTCACCAGGCCTACGTGCACAAGCTGCTGACCGGGCGACGCTACGGGTTCAAGCACCTACGCCAGCGTGACGGACTGTCGGGCTACCCGAATCGTTCCGAGAGCCCGCACGACTGGATCGAGTCGTCGCACGCCTCGACCGCCCTCTCCTACGCGCACGGTCTCTCGGTCGCCATGGAGCAGCGCAAGGAGCTCGTCGGCCACGGCGGCACGCGCCACATCGTCGCGGTCGTTGGCGACGGCTCCCTGACCGGTGGCATGGCCTACGAGGCGCTGAACAACCTCGGCCACTCCAACCAGCGCGTCGTGATCATCTTCAACGACAACGGCCGCAGCTACGCGCCCACGATCTCCAAGCTGTCCGAGTCACTGACCAACTTGCGCCTCAACCGGACCTACCTGACGATGCGCGAACGGTTGCGCCGGCTCGTCCCCCACCTGCCACGGGTCGGCAAGGCGGCGTACCGGGGGATCGACGGCTTCACCTCGGTTGTCCGTGAGTTCGTGACCCCCCACACCTTCTTCGAAAACCTCGGCGTCCGCTACGTCGGGCCGATCGACGGGCACAATATCGAGGCTCTCGAGGCCACGATCCGTAGCGCCGCGACCTGGGACGGCCCGATCCTCGTGCACGTCATGACCCAGAAGGGTCGAGGCTACGAACCGGCAGTCTCCGACGACCTGCGGATGCACGACTTCAAGTTGCCCCCACGCCTCAACGACGAGGAGGTGCCACCGCAGTCCTTCACCGAGGCCTTCAGCAACGCGCTCGTAACCCTCGCGGGCGTCGATGACCGCATCGTCGCCATCACCGCCGCGATGGCCGGTCCGACCGGCCTCATGCAGTTCCAAGAGCGCTTCCCCGATCGATTCTTCGACGTCGGTATCGCCGAGCAGCACGCGGTCACCGCGGCGGCCGGTATGGCAATGGGCGGACTCAAGCCCGTGGTGGCCGTGTACTCGACGTTCTTCAGCCGCGCCTTCGACCAGGCGCACCTCGACGTCGGTCTGTTGAACCTGCCCGTCGTCTTCGTCTTTGACCGCGCGGGGATCACCGGCGACGACGGCCCGAGCCACCACGGGCTGCTCGACATGGCGCTCTGCCTCGCCATCCCCAACGTGACGATCTTCGCGCCCTCGAGCGCCGAAGAGGTGCCCGGCATGCTCGCGACCGCGCTCTCGATGTCAACGCCAACGGCCCTGCGCTTTCCCAAGACCCTGCCCCAGCCCTTCGACGGCGCCATCGGCAGCGGCCTCAACGCGCGCGAGGTCCTTCGCGGCGACGGGTCGCTCTGCGTGCTCGCCGTGGGCAAGATGGCGCCCAGCGCCCTGGCGGCGATCGCCGCGATGGGCTCGAACCGCGGCCGCGTGACCCTCTACGACGTGCGGGTCCTGCCCCCGGACCGGGCGATGATCGCCGACGCGCTCACCCACGAGCGCATCATCACCGTCGAAGACGGCACGCGCCACGGTGGGGCCGGCACCTTGATGGTCGCCGCCGTGCGTGACCGGGCCCAGGAGCTCGGCCAGGCATTCCCCACGACGAGGATTCTCGGCGTGCCGCGCGCGTTCCTCGAGCACCACCGTCCGGATCTCCTGCTCGCCGAGCTGGGACTCGACCCGGCCGGGCTCGCCGAAGCCTTCACGAGGATGCTCGACGACAAGCCCGAGTTCCCCCGGCCGCTGCCCGAAGCGCCGCACTCTTCGTACCTGTAACCGCCGCCGCGGTCCCCGGGTACCCTGAGACCCATGTCGAATCTCGTGAACCGTTCCGACGCCGAGTGGCGGGCCCTGCTCGACCCCGAGCGCTACGCCGTGCTGCGCGAAGCCGCAACCGAGCCACCCTTCACCGGGTCGCTGCTCAACGTGGACGACGCCGGCGTCTTCACCTGCGGGGGCTGCGGGCAACGGCTCTTCACGTCGGACCAGAAATTCGACTCACACTGCGGCTGGCCGAGCTTTGCCGCCTGCGAGCCGGGCACGATCGTCGAACGACCCGACCACTCGCTCGGACGGGTCCGCACCGAAATCCTCTGTAGCGCGTGCGGCGGACACCTGGGCCACGTCTTTGACGACGGCCCGACCCCGACCGGCCTCCGCTATTGCGTGAACTCGCTCGCCATCGACTTCGATCCCGCGAGCGAGTGACCCACTAGACGTCGAGGAACCGGCGGATCGCGAGTCCCGACCCGACCGAACCGATCACCACGCCAACGACCAGCACCACGAGGTTCGTGCCCACGAGTGCCGTCGTGTCGAGCTGGAACTCGTTGTGCAGCGGATACCACGTGTGCAGGGCCGTCACCGCGAGCACGGCGACGAGGGAACCGAGCAGACCCTGGATGAACCCCTCGGTGATGTAGGGGATGCGGATGAACCAGTTCGTCGCGCCGACGAGCTTCATGACTGACACTTCGCGGCGCCGCGCGAAGATCGCCATGCGGATCGTGTTCAGGATTAGGACCGTCGCCGAGAGCAGCAGGACCCCGGCCAGCGCCAGGAACACGATCTGCAGGATTCGGATCGCGCTGTTCATCTGGCGGATCTGCTGCTCGGGCGCGGTGACGTTGTAGACGCCGGGCTCGTTCTTGAACGTGGACATCACGACGAAGGCGTCCGAGGGCACCGTGGGCACGCAACGGAATGACGACGGCACGTTCGAGACCGAGAGCACCGACCACTCGGACTGGGGCAGGATGCGCTTGGCCTCCTGGTAGTCCTGGGCCTGGGAATTAAAGACGCAGTCCTTCACGATGGGCAGCGTCGCGAGTTGGCTCTTCACGTTGGCGACCTGGCTCGCGCTGGCGTTGGGCTGCATCCAGACCGTGACCCGAGTCCCCTGCTGCCACTGGGCCGAAGCCTGTGCGGCACTCTGCTTGAGCAAGAGCGCCGCGCCCACCAGGGACAGCGACACCGCTACGGTCAGCACCGCGGCGATGGTCATCATTCGATTGCGCCACAGGTTGGCGAGGGTCTCTTTGATCGCGTATCGCAGGTAGACGCGCATCAGCGGATCTCCATCGGCTCGTCGATGCCGTAGACGCCGCGAACCTGGTCGCGAACCATCTCGCCGTGGTCGAGCTCGATCACCCGTCGACGCATCCGGTCCACGAGCGCCTTGTCGTGGGTCGCCATCACGACGGTGGTGCCGGTCCGATTGATCCGCTCGAGCAACGCCATGATCGACTCCGAGTTCGTCGGGTCGAGGTTGCCGGTGGGCTCGTCGGCGAGCAGGATCAGCGGTCGATTGACGAAGGCTCGCGCCACCGCCACGCGCTGCTGTTCGCCGCCCGAGAGCTCACCGGGGACGTTCTTGGCTTTGTCGGCGAGTCCGACGAGCTCGAGGATCTGGGGCACCTGGGACTCGATGGTCGAGCGGGGGCGCCCGATCACCTCGAGGGCGAAGGCGACGTTCTCGAAGACTGACTTGTTGGGCAGGAGACGGAAGTCCTGGAACACGCAGCCGATGTTGCGCCGTAGGTAGGGCACCCGCCACTTGGAGAGCTCGCTGATGTCGCGGCCCGCCTCGAGGATTCGACCGCGGTCGGGCAGTTCCTCGCGCAGTAAGAGGCGCAGGAACGTCGTCTTGCCCGAACCAGACGCACCGACGAGGAAGACGAATTCGCCCTTCTCGATGTCGAGCGAGATGTCCTTCAGTGCGGGCGTCCCGTTCTTGTACGTCTTCGATACGTTCTCAAAACGAATCACGGCACTGCCCCTTCGGGTTCACTTGATCGGTGGTCGCACACCCAGAATCTCTCTGGGCATTCTAGTTTCGCTGTGCCGTTGCGACGTCATCGTCATCCGCGCCCTGGTCGAATCGTTCAGTTACCCGTGCGCTGGCGGCGCAGTTCGGCTTCCATGAAAGCGTCGATGTCCCCGTCGAGGACCGCGTCGACGTTGCCGGTCTCGACGTCGGTGCGGTGGTCCTTCACCAGTTGGTAGGGCGCCTGCACGTAACTGCGGATCTGCGAACCCCAGGCGTTGTCGGACCGGTCCCCCGACAGCGCATCCATCTCGGCGCGGCGCATCGCGCGGGCGCGCTCGGCGAGCTTCGCGGTAAGGATCTGCAGCGCCCTGGCCCGGTTCTGGTGCTGGCTGCGCTCGTTCTGACAGCTCACCACGATCCCCGTCGGCAGGTGGGTGATCCGAATCGCCGAGTCGGTCTTGTTGACGTGCTGGCCGCCGGCGCCCGAGGATCGGTAGGTGTCGATGCGAAGGTCCTTCTCGTCGATGTCCACCTCGTGGGCGTTGTCGTCGAGTAGTGGCGTGACTTCGAGACTCGCGAAGCTGGTCTGACGGCGCGCCTGGGAGTCGAAGGGACTGATCCGGACGAGCCGGTGCACGCCGCGGTCCGACGAGAGCCACCCGTAGGCGAAGGGACCCTTCACGATGAACGTCGCCGACAGCAGGCCGGCCTCTTGACCCTCGGTGATCTCGTCGACCTCGACCCCGAAGCCGTGGCGCTCGGCCCAACGTGAGTACATGCGCAGCAGCATCTCGGTCCAGTCCTGGGCGTCAGTGCCGCCGGCGCCCGCGTGGAGTTCGGCGATGGCGTCGTTCTGGTCGTAGGGGCCGTTCAGCAGGCTCTGGGTCTCCAGCGCGGTGAGCGCCGCGTCGACCGCGGCGACGTTCGCGCGAAGCTCGTCGAGCAACGCCCAGTCCACCTCGCCCGCGTTCAACGATTCAGCCGAGAAGTCGCTCAACACGACGCAGTCGTCAAGGTTGCGCCGCAGCTGGTCAAAGGCCTCGAGCTCGCTCGTCAGGCGGCCGAGCTCGGTCGTGACGGCCCGGGCGTGATCCTGGTCGTTCCATAGGTCCGGCGAGGACGCTTCGTCGTTGAGCAGCGCGTGGCGGTCGCGGTGTTCGTCGATCTTCAAGTAGTCGCGCGCCGAGTTCCACCGCTCCTCGAGCACGCCGAGGGATGCCTGCGCCTCGCGTAGCGCGTTTTCCGCCTTAGGGTCGGCCATGGCACTGCTTGAACTTCCGGCCCGAGCCACACCAGCAGGGCTGATTGCGACCGAGCTTCTCGTTGGGCTTGGTCGCCGTGGCCGCGGCGCCACTGGCGTGCGAGGGCAGCTCGACCGCGCCCGGGGCGACCTCGGCGACATTGGTCACCGCCCGCTCGAGCCCGTCGTCTTGGATGCTCGCCTCTTCCTCGTCGGGCGCCGTCGCTTCGACGTGGGTGACGTAGCGGATGAAGTCGGTCTCGACGGCGTCCAGGAGGTGCTCGAACATGACGTAGCCCTCCTTCTGCCACGCCGTGAGCGGGTCCTGCTGGGCGACCTGGCGCAGGTGGATTCCGTCGCGCAGGTAGTCCATGTCCGACAGGTGGTCGCGCCACCGCTGGTCCAGGATCTGCAGCATCACGTCGCGCTCGATCTCCTTGGCGGTCTCGAGCCCGCCGGGGTACTCCTCGCACTTGGCCTGGTACTCGGTCAGCGCGTCAGCGACAATCGCCTCGACCGCCTCGTCGCGGTCGCCGTATGACTCCAGGTCCGACATCGTGATCGTCGTCGGGTAGTAGGTCGGCAGATCCACGAGCAGCGCGTTGAGATCCCAGGCCTCGGGGAACTCGCTCTCGAGGTAGGTCTCGACGACGGCCGTGATCTGGCGCTCGAGCATCTCGATCGTCGAGTCGTGGATGTCCTCGCCGTCAATGACCTGCTGACGCCGGGCGTAGATCACCTTGCGTTGCTCGTTCATGACCTCGTCGTACTTGAGCACGTCCTTGCGGATCTCGGCGTTGCGCGCCTCAACGGTGTTCTGGGCGCGCTCGATGGCCTTGGAGACCATCTTGGCCTCGATGGCCTCGCCCTCGGGCATGGCCCGCTCCATCACCCACGACACGGCTCCCGTCGCGAAGAGTCGCAACAGGTCGTCCTCGAGGGACAGGTAGAAACGGCTCTCACCCGGGTCGCCCTGGCGCCCGGAGCGGCCCCGCAGCTGGTTATCGATCCGGCGCGAGTCGTGGCGTTCGGTGCCCAGCACGTAGAGGCCACCGACCGCGCGGACCTCGTCGCCTTCGGCGTCACAGACCTTGGTGAAGCGGGCGAGGGCCGCCTGGTACGCGGCGTCGTACTCCTCGGTGTCGGTCGCGATCCCCTGGGCGATGACGTCGCGGCGCGCCAGTCCCTCGGCGTTGCCGCCCAGGATCACGTCCACGCCTCGTCCCGCCATGTTCGTCGCCACCGTCACGGCGTGCTTGCGCCCCGCCTGGGCCACGATTTCGGCCTCGCGGAAGTGCTGCTTCGCGTTGAGGACCTCGTGAGCGATGCCCGCCTTGGACAGGGCTCGCGAGAGCAGCTCGGACTTCTCGACGGACGCCGTACCGAGCAGGACCGGCTGGCCGATGTCCGTGCGAGCGCGCACATCCTCGACGATCGCGTTGAACTTGTCCTGCTCGGACTTGAAGATCAGGTCGGCCTCGTCCACTCGGCGCGACGGCCGATGGGTCGGGATCGGCACGACGGCGAGGTTGTAGGTGCTGCCGAATTCGCTCGCCTCGGTCTCGGCCGTGCCGGTCATGCCCGCGAGCTTCTCGTAGAGGCGGAAGTAGTTCTGCAGGGTGACGGTCGCCCAGGTGTGGTTCTCCTCTTGGATCCGCACCCGCTCCTTGGCCTCGACCGCCTGGTGCAGCCCGTCGGACCAACGCCGTCCCTCGAGGGTCCGGCCCGTGAACTCATCGACGATCTTCACCTCGCCCGCGTCGACCAGGTAGTCCTTGTCGCGGTGGAAGAGTTCCTTGGCGCGCAGGGCCTGGCCCAACTGGTGCACGTAGTTCGTCGCGACCGCGTCGTAGAGATTGGTCACGCCGAGCTGGCGTTCCACCTTCTCGATGCCCGACTCAGTGGGCACCACGGTCTTCTTCTCCTCGTCGACCTCGTAGTCCTCGTCGCGCACCAGGGTGCGAACGATCGACGCGAACTGGTAGTACAGCTTGGTCACGTCCGACGCGG
>JAJYDR010000108.1 GCA_021777285.1 Actinomycetes bacterium
CCAAATTTACACATATTAAGGATGATTTTTGTGAAACTCTACACAATCTAAGTATGACTTAAGTACACTTTCACACTTCTCCGCAACGGCTTTTGTCCGGATTTGCTCCAATCTTGCTCCAATGTTTTGCAATATGGATGCGTTTTGAACCACTGAAAGCTAGCGAAAAGCCCTATTTCCCAGGGTTTTCCATTCTTTGCCACATATATCTTCGGATTAGGAAACCGCTGCTCTATCCCCTGAGCTACGAGGGCGGGACTTCCGTGAGAACCCCCGCATGAAGTTCCGCGCGTAAGTCGACGCCGGCCTTCGGCTTGCGCAATAAGGATCACCCACGGCACCGCCGCCATTACGACTGTGACAAAGAGAACTTGCTCACCTCGGTGGTGCGCTTCGGTCGTCGGTCACTTGCAAGGGCCATGTTGGCTTCGCCCACGCGACCGATTTCAGGGAGTGCGATCCGACGCGAGCCAGCGTCATCTTCACCACGTCAGCTGCGAAGAGAAAGATCACGGCCAAACCGAGTGTGGCTGCGATGAGCCCAAGCGAAATCGGTGCGGTGAGCCAACCATCCCACGCGATGACCCCGACCGCGATGACGTCTACTGCGGTACTAGCAGCGAGCATTCTGCTCGGGTACGGCCGAGTCCAGAACCAGCCGGGGTTGCGCATCAGATAGAGAATCGCCTGTGCGGCTCCGAAGACCAGCCAGACGAAGACCAGCGTCTGGGTCTGAGGCAGGCTCAACGCGAACAGGTACTTACTCAGATACACAGCGGCACTCGCCCCAACGAGGAGGACGCCAATACCAGCCCCGGTGGCCACGAGCGAGGTCACAGACCAGCGGTCCGGCCCCCTCGACGGCACGACGTGGTCAGTGGAGAGCGTCATGGTCGCGATATCGGTTCCAAACATCAAAAGGACGATCAGAGTCGGCGTAGTGACGAACACGCCCGCGAACACGACGCCGCCGGCGAGAAAGAAGGGGATGCCGATCTTGCGCGCAAGCATCGTGACCACGAAGGTCTTCATTCGCTGATAGATCCGCCGACTACCTTGAACCGCCATCATGATCTCACCGAGACCCGGACGCGTGAGTACCAGACTGGCCGCCGCCTTGGCGACGTCCGTTGAGTCGGCGACGGCGATACCGACGTCCGCTTGGCGCAGTGCGGGCGCGTCATTCACCCCGTCGCCGGTCATCCCCACGACGTGACCCGCCTTCTGCAGCGCCTCAACAAGGTAGAACTTGTCCTCCGGCAATACCCCCGCGAAGACGTCAAAGTGGGACACGGCTGCGGGATCGAGCCCCTCGTGCAGGGTTCCCGCGGGCGCCACCTCACCGGTGATGCCGACTTTGCGCGCGACCGCACGCGCGGTGGACTCACCGTCACCGGTCACCAGGAGAACCCTCACGCCGCTGGCGCGCAGACGAGAGATCAGTTCAGCCGACTCGGGGCGAGGCGGATCGGCGAGCGCGATGAACCCGGCGAGTTCCAGGTGCGTCGCGTCACCAGCCGCCACCGCCAACACTCGGGACCCTCCCGCGGACAGCCGCTCGACGCGGGCACTGACATTGAGGTCCGGATCACTGGTGAGTCCGACAACGGCCAAAGGTGCACCCTTTACAACCCGTCGGGTCACGCCCCCCTCGCGCACGGTGGCCTCGGAGCGCTTGGTCGAGGGATCGAAGGGTACGAACTCCTCTCGAGTTGATTCATCCACCAGACCACGATCTCGGGCGGCGGCCAGAATCGCGAGGTCGATGGGGTCCTGGGTCGACTCGTCAGAGGCGAGAGCGGCGAAGTGAAGGACCTCATCGTCACCCCGGGAACCGAGTGGTTCGACCGTCTCGACGCTCAGGCGGTTCTGGGTGATGGTCCCGGTCTTGTCGAGACAAATCACGTCCATCGTGGCCGCGTCCTCGATGGCCGAGAGTCGGGTCACCAAGATTCCGTTCTTGGCCAATCCTTGAGCCCCGAGCGTGGCGGACATGGTGAACATCGCTGGCAACGCGACGGGGACCGACGCCACGAGCAGCATCAGACCGAAGGGAAGCATGTCGAGAAACGATCTCCCCTCGATGCCCCAATAGACGAACACGGCGATCGCGAGGGCGACGACGACAACGGCCAAGTACTTGGCGATTCTGACGATCAGGATTTCCAGCCGTCGGGGAGCTGCGGCAACCCGGACCAGTTCGGCGGTCTTGCCGTAGAAGGTATGAGAACCCGTCGCGATAACCTCACCGCTAGCCTCCCCGCGGGTGACGAGCGATCCGGTGTACGCCGTCGTGCCCGGAGTTCTTTCAACGGAGGCGGACTCACCCGTCAGTTGGGACTGGTCAACCCTTATCAACCCGTCACTGACCGCGACGTCGGCGGGAATGATGTCACCGACGCGTAGATGTACAAAATCGCCGGTCACCAGTTGGGCCGCAGGGATTTCTTGCCACGCGCCGTCGCGGCGAACACGGGCGGTGACACTCAGTCCTTGTCGCAACAAGCTGAGGGCGCGCTGCGCCTTTGTCTGCTGATAGAAGCCAAGTCCGGCGTTGAAGACAAGCAACGCCCCGATGACCGAGGCCTGTACCCAGTTCGCGAGATAGAGGTCGATGATGACGGCGGCCTCGAGCATCCAGGGGACCAGACCCCAGAACCCACGGGCGAGCGCCAAGAGTCGATTCGGGCGAGTCTCGCTAATCGAGTTTGGGCCATCGAGCTCAAGTCGTTGTGCGGCCTCAGAGCTGGTCAAACCCATCGGAACAGTAGAGGACGGAAGAACGCCGTCCGGGTTCACTGTCCCCTCCGGTTGGTTGACCCCGGTTGCCGTCACTTCTTCACCTCAATATCTCCGCGCTCGTTACAACACCGCCGTGCGCCCTCAACACAACTTGAACATGTTCCTCAACGTTCCAGTTTTTCCAGTACAAACTCCAGGCCCTCGGTCGCTAAATCCGGTGGTAGGTGTCCGGCGGTGTGGAAGTAGTACTCGTCGAAGCCCCACTTCATCAGGTGCGCCATCGGGCCGTCCAGTGTCAGATCAACCGAACCCCCGAAGAGTGTGTCGGAGTAAATCAATGTGGCCTCTTCGCCGCCACGGTTCGCGATACAGAAAACTTCGGGGTGGTGCTGGGGGATGGTCCCTTCACCGGTCAAGTCCCGCGCGAGTGATGCCGCGGCGACGTCGGCTTGCATCACCGCGATGTGGCCCAACTTCGGCATCGAGAGCGACGTTCCGTCTCCCGCCGCATAGATACGGTCGAAATCGAGGTGCCTCATTGTGGTATCGGTTGGCACGAAACCCTGCTCGTCACCCAGACCCTCCGATCGCTTCACCACCGCGTTCCCGGTGTAAGGCGGCAGAACGATCGAGAGCGCACTCTCCCACCGCGTGCCGTCCTCGAAAACCACTTCCCCATCACCAACGCGACTCAGCACCTTTTCGGTCGTCACGTGAATGTCCTGTTTGTTCATGAGCGCCCCGACGCTCGCGTGCACCTTGGGGCCGACGTCCTCGAAGAAGATCGCGCCGGGGCTGAAGACCTCGATGGAACTTCGTTCGCGAAGGCCGCGGCGGCGAAGGTCGTGATCAGTCATAAACATGATCTCGGCGACTGGTCCCTCGCACGGCGCCGCCAACTGAGGAACATCCACCCGAGTCCCCCACACGCTTTTCGCCGAACCGACCACGATTGGGCCACCGTTGAACTTCTCGATCGCTTCGGCTAGGCGTGGTGCTTCGGTGTCATCACAGAGCGAATATCCGAATGAGCGAAAACCGTCTACCGCTTCATAATTCTTCTGCGCACCCAACGCGAGAAGAAGGAAGTCGTAGGAGATGACGTCACCGTTCTCGAACAAGATTCGTCGCTCGGCGACCTGCACCCGATCAACGCTCTCGTTGATGAATGTCGCGCCACTTCGGGTCACGGGTCCAGCGAGCGGGAACCTCGAATGCTCGATGGACTTTCCCGCGAAAGCCACCTCGGGCAACGAGGGACGAGCCAAACTAGTGGTGCGAGGATCGACGAGGATGACGTCCACTCGTTCGTGAAGCGACCGCAAGCGATAGAGCGCGCGAAGTCCCGCGAAACCACCCCCAAGGATGACGACCTTCGGCCGGGCTCTATTCATGAGTATCCTCCTGTAGTGTTGATCCTTCCGATGAAGCGATTGGGCTGGTCAAGCCCAACGATTCGGCCACTATCCGATCGTCCTCGACGCCACTGCGACGGAGTGACGACGCGCTCGTCGTGATTGACTCGCGCGCCCGCAATGTGTGCGCTGTTGTCTGAGAGTCCACCGTTTTGTGCATCTATAGCATCCGCTACGAAGCCGGTGAACGTCGTGACCTTCGCGGGAACGTCCGATGTCGGGAACCCCCTTGTGGCGGCCAGTACGCAGTCAAAGTTCAGCCCACCTTCGAGCCGGTCGGCGATGATCTCGAGTTCGTAGAAATCCGAGACGTCCGTGGCTCCCCAAATGAGCAACATGCGCCTATGCGCTTTCATCACACCAACAGTTCCAGAACGCATCAGTGCTCGCGTCTTAGGAAGGTGTCCGAGATCCAGGGTCCACTTCAACGTACTCATCGCCCATTCATTCCTGCGTGGAGACATCAGTTGAGGCGGGAATCTCCTTGCCGTGGATGGGCATAGCCGATCCGAGACCGGGTATGTCGCGTCCCGGAAGGAGGAAGTGCCAATAGAACCATTGGAACTCGACTTTGGCCAAGTGGCTAAGTCGAGAATCCTTTAATAGCGGTAGACCCACCGCGGTCGGGAAGTGACCCGGTAGTGGCTGGGTGGTGTAATTCGAATCAAGCAACATGGCCTTGTGGAAACCAGTTTCGATGAATCCCGTACCGTGGCCGTCGTAATGAGCGTCAGGATTCTGGCCCGCCAGAAAATGACGAATGTTGTGCACCACTATTTCACCTTCGAAATGCGCCACCGATCCCGTCTTGGACGTCGGTAGGTTGGCCGCATCACCGATGCAAAAGACGTTGGGGTGCGTACTCGACTGAAGGGTGGAGTGGTCTACCTCGATGAAATCTCGTTCCCCACCGAGATTCGGTGAACGTCCGACGTAACTGGCACCGCGAAACGATGGAACGATTACCGCTAGGTCGAAGTCCACTTGGCGCTCAGTGTCGCCCAATATCCGTCCCGCTGCGCCGTCCACCTCAACGATGCGAAAGCCGACCTCCCGGTGTATCCGCTTCTCGTCGAAGAGTTGTTCGACACTCGAGTCGGCGATGGGTGCTGCAAACAGACTGAGCGAGGGATTCAAGAACGTGATCTCGATCTGATCTCGCACCCCTCGTTCTCGGAAGTACCAGTCGGCCAGCAGGCAGAACTCCAGCGGAGCCACCGGGCACTTGATGGGTGCATCGACGACGCCCACTACTAGGTGGCCCCGGTCGAATCGCTCGAGTGCCCCCGAAAGTGCGCCCGCGCCTTCGAGGTCGTAGAAGGTCAACACCTTCTCCATCCACCCCGGACCCGTTAAGCCGACAGTGGCCTCGGGGGCGATGCGCGCGCCAGTGGCCACAACAATGACGTCGTAGTCAAGTACCGTGTCATCGGCCAAATGGACCTGACTCTTCGCCACGTCAACGAACTGAATCTCCTGTTCGAGAAAGTCAATCCCGGAGCGAAACTGACGTCGCCTCGAACGAACGATGTCGCTCGGTTGTCCGATACCGAAGGCTACGGGTACCTGACCGGGCTGATAAATGTGACGGTCATCACGATCGATAACCGTGATAGTGGCGTCGCCACGCTCGTAGGCGCGTCGCAGCCGGTTGGCGAGCAACGTCCCACCCGTGCCGCCGCCCAGAATCACGATTCGATGCGCCATTTCACTCCTGTCGCTCGTCAATGAGATCAAAGACTGGCTCAGCATCGCCCAAGACCTTGGTTGCCATGGCGTAGCGAGCGATGTGAAACGCTTCGAGCAATTTCTCGTTGCTGATCGACTGCACGCGAGCCTTGTTCGTCATGGCGATCGTGCAGGCGCTATTGGACGTAGCGAGAGCGACGGCCAAGTAGACCAACGTGCGCGTCTCTGGGTCCAAGGCGCCGCCATCGGCGGGCATCGCAAACGCACTCGAGCGAACCTGTTCGGCAACCATACGGGGGTCCGCACTAGCGGCCTTGACGATGGCGGGTGGCACCGAACCCATGGTGACGCGCATAGCGTCGAGAATCTGCTCGGTGGTGGAAGTGACGGTAGCTGACATGAAATTCTCCTAATTGTTAGTTACGTGCTTGGTTGACGACGGACGTGATACGTGAATGAGCTCACCGACGACGAGTTCCCTGATGGTGCGAGCGACGACGACAAGCCAGAAAATGCTGAGCAAGACCAAGAGCGCCGCTGCAATCCGCTGAAAGTTGGTCAGATCCCACGACTGAGACAATGCGAGCGCGGACACCGCAAAGGCGCCAAGAGGGAAGGTCAAGCGCATTCGCACCCAGTCCAGTGTCGCAACGATGTCGCGCACACTCGACGGCGCGAACCATGTTGGCCCGAGGGTCACCATCGCCGCCGAGACGACCAAGATCCCGCCGAGCAGAGTCCCGTGGAGTGCCCCGACTGCGGGGTTACGCAAGTGAGCAATGGCCGCATCGGAGTGGAAGAAGATACGGCCTACGTGGGGCACCAGAATGAAGGGCACGAGTACAACGGTCAAGATGGTCATCACCTGGCTGAGCGTCCTCGCAAACTGGACCAGTGACTCAACAGGGCCGGGATTGATCGACGCCGCTACTCCCACGATGGCGGTGCCCATCACTACCTCGAACCATCCAGGTGGAATCGAAGACCGAGTACGGCGGGAGCGGCACCAATATTCTCGACGCTCGCGCTCCCCACCCAAATTTGCGTCACAATCATTGCCGTCTCCTCGCTCCCGTTGACGTCGAAATTGCAAAACGCACCGAACTAATACATTGATGAGTGTAAATCTAATGACTGAGATGAGATAGGGCAAAAGGTCACAGACGCTCCGAATCCACTTCCACCCATGCCCGAACCAGGTCAATCCGGGTCAACAGAAGCAACAACGAACCCTCTGGGTGGTTGGTTGGCCTTCCCCAACTTGCCGGGACGTCAACAGGCATCTCAGATCACGCCACGCCGAGTGGTAACTCCGAGGGAGCACTTCTCGATGTTCAGCCGTTCGAACGATGTTGTTGGGAGCGGAACAGAAGTGGACTCCGAGATAATCCGCTAAGCGAACTAGCACTGCAATCTCGACAGCGGCACGACGTGCATGCTCGAAACTGATGTACCGCTACTTGGGTAGGCAGTCTGGTTCCACATGAGGTTGACCCCATTTACGCGAAGAGGTCCGACGCTACCCGACGACGCAATCGTCCTTCCAAAGGCGTGGGGCACCTGGCACCACGACGTCGCCGATGGTGCGAGGCGAAAGAGGTCCTGGGCCAACCCGGATGGTGTCGTGATTGCGGCGAACAGTGAGCCGTCAGGAGCGAGCAGGAGTGAATTACTCGTTGGCACCGAGTCGGGTCCGTAGTTCGCCGCCGATATTGCGGGTAACGCGACGTTCGTCCAAGTACGGCCCGCATTAGTTGATTGCTGCAGTGGGTACTGCGAGGACGGGTCCAACAAGAACAATTCTCGCGGCGAGCCGACGTGTCAGCCGCCACGAATAAGGGACCACTGACTGGTGTTCCCGCCACGAGTAAGGGACCACCTGGCAGGTAGTTCCGCCACGAGTAAGGGACCACCTGACTGGTGTTTCCGCCACGAGTAA
>JAJYDR010000109.1 GCA_021777285.1 Actinomycetes bacterium
CACCTTGGCACTACAGCTCTGCTGGCAACTGCGCCAGGGCCGCAGTGACGTCGCGCTGTGGACCTTCGGGGATCGCAGCGCGACGGGCATGGTGACCAGCCGGATCGGCATCGAGGCCGAGGCCGAAGCGGTGAGTCCCGGCGCCGACCTGGGTGAGGCCGTCGAGAAGCTACTCGCTCGCACGGTGCGGATCCTCGTCATCGACGAGGTGCAGTTCGCGAGCGCCGAGCAGGTGGACCAGCTCGCGCGCCTAGTCGACGACCACGACGTCGACGTGCACGCCTTTGGTCTCTCGTCAGACTTCCTCTTGAACATCTTCCCGGGTTCGGCGCGTCTCTTCGCGATCGCGGACTGGGCGCACGAGTTACCGCTCACGTCGTCGTGTTGGTGCGGTCGCCGCGGGCGCTGCAACGCGCGTGTCGTTGACGGTGTGGTTGCGCGCTCGGGCGACCAGTTCTTCTACGGCGACGTCGCCGCCGGCGATGTGCACTACGAGGTGCTGTGTCGGACCCACTACCGGTTGGGCCAGCTCGCGCCGGCGGCAAACTAGAAGAAGGCGGCGCAGAGATCGTAGAGCTCGCGCGGCACCCGCCGTTGCCCTTCGGCCACGACGGTGAGTGGTTGGAGCTCGATGCCCCCGCCGCGAACGAGGGGGATCTTGCCGAAGTTACTCGCGATTACCGCCTCGTAGGCGGCTGCACCGACCCGTGTTGCCCAGATCCGGTCGTACGCGGTTGGACTCCCTCCGCGCTGGAGGTGTCCGAGGACCGTGGTGCGGACCTCAAAACCCCCGTGCTCGTCGATGCGTGACGCGACGAACTGGCCGACTCCGCGGGTGGCGAGGCGCACGCCGCGGACCCCTTCGGTGGAGAGCTCGCCGAGCTCGGTTCCCCCGAGTGTGCGCAAGTTGACCCCCTCGGCGACCACGACGATGGAGAAGGCGTTGCCTGCGCTGCGACGTGTGACGAGGTGCGCGACGATGTCGTCCATCGTGAGTGGGAACTCGGGGATGACGATCAGGTCAGCACCGCCGGCGAGACCGCCGAGGGCAGCCACCCAGCCGGTCGAGCGCCCCATCGTCTCAACGACCATCACGCGGTGGTGCGATGCCGCGGTCGTGTAGAGGCGGTCGAGGGACTCGGCCACCAGGCTGATCGCGGTGTCAAAGCCGATGCAGTAATCGGTGCCGAGCAGGTCATTGTCCAGCGTCTTGGGCACGCCGACGACCGGGGCCCCACGGCCGGCCAGCCAGTTGGCGATCCGCTGGGTGCCGTCGCCGCCGATGGCGACCAGGGCGTCGAGGTGCTCGCCGATGGCCGCGAGGACCGCGTCGCGGCCCCCAGCGGGATTGTCGAGGTCGTAGCGTGCGGTGCCGAGGATTGTCCCACCGAGACCGACGATGCCGCGGAAGTCATCAGCGTTGAGCCGGCGGCCGGCGTAGGGCGTGGCCAGGCCGGACCAGCCATTAGCGATACCGATCACCTCGTGGCCGTCGCGCAACGCCATCAGTCCGATGGCCCGAATCGCGGCATTCAGCCCCGGCGCGTCGCCACCGGCGGTCAGGACTCCAATGCGCATTTCCCCTCAATCGCTCGTCGTCCTCGTCACTTTAGGCGACTCCATGGCCCAGTCCTCGAGAGTCGCTACCGAGAAATCGTCCGGGCATCACGTCTCGTTCATCTGGCGTTCACCTGCGTTGTTTACGCTCGTGGCAACTCGTGAAGTGTGAGGGCACATGGAAGAAGTTGTCAGGCGCGACGTCGATTCGAACCGGATCGCATCCGTGCTCACCGAGCTCGACCCCGACGCCGATCGGCCGACCAACGTCATCGAGACCAACGGCTTGAACCTGCACTTCGGCGCCAAGGCGATTCTGAACGGTGTCAACATGACCTTCGCCCGCGGGTCGATCACCGCACTTATCGGGCCCACAGGTTCGGGTAAGTCGACCTTTTTGCGCACGATCAACCGGATGAACGACCGGGTCTCGGGATTCCGCCACGAGGGTGACGTTCTGCTCGACGGACAGAGTATCTGGGCCCCGTCCCAAGACCTGCTCGCTATCCGACGTCGCGTCGGCATGTTGTTCCAGCGGCCGAACCCGTTCCCGATGTCGATCAAGGACAACGTGGTGGCGGGCGTGAAAGCGCACGGTATCGCGAAAGGTAAGCAGCTCGACGTGGTCGCCGAGATTCGTCTACGCGAGGTCGGTCTGTGGGACGCGGTGAAGGACCGGCTCAACGAGTCGCCCTATCGACTCTCGGGCGGACAACAACAGTTGCTCTGTCTCGCCCGTGCGCTCGCCGTGGGTCCCGAGGTCCTCTTGCTCGACGAGCCGACCTCGGCCCTCGACCCACTTTCGACGGAGTCCGTTGAGAACCTGATGCGCACGTTGACCCCGGCGTTGACGTTGATCGTGGTCACGCACAACCTCGGCCAAGCGCGCCGGGTCTCGGACAACACGATGTTCTTCTACGAGGGTCATCTCGTTGAGCACGGACCAACGAGCCAGGTCTTCGAACACGCTCGCGAGACCGACACGGCGCGCTACGTGAACGGGTTGATGGGTTAGTCCGAGCGTTTCGAAATTACGAAGAAATCAGTTTGCTCTCACCGCCGAGACACGCGTCGTTCACTTGCGCTGCGTACCGTGACTCCATCGCCTACTAGGAGGAATGTTGTGAAGTTGACTATTCGTACGAGCGTTCGACTGGCGTCGACGTTCGCGGTCGCGGGGTCGATCGCCGTGGCGGGCCTCGCGAGCGTCTCGTCCGCCAGCACCAAGCACAAGGCCAAGGCCAAGGCCAAGCCGGTTGCCATGTTCACCGTGGAGAAGCCGGCGCCGGCCAACCTCTCAGAGACCGGGAGCACCTTGCTCTACCCACTCTGGAACCTCTGGGCCCCGGACTACCAGGCGGCCTACCCCAAGGTGACGGTCAGCACCGCCGGAACTGGCTCGGGCACCGGCATCGCCGACGCAGCGAGCGGCACCGTGAACATCGGCTCATCTGACGCCTACCTGTCGCCGACGACCCTCGCAAGCTCGCCCAATCTGTTGAACATCCCGCTCGCGATCTCCTACCAGGTGATCATGTACAACATCCCCGGCGTCACGGCGCACCTCAAGTTGAACGGCACGGTCTTGTCCAAGATCTACCTCGGCAAGATCACCAGCTGGAACGACCCGGCGATCACGGCGCTCAACCCCGGCGTGAAGATCCCGTCGTTGCCCATCGTGGCCCTGCACCGCTCCGACGGCAGCGGTGACACGTTCCTGTTCTCGCAGTACCTGGCGCGCCAGGACGGCGCCGACTGGGGTTCGACCAACTTCGGCACGACGGTCACCTGGCCCGCGATCAAGAACTCGTTGGCCGAGCAGGGTAACGGTGGCATGGTCTCGGGTTGCTCGGCGACCCCGGGTTGTGTCGCCTACGTCGGCGTGAGCTTCCTCACCCAGGGACTCGGCGACGGCCTCGGCTACGCGCAGTTGAAGAATGGCACGGGTCAGTACGTGATGCCCACCACGAAGGCAGTCGCAACTGAGGCCACCGGGTACACGAAGATCACCCCCGGCAACGGCACGATCTCGATGATCAACGGCCGCGTGAAGAACGGCTACCCGATCATCAACTACGAGTACGCCATCGTCAACAAGAAGCAGTCGAGCCCGGCGACAGCCCAGGCCGTTCGTTCGCTTCTCGAGTGGGCGATCAGCCCGAAGTTCGGCAACAGCAACCAGTATCTGAGCCAGGTCCGCTTCCTCCCGCTGCCCACCCGCGTGGCGGTGCAGTCCTTCAAGCAGATCCACGCGATCAAGTAGTTGACGCAGGGTTGAGAGGAACGTGGTGACTAGCAACCCCGCGACCGTGGACCCGATCCGCCGAGACACATCGTCTCGGCGGATCGGGCGCTTCGTGCGCCGACACGAAGAGGGTGTCTGGCGCGTCAGTGGACGCACGGCGTCTCTCGTCCCTGTTGGCGCACTGGTGTTCGTCGTGGTCGTGCTCGCGATCAAGGCGTGGCCGGCGATCAAGGTGAACGGGTTCGGCTTCTTGACGAGCACCGCGTGGCTGCCCGGCAACACCTACGGTGGCGTCGAACACGTCCACGGCGTGATGATCCCCGCCGGCGCGCGCTACGGAGCCTGGCCGCTCATCGCGGGCACGTTGCAGACGTCCGCAATCGCGATCATCATCGCGCTGCCGATCTCCATCGGCACCGCCTTCGCCCTCACCGAACGGCTGCCTCGGTGGATCGCGCAACCGGTTGGCTTCTTCGTGGAGATCCTCGCGGGCATCCCGAGCGTGCTCATCGGTCTCTGGGGCGTCTTGGTGCTGGGCCCGTTCCTCGCCCACGACATCTACCCGATCGTGGCCAACAATGTGCCCAACGTGCCGGTGCTGCGCTACTTCGCGGGATCCGTCGGCTACGGCGAGGGCCTGCTCACGTCCGGGCTCGTGCTCGGACTCATGATCGTGCCGATCATTGCCTCGACGACCCGGGACCTGTTCCTCCAGGTGCCACCGCTGCCCAAGGAGGGTGCCGAGGCGCTCGGCATGACCGACGCCGAGGTCGCCCGTCGGGTCACGATCCCCTGGGTGCGTTCGGGCATCATCGGGGCCACGGTCCTCGGACTCGGACGGGCGCTCGGTGAGACGATCGCCGTCGCGATGGTCTCGGGCTCGGTCCTCGGAGCGATCGCACCGAACGTCTACGGGACCATGACGACCATCGCGGCCACGATCGTGAGCCAGCTCGACTCGGCGGCGACTGACGGGACGGGCTTTGCCGTCTCGACCCTCGCCGAAGCGGGCCTGCTGCTCGCAATCATCTCGATCGTCGTCAATCTGCTCGCACGCTGCATCGTCGGGCGCTCGTCGCGGATGTCCGCGCCGGTGGGGCGGTCCTAGCCGTGTCGATCGTCACGACGCGGTACCCCAAAACCGGCTGGCGACGGATCAAGTCCGCGGGATTCCGGTTCTTCACCTTTGGTTCGCTGCTCTTCGTCGTCGGCCCGGCCCTGTGGCTGATCCTCGGTGTCGTCGTGCGTGCGGTGCCGAACTGGCGCTGGAATGTGCTCACGACCATGTCCCAAGGCACCAGTGGTGGTCTCGCCAACGCAATCGTCGGCACGGTGGTGCTGATGCTCGGCGTGCTCGTGATCGCGGGCACGGTGGGCGTCCTGACCGGGATCCACTTATCGGAGTTCGCGATCAGTCGAAAGGGACGGGCCAGTGGCGGCACCATGCGCATCGCGGTCGACGTGCTCTCGGGTTTTCCGTCCATCGTCCTCGGGTACGTGGGCTACGTCGCGCTCTGTGTCGGCCTGCACTGGGGATTCTCCCTGTTGCCAGCGCTCATCATCTTGTCGATGATGGTCGTGCCCTACATCGCCAAGTCGACCGAGTCGGCGTTGCGTCAGGTGCCCACGAACTATCGCGAGGGAGCCGAGGCGCTCGGCAT
Source organism: Actinomycetes bacterium (assembly GCA_021777285.1). Next base: position 5,464 of record JAJYDR010000109.1, read on the forward strand.
GTCCACCGGGTACGCGCTTCGCAAGGTGGTCGTGAAGTCGGCGTTGCCCGGCATCGTGACGGGGCTGCTCATCGCCCTCTCGATCGCCGGCGGCGAGACCGCGCCGTTGCTCTACACCGCGGGCGTGACCAACAACTTACCCACCTGGTCAATCCTGCACCACCCCATCGCCTACCTGACCTACTACGTCTGGACCGACTGGAACCAGCCCTCGGCCGAGGCGCACATTGTGTCCTTCGACGCGAGCTTGATCCTCGTGGTGATGGTCCTCGTGCTGCTCGTCGTGGCGAGGGTGATCGTCGCGCGCACCCAACGTCACGCCGAAGGCGCGCGCTAGCGCGACTGGCACCCATCGTGGAGCGGTTATGTGCCGACTCGGCGGGCTACCCTCGAGATGAGTCGAGACACCGGGGGTGCGTATGACGCGTGAACTGTTCCAAGAGTCGGCGGGTTCGCTCGCTCGAATGATTCGAAGTGGCGAGACGAGCGCCCGTGCGGTCGCCGAGGCCCACCTGGCGCGCATCGAGGCGGTGAACGGCGCCGTCAACGCCGTCGTCGAGGTGCGCCCGAACGAGGTGCTGGCCGCCGCGGACGCCGCCGATGAACAGCTCGCCGCCGGGCGTCCGCTCGGGCCCCTGCACGGCGTACCCTTCACCGTCAAGACCAACATCGACGTCACGGGCTACGCGACGACCGAGGGGAGCGCGGCGCTCGCCGAACGGGTGGCGCCGAGTGACGCACCGACCGTCGAGCGTATGCGCGCCGCGGGAGGGGTGATGCTCGCGCGTACGAACATGCCCGACCTGGGGCTTCGAATCAACACCGAGTCCTCGCTCTACGGGGCCGCGCACAACCCGTGGCGCCGCGGCCGCACGACGGGTGGCTCCTCGGGCGGCGAAGCGGCGTCAATCGCGGCGGGAATGAGCCCGATCGGACTCGGTAACGACATCGGCGGCTCACTGCGCAACCCGGCCTACGCCTGTGGCATCGCGTCGATCAAGCCGTCGCGCGGGCGCGTGCCGATGGCCAACGTCACCGATCCCATCGAACGTCCCATCAACGCCCAGATCATGCTCGCCGAGGGCGTGCTCGCCCGACACGTCGCTGACGTGCGGCTCGGCTTGTCGGTCGTGATGGGCTCGCACCCGCGAGACCCCCAAGCAGTCGACGTGCCCCTCGGCGGTCGACCGGTGGCGCGTCGCGTCGCCCTGGTCCCTGAGCCGACCGGGGGAGCGACGCACCCCGACGTGGCCGAGGGGGTTCGCGCCGCCGGGCGCGCCCTCGAGGACGCGGGCTACGAGGTCGACGAGGTCGAGCCGCCGAAGCTCTTTGACGCGTACCTGGCCTGGACCGAACTGATGATGACCAGTCTCAAGGTCGCCGCACCGCTGTTCGTGCCGCTCCTCGGCGACGGCGGCCGCCGTTTCCTCGAGCTCACGACGGTGGAGTTCCCGGCGACCGACGAGACGCTCTACGCGATGCACCAGTCGCGGTTCGCGGTGGAGCGGGCCTGGCGCGAGTTCATGGAGTCCTACCCCTTGATCGTCGGGCCGACCTGGACCCAGCCGCCCTTCGAGCACGGCTTTGACATCATCGATCAGGAGTCGGCGATGGCCGTCTCGGAGCTGTTCCGCTTCGTGCTGCCGGCGAACCTGATGGGTCTGCCGGCCGCGTGCGTGCCGACCGGCGTCGCCAACGGGTTGCCGACGGGCGCGCAGATCATCGGCACCATGTTCCGCGACGACCTCTGTCTGGACGCCGCGGAGGCGGTCGAGCGTGCGCTCGGCGTCCTGACCCCGATTGACCCGCGTCCGTGAGCGTCGTCGTACGGGGGATAACGCGTACTGAGGTGCCCGACGCGGTGGCGCTCATCGTCGAGGGGACGTTGGCCCCGGGTAGCGAACGTCCCGAGGACGTCGACGCGTACTGGCGCGCGGCGCTCGCGACGCGCGATCGCGGTGGCGAGGTCCTCGTCGCGGTTGACGGCGTGGTCGTGGTCGGGGTGTGTCAGGTGCTCATCTTTCCCCACTTCCAACACGCCGGCGGCTGGTGTTGTGAGCTCGAGAGTGTCTACGTGCGCGGCGACCGACGCGGTGGGGGCATTGGTTCGGCGATGCTGCGCGCCGCTGAGCTGCTCGCGCGTGACGCCGGGTGCTATCGCATCCAACTCACCAGTCGCAATCCTCGCCTCGACGCGCACCGGTTCTACCGGGCGCTCGGGTTCGAACAGATGAGTCAGGGTTTCAAGAAGACGCTGGTGTGACCTCGCGCAGCGAGCCGTCGTCGACGTCAAAGACGAAGCCACGCACGTC
>JAJYDR010000110.1 GCA_021777285.1 Actinomycetes bacterium
TGGGTCATCGACGAGGCCGACGCCCAGCATGAGGCGGCCCTGCGCGAGCGCGGCTATGACGTTCGCGTCACCACCACGGTCATGGGCCGCGCCGACCACGACGCGGCACTCGCCTCGGCGGTGCTGTCGTGAGCCTGCTCGTCACCCCCATCGTGCTGCGCGGCGCGGTGACGCGCGACAGTGACATCGCGACGCTCCTACTCGCGGCGATGGACGAACAGGGCGAATCCGTGATCGACGGCGACGTGATCGTTGTCACGAGCAAGGTCGTCGCCAAGGCGGAGGGACGCGTCGTGGCCTTCGACGGCACCGACGAGGCGAAGTTCGCCCTGATCGAGGCCGAGTCCCGGCGAATCCTGCGTCGACGCGGCACCCTGCGGATCACCGAGACGCGCCACGGCTTCGTCAACGCCAACGCCGGCGTCGACCTCTCGAACACCGAGCCGGGCACCGCCGTCCTGCTCCCGACGGACCCGGACCGGTCCGCTCGACGCCTGCGAGCCACGCTGCGCCGGCGGCGAGGCGTCGACGTCGGGGTCGTCATCACCGACACCTTCGGTCGCGCGTGGCGCCACGGCGTCACCGACGTGGCCATCGGCGCGGCCGGCCTGCGGGCCGTGCTCGACCTGCGCGGGACCGTCGACGCGACGGGGCGCACCCTCGAGGCGACCGAGGTCGCGATCGCCGACGAGATCGCCGGAGCGGCGAACCTCGTGCTCGGCAAGGCCGCCGGCACGCCGTTCGCACGGCTGCGCGGGCTCGATCCGACCTACTTCGGCGACGGTTCGGTCGCGCGCGACATTATCCGACCCGTGAACGGCGACCTATTTCGATAGGCTCAGACGCCGCCGAGACGCACGTCGCCGCTCAGGATGGAACCCGCCGCCACGTGCTCCTTGGCCCCGACCACGCACGTCGGTCCGAGCTCGGCGTACTCGCCGATGACCGCATCGGGACCGATGATCGACCACCGCACGACGGCGCCGTCGCCGACGACGGCGCCGGGCAAGAGCACGGCGCGCTCGATGAACGCACCGGCACCGACCTGGCAGTCCTGGTCGACCACGGCGTTTCGCAGCGTCGCGGACTCGTCGACCCGACTCATCGCGTGCGCCCAGGAGCCGTTCTGAATGGCCGGCACGTTGCGGCCGTCACGGCCGCGAAGGATGTCGACGTTGGCCTGCAGATAAGCGTGAGGCGTTCCGGTGTCGAGCCAGTAGGCGTGGTCGGCCATCGCGTAGAGCACGCCGTCCGCCGCGAGCGCGGGAAAGGTCTCTCGCTCCACGCTTACGCGCCCGGTGGGCGCGATACGGTCCAGGACCCCCGGCTCCATGACGTAGGTGCCGGCGTTGATGAGATTGGTGGGGGCCTCGTCGCGCGGCGGCTTCTCGACAAAGGCGAGGACGCGTCCGTCGGGCGCGGTAGGCACCACGCCGAACAGCGACGGGTCCACGACCGGATGCAGCGCGATCGAGGCCTCGGCGCCGTGCTCGCGGTGAAAGGCCAGCAGCGCCGTGAGGTCGAGGTCGGTGACGACGTCCCCGTTGACCACGATGAAGGTCTCGGTGATGCCGGCCTCGGTCGCGGCGAAGCGGATTGCCCCGGCGGTGTCGAGCGGCTCGGGCTCGACGGCGTAGGTGACCTTGATGCCGGCGATCACGTCGTCGGGGTACGCCTCTATGAATCGGTCGGGCATGTAACCGAGCGAGAGCACGACATCGGTGACGCCGTGCCGGGCCAGGTTCTCAAGGGCGCATTCGATCATCGGCACGCCCACGAGCGGCAACATCTGCTTGGGCGTCTCGTAGGTCAGTGGGCGCAGCCGCGTCCCCATGCCGCCGACGAGGATGACGGCCTGCAAGTTATCCCTTTGGTTTCGTCGTGGTCGTCACCGACGTCGACGAGGTGGACGACTTCGTGGTCGTCGTGGTCACCGACGTGGACGACTTCGCCGTCGTGGTCGTGGCCGGGGCCAACGTGGTCGTCGTCGACGGGGTCACCGCCGTCTGCACCATCGCCGTGACCGTGGACTTGGACGGAGCGGGCGGTGTGACACCGCTCGGCAGGAAGGCCATGGTCACGCGCAGGTACTGGGAGAACTTGATCGTGCTCGGATCGGTCGTGACCGTCGGCTTCTTCTGGGCGAGCGATGACCAGTAGGCGTAGGAGACCTGGCCGACCTTGCCGGCATACTTGGTCTTGGGCGCGCAGGTGGCACCGTTCTTCAACGTTGTCGTGGCCTTGCCGTGGGGGTAGCTCAGCTCGGTCGAGGTGGCGAGCAGTCCCGTGTACTCACGCGTGAACTGGGCCAGGGTTGCGTTGTTGCCGGCGTCGGCCTTGGTCACTGGGCTCACCTTGATCACATTGTTCGACTCGAGGGTGAAACCGCCGGTCGTCGAGGGGTTCGGTGCCAGGGTGACCGGCGTCCCGCAGTCGTCGATCGAGAGCGCGGCGTACCACGTCGTGCCGATGGTCGGTGGCGTGGAGGGCGAACCGGCACTCGGGTTCTGGTATTCGTAGCGGGCCAGTACCGTCGCTGCCAGCCCAAGCACCACGATGACGACGATCGCGCCGTAGAAGTTAGACGGCCTCGACTTCTTGTAGGACCGACCGCCACCCGACGATCCGACTCGGCTGACCCATTTTCCCGCTGCGCTCTTAGCCACGGGGGCAACGCTACTAAAAAAGCGCGCACTGACCGAACGCGTAGGGGCGGAGGGACTCGAACCCTCACTGGAGGCGGTTTAAGCGCCCTGCCTCTGCCAATTGGGCTACGCCCCCGCGCGGTCGTGCCTGACACCGTAACGCATCGGCGCCGCGCTCGAGAATCTCGTGGTTGTCCACTCGTGCACCGCACCGACCCCACGTCCATGGCCCGCGCCCATCTACCGACTCGCCGGGCTCCGACTCGGTAGATGGTTTGTGTGAGACCGTGACAAACCGTCCACTCCCGTTAGGCTGAAATAATGAACCACGTGCGTCGTCGGGGCACGGCCCGTTCACTCATGACCCGATTTATCGCCGCGATGGCGGTCGTGGCGATGGTCACGACGGCGCTCCCCTTGAACTCGAGCGCACAGACGATCGCTCAAACCCGCGCCGAGATCGCCGCGCTGTCGGCGACCCTCGCCCAACAGCAGCGCACGAGCGAGTCCACCGCGAACGCCTACGACGCCGCGAAGGTCCAGTTCGCCACGATCACGATCAACGTCAAACGGCTTGAGGGGCGCGAGACGATCAAGCGCGCAGCGATCGCGGCCACGTCACGCCAACTGGTGAGCGCGGTCGTGCGCGCCTACGTCTTCGCAGCGGCGATCGCCCAGACGATCTCGCTCTTCAACCAGCCGGTGACTTCGAGTGACGCGCGCACCGAGTACCAGAATCAGGCAATCGGCAACCTGACCAAGATCAGAACCCGCTTCCAGGACGAGAAGCGCTCACTCGACTCGACAATCGCCCAGCTGGCGGCCCAGCGGATCCAGGCCCACCAGCAAGAGAACACCATGCGCGACCTGCTCCAGCAGAACATCCGCAACGAGGCGTCGACCCAGGCCACGCTGACCGCGGTGACCCAGTCGCTGAAGAAGCAGATCATCGCCTACGAGGTCCAAGTCGGCACGGCCGCCGCGAAGGTCCGCGACGTCGCCCAGGAGCAGGCCGCAGTCGCGGCGGCCTCGGCCGTCGGCGGCCAGAGCGCCGCGAACCTCGTGCTCGCCGCGATCCAAGCCGCGACACCGCCGATCTTCACCGGGGGCACCGCGGGCTCGGCCGCCGGGCGTGCGGCGCTCGCGGCCGCTGTCTCCCAGATCGGTGTGCCCTACGTCTGGGGCGGCGAGACCCCCGGTCAGGGCTTTGACTGCTCGGGACTCGTCCAGTGGGCGTGGGCACGCGCGGGCTTCCAGATCCCACGCACCACCGAGACCCAATGGCCGGCCCTGCGTCACATCCCGCTCAGTCAGCTCCAACCGGGTGACCTGCTCTTCTACTACAACCTCGACGGCGACCACCTGGTCGACCACGTCGTGATGTACGCGGGCAGCGGCCCGTGGGGCACGAACACCATCATCGCGGCCGCCAGTGCCGGCACGCGGATCAGCTACGCGCCCATCTTCACGTTCGGACTCATCGGTGCCGCCCGACCCTAACGACCCCGACATCGACATCACCGTCGTCGTGCCCGCGTTCAATGAGGCCCAACGACTGCGCCGCGGGTTCGAACGACTCCGACCTTTTCTCAACGACCTCGACGTCGAGCGCACCGAGTTCGTGATCGTCGACGACGGTTCCACCGACGACACGGCTCGCGAGGCCCTCGCCGTCTACGGTGAGCTCCCCCATCGCCTCGTCGTCCAACAGCCGTCCAACCGGGGCAAGGGTGCGGCCGTGCGCCTCGGGGTCGCGGTGGCACGCGGCGAGCGCTTGCTCACGGTGGACGCCGACATGGCCATCGATCCGCACCACTACCGGGCGATGGTCGACGAGCTCGAACGCGCCGACTTCGTAGCCGGTTCGCGGGCCCACGACGGCCACCTGCGCTACGAGTCGCGCACGCGCACCCTGGCTGGCCGGGTGTTCAACCGACTCGTGCGCCACTACACCGGGGTCACCCTCGTGGACACCCAGTGCGGCGCCAAGGCGTTCCGTCGAGGGCCCGCCCGACTCCTCGGGCTGTTGGGCATGGTCGACGGGTTCGCCTACGACGCGGAGTTCTTCCTGCTCGCGCGCCGACTCGGTCTCACGGTGCTCGCGCACCCGGTGACCTGGGAGGACGTCGGCGGATCCTCCGTACACCTGCGCTCGGCCCCCCTCGCGATGATCGCGGACTTGCGGGCGCTGCCGCGCACGCACCACGTGAACCCAGTCGTCGTCGCTGCCGCGGACGTGTCACCTGAGACCGTCGCGCGCGTCGCGCGCGCCGCGCGCGTCCAGGGACTCGTGATCGCCCGTAGCGCCGAGGACGCGCTGATCGTGCTGTCTCGCGACGACGCCATCGGCGCGACGAGCATCGCCGCGGCCCTTGGGGGCGCCGTGCGCACCACCGACGTCGCAGGTCTCGTCGGGCGCGCTATCGAAGCGGTCTAGGTCAGTCGGCGCGTGGGAGCAGCCAGTCGGCGACCAGTTGGGGTGCCCGGTCGGCCCACTCCTCGGCGGTGATCGCGTAGCGGCCGTGGTCCTCCCAGGCGCCGTCGATCTCGAGGTAGCGCTCGGCGACGCCCTCGAAGCGCAGGCCGAGCTTCTCGACGACCCGCCGCGACGCCCGGTTCCGCGGGATGATGTTGATCTCGATGCGGTGCAGGCGCAACGTCTCGAAGGCGAACTGCAGCACGACGACCACCGATTCGGGCATCAGCCCCCGTCCCGCGACCGCCTCGTCGATCCAGTAGCCGACGAACGCCGACTGCAGCGGACCCCGTTGGATCGAGGAGAGCGTGAGCTCGCCCACGAACCGGTTGTCGTAAAAGATGCCGAACCCGTAGCCGCTGCCCAACTGACGTTCGCGCTCGCGCAGCGCGCAACGGCTCTCGAAGCTCCGTTGGTCCTCGGCCAGGTGCGACGAGTGGGCCGAACGGGGCTCCCACTTCACGAGCCAGTCGTGGCAGCGGGTGCGCACCTCGAGCCACCCGTCGTAGTCCTGCTCGTTGAGCGTGCGAAGCACCACGCGTCGCCCGTGCAGGGTTACCGGCGAATAGAGCGTCCCACGCACTGTCACCGTCGCCACCTCACCCCACCATCGTGCCAGGTTGTCGAGACACCCCGCGTCACCGCAGCAACCACGCGGCGACGCCGTCGAGGATGTCGCTCTCCGAGCTGAGCAGGTCCAGCGCCCCGACCCGGTCCATGACCGCGTCGAGCACCATCAGACCCGCGACGAGGACGTCCTCTCGACCCGACACCATCCCGGCGTGTGCGAGCCGTTGCTCGGGTGACTCGACGGCCAGACGGTCGCGCCAGTCCTGGACGGTACGGCGCGAGAGCAGCTGGTGGTGGACGGCCTCGCGCCGGTAGGTCCCCAGTCCCCGGTCCAGTTGGACCAACGTGGCAACGGTGCCGGCCAGTCCGACGAGGCGAACGCCGCCCGGCACGGACGCGAGGGTCGGGTCCGTCGCCATCGCCGCGTCGAGCGCGTCATCGATCATCTGTTCGGCCGCCCGACGTCTCGCGTTGGTCACGGCCTCACGCCCGAGTGCGCGCTCGGTGACGCGCACGCAACCCAGCTGCATCGACACCGCGTGCAGCACGCCATCGAGGCGTACCGCCAGCTCGGTGCTGCCCCCGCCGACGTCAACAATCATTGTCGCGCGGTCGTCCCGCGCCAGTCCGGCGGTCGCCCCCTCGTAGGAGAACTCGGCCTCGGCGCGTCCGTCGAGCACCCGGACCTCGACGTCCGTAAGTCGGCGTGCTTCGTCGACGAACTCGTCGCGGTTGATCGCGTCGCGGATGGCCGAGGTGCCGACAACCATCCCCGCTCCCACGTGGTGACGGTCCATGAGCGCCCGGTACTCACCGAGCACCGCGAAAGTCCGCGCCATAGCGTCGGGCGCCAAGCGTCCCGACGCGTCGACGCCCGCACTCAGTCGGGTGATCCGCATCGCCCGCTCGAGGGTTCGCCCGGAGCCATCGGCGATCAGAAGGCGCGTCGAGTTCGACCCGCAGTCGACGACCGCCACTGGCTCAGGCACGGACGTCCTCGACACGCAGTTCGGGTAGCTCGACGGCCGCGGCCACCAGCGCGCCCACCGGGTCGTTCGCTCCGACGAGAAAGTTCGCGAGGTGCGCGTGGAGGCACTTGACCCCCAGGCGCGTCCCGCCGACACCCCCCACGGGCGCCACCGCACCACGTTGGACAATGGCCGCGTCACGGCGCCGGGCGTAGTCGTCGTGAGCCGCCGCCAACTCGACGGGGTCGACGAGCGCTTCAAAGCGGTGGACCCCACCCTCGCCTTCGAGACGGCTCACCGACGCGTGTAGCTCGCGGTCGACCAGCCAGTACAGCGTCGGCATCGGCGTCCCGTCGCGCAGGTGAGGCTCGTTCTCAATCACGACAGGCCGTCCGTCGAGTCGGCGCACCACGACCGCACAGCGGCCCGCGAGTGGACGACCGATCAATGACTCGACGACGAGCAGATCGTCCCGCGACGCATCGCGAAACGTGCTCAACGCCAGAACTCGAGCGTGCGAACGAGTCGCGAGAAGAACCCGCCCGAACCGGTCGACTGGCTGTGCGTAGTCGGAGCCGGAGTTCCCGACACCGACGAGGGGGCCACGAGTGGCTGATACCCGGGGTCACCGCTGCCCACCCCCTCGGCCGCGGACGTACCTGGGAGCACTTGGATGAGGCTCTGACCGGGGTTGACCAGTTGATAGAGCTGGCGTGCGAGCATCGCGGCCTCGGCCTTGGTCGCGATCGTGCGCTGCTGGGCCGACAGGGCCTGCTGCTCACGCTTGATCACCGCGATCTGTTGGGCGGTGGCCGTCAACTGGCCCTGTTGATGGAGCAGCGTGCCGAGGGGGAACCACGCGACCACCATGGCGATGGCCGTCACAATCGAGAGCGGATAGAGCCACTGGATGTGGCCCTTCTGCTTCGTCGTGATGTTATGGGTTGTTGCCACCGACCGCCCCCGACAAAGACGACGCGCCGAGGAACCGGGCCTGATCACCCAACTGCTCCTCGAGCCTCAGGAGTTGATTGTACTTCGCCACCCGGTCAGA
>JAJYDR010000111.1 GCA_021777285.1 Actinomycetes bacterium
TCGGCGTGGATGTTCTGTCGCCAGTGCCGTCGTCGCTCCCTGCGCAGTTGACAATCACGGTGAAGAACCCTGATGGGTCCTCGGGTACTAACGTCAACGGCTCTATCGTTGGAGGCCCAACGCTGTCGTCGTGTTCATTGACGTCCAGCCCTGGGCCAAGTCCAAGACTTCGAAGTAATGAGTATTCGGGGAACAACACTTCGATTACGTGTATGGCGACGATACCGGGCTATTCGTCGGGCTCGGTAACGGCCAACGGAGTTCCTCAAACCGTTTCCGCAGCGTCGGGTGGAGCCACGTTCTCGGCCACGTTTCCAGCCATTGTCGTGTCTTCGACGTCAACGACGACCGGTAGTGGGGACTCGAAAGTGAAGACTACGACTACTACGTATGCGGGAACGGTGATTGTGAGTTATCACGTTCAGGGTGGGTTGGTGACGTGGCCGGGAAGCGCGACCGTGACCACTACGACAACGAGCAAGTGACTCCAATCGTGACGCTGACATATCGTTCTTTATTGACAACGAGAATGAGTAACTCTGAACAGATGTTGGGACGGCGGATAACTCGGCGGTCCGATGATGGAGGTGCGGTCTTGATTTTGGCGCTGATGATGCTCGTTGTCGTCAGTTTCATCGTTTTGTCGATTGCGACTCTAACGATGTCTTCCATTCGGAACTCGGGCAATTTCGCGACCGCGCAGTCTGAGACCACAGCGGCGAATAACGTGACAAACCTGGCGCTGGAGAGTTCGGTATCGACCTTCCTCGCGGCAACGACGGGCATCAGTCCTGGGCTGTGTTGGACGCCGAGTACTTCATCATCGTCGTCGGTTTCGGATCCGCCCATGACCGCGTGGTGTCGTACGCTGTGGGCGCCATTCTCCCCTCAGACACGGACGGTGACAATCGACACCTGTCCGAGCACGGTGACCTCCGGCGTCACGTGTGCTCAGGCACCTTTTTTGCAAGCAGTGGCAGTTATTGACGACTATGCGTCATCGTCGTCATCAAGTTCAACGCCAACGACGTACGATTCGTGTGCGCCCGTGTCCTCGTCGGCTACAAATTCCACTTCGACGTCGTGTGGACAAGGAGTTACCCTCGAGAGCTGGGCCTTTGGCGTGTCGCCACCGGTGATCGTTTCGTGGGGAAAAGCCAACTCAAGCACAGATTGTCCCCCTAGCACTCCTCCAGTGTCGATTACAGTGAGTGGATCGTACACTGACCCGACCCAATTGAGTGTTGGTTATATATCCTCTTCGTCAATCTCGCCCTCCACCGGTTTGCCGACGCCAGTTGCGGTGGAGCCCGGTGTGGTGATTAGTAGTTCTGTACAGCCTGGAGGATCGCAGTCGACAATTATCGCTTGCGGTCCTACGTCGGGGAACACTGTATTTGCGGTCGTTACGACGCCACTAGGGGTAGCTGCCAGTTCAAATGCTTTGAGTTTCTGAGTCTCCTGCCTAAACCTGATTTCGACTGTGACGTGAGATTCAGTTGTTGGCTGGAACGGTCTGATTACTTGACGATTCACCTCAACGATGTAAGAACATGGCACGATCGAGCCGTGCGACGCAGCGCATCCGCTTTTCCTGGAGCTGAGATTTACCAAATACCCAAGGCGCGTTGTGGAACGTATTCTTATTATTTGAAATGGCGAGGCATTGCGGCGGTTGTTTCTGTATGGTAAAAATAGTTCTTGATTCGCCAAGTGGTGGACGAGTCGGACCACCGGTTGACCGGCAGACGAAAGGCAGAGTAATGATTCGGACATATCAGAGGATCCAGCGGCGCCGTGCCGCCGGTGAGATCGAGGGGGGTTTCACGCTCATCGAACTCCTCATCGTAATCGTCGTGCTCGGTATCTTGGCGGCGATCGTCGTGTTCGCTCTGGGTGGTGTGACCGGGAAGAGCTCGGCAGCGGCTTGTCAATCCGATGCGAAGACGGTCGGTGTGGGAGTTGCAGCGCTGATGGCCGAAAACCCCTCGATCACGAGTCTTAGCCAGTTGACGGACGGCAGTGGCACTGGTGACACTGCGACGGTACCGGGGTGGGAATTTGCCCTCACCGCAACCGGGACTACACTCGCTTCCAAAACGATACCGATTGTGGGTAATCCATTTCTACAATCGTGGCCGAATTCCACTTCGTACTCGATTTCTGTTGCTGACGGAACCACACCAACGGCGGCAAGCGTCCACGATGCTTCCGCAACAAGCAGCCCACCGGCGCTAACAAATGCTCCGGCATTTGGCGATGTAATCGTCACTGGAAAAGGTTCTGGGGCGGCCGGATATTCATACGACGCAACTGTCAATCCTGTTGAAGCGTGTAACTGGGCCGTGCTTGGTCACGCGTAGTTAACACACGAATCGGTAGTTCGCGACATTCTCCAGGGGCCCGACGTCTGTGTCGGGCCCCTGGAGACGCGTTTTGGTGCAGGAAGTTAGAGGTCAACATGGCTGATGGTGACGTAACGTTGATTGATCCGTGGCTCCAGATCCTATGGGAGCATAACGGGACTGACCTTCTGATTGCCGGCGGATCCGCTCCACGAATCCGAGTTAACGGTCGGCTAATACCTGTTGAAGGTGCCGCGCCGCTATCGGTCGACGAGGTTTCTGCGATGTCCTTTCCGTTGTTGACTGAGGGTCAGCGCGAAATTTTCAATAGTCAATTGGACGTCGATTTCGCGTTCTCGTGGCGTGACCTCGCTCGAGTTCGGGGCAGCGTCTATACGCAGCGCGGGCAAGCCGCGATGTCCCTTCGAATTATCCCGAGCAAGATTCCAACGTTCGAGGAGCTCGGACTTCCGTGGGCTGCTGATTGGGTGGCGAAGCAGCCCCGCGGTTTCGTATTGGTGACGGGGCCAACTGGCTCCGGAAAGTCAACGACGTTGGCGTCGATTATTGACCGGGTGAACGACACGCGTGCCGCGCACATCCTGACGATTGAGGATCCGGTCGAGTACGTCCACAACCACAAAATGTCGGCCGTGACACAGCGTGAGATCGGACTCGATAGCCCGTCATTCGATCGCGCTTTACGCTCGGCGCTTCGTGAAGACCCCGACGTGATGCTCATCGGTGAGATGCGCGATATCGACTCGATTCAGATTGCGCTCACCATGGCTGAAACCGGTCACCTGGTTTTCGCGACGCTGCACACGAACGATGCAGCACAGGCCATCGACCGAATCATCGACGTCTTCCCGGCGTGGCGCCAGGAACAGACGCGCGTTCAGTTGGCGGCGTCGCTCAGTGCCATCGTCGCGCAACGTCTCATCCCGAAGATCGGCGGCGGGATGGTCGCGGCCTTTGAAGTGCTGATCGCGACGAGCCCGGTTCGTAACCTCATCCGCGAGGGTCGTTCGAACCAGTTGACCAATGTGATGTTCACTAACACAAAAGAGGGTATGCAGATCCTCGAGACTGATCTGGCCAAACTAGTTGCCGACGGCAAGGTAACCTTCGAGGATGCGTTCGCGTCGAGCGCACACCCGAAGGAGTTGACTCGATCCTTGGAGTTCTTGGGTTATAAAACCGCGAAAGGCTGATGGCCGTGCCGCTTCATCGTGGTCCGGACTTGCCGTACCTGTTGGTTGCGGGCGTGACCCCGTGGCGAGGCGGGTGGTTGCTCGCCGGTGCGAAACACCACGCGGCGACCTTCATGCCCGAGGCACCGCGTCTCTTCTCGACGTTCTTAGATGTCATGAGCGAACGGCCCGCCTACGCCACCATCGTGGTCAACGCGCCAATCGGCTACCGCGACGAGGTTGGTGATCCGCCACGGACTTGTGACCTCATGGCGCGGTCATTGCTCGGACGACGTGGCTCGACCATCGCCCGCGCACCAACGCGTGCGAGTCTGCGTGAGGACTCATTCGCCACGGCCGGTCTCGACGCGACGACGCTGGTTCGTCTCCGTCACTATCGCGAGCTTTTCGCCGAGATGTCACCGTTTCGTCAGCGCGTCGTCTACGAGGGTCACCCCGAACTGAGTTTCTATCAATTGAACGGCGACGTGCCGTTGCGGTACTCGAAGATGCGCGAAGAGGGCCGTGAAGAACGTCGATCCCTGCTCGAAAAGCGGATTCAGAATGTACACATGATCCTCGACGCGGACATCGGTGTGCCCGAGAAGCACCTCTACGACGCGGTTGCGCTCATGTGGACAGCGCGGCGCGTGAATGGCAAAGCCGCGAAGCGAATTCCCAGCGACGCCGAGTGGGACAGCGAGGGACTGCGCACCGAATACGTGTATTAGCTCAGAAGTGCCACTGGAGGTTCTGGAACGGGGCGAGCAGTTCCGGTCCGGCGAAGATCGCGATGTAGGTGCCAATCGCGAGGAAGACGCCGTAGGGGATGGGCTGGCGGCGACTCATTCGTTTTGCAGCGATGAGTGTGAGGCCGATCATCGCACCGGCGAGGTTGGCGACAAAGAACCCGAGGAGGGCGTAGCCGATGCCGAGCCAGCCGAGCCCGAGCCCGAGCACCAGGCTGAGCCGCACGTCACCGAAGCCGAGGGCGCGTGGACTGATGGCGTTCATGGTGAAGAAGAACACGAACCAGATGACACCGACGAGGATGGCAATGCCGAGACGGTGCCACTGGCCATGGTCGAGCGCGGCGCCGACGAGCGTGACCACCAGGAGGGCGAGCACCACGTAGACGATTCGCTTGGGCAAGATGAGGAACTCGGCGTCGATCACGCCGAGAGCGACGAGCCCCGCCACGAGCACGAGGAGTGCCGGCAGGTCCGAGCGGTAGCCAACGCGCGCCGCTGTGCCGGCGAAGAGGACCGCCGTCGTGAGTTCTATCAATGGGTAACGCGGCGAAATGGGCTCGCCACACTGTCGACAGTGTCCGCGAAGGATGAGCCAGGAGAGAACGGGGATGTTGTCCCGGGGCGTGATCGGCTCGCTGCAGCGCGGACAGGCTGATCGTGGCCGCACGATCGAGAGGTGTCTGGGCACCCGGTAGATGACGACGTTGAGGAACGAGCCCACGATGAGACCGAGCAGCGCACAATAGATGATGAGTACCGTCAACATTAGCTGTGACCTTCAAACGCCGATGAAGACGCTTCGCAACGAGCCGCTGGTGTGCGGAACTGTCGGTACGGTTTGTCGAGATGGGAACGGCTTTTACGCACGCGTGACGCCCTTTGAGCCCGACGGTAGATACACCAAATTCGCAGGTCGCCTCACTATAGTTCGATGTGACTAGCGCGTCGCTCATAGTGCGAAGGCGTTTTGGCGACCACTGGCCGAGGAGAGGATCAGTTCTTGGGCAACGTATTGAGTCCGCGGTACCGATACGGTGCGAGTTTTATCGACGAGGCGTCTGGGGTCCGCTTTGAGGGGCACCACCCGTTCGAGCGACCCGACCTCTGGCAGCGATATCTCGAAGACGCCGAAGGAAAGTATCGAAGTTTCGGCTTCGAAGGCACGCTGCGACGGCGCGAGCTCGATGAGGGTCAAGGGGTCCCGCTCTTCTTCGTCGGTTTTGCACCCGACGGCGAGCCGGTCGCCGGTTTACGCTTCCACGGCCCCCTCGAAAACCGCTGGGGCGCGGCGCTGATCGAGGAGATGGCGGACCTGCCCGAACTCGACGAGATCGGTACCTTGATCGACAATGAGGCCCGATTCGGTATCATCGAAGCGAAGGGTGGGTGGGCCAAGGGCGAGGCCGTCCTCGGCGTGCGTCTCGTGGCCACCATCTCGCGCATCATGACTCACGCCGCCGTGTGGCTCGGAGCCGAACGCACGATCGCCGCAGTCTCGGACCTCCTCATCCCCGTCGGGAAAGTCGCCGGTGGGGAGGTACTCAGTCGAAACCACGTCCCCTTCCCCGACGAACGTTACCGCACCTACGCGGTCACGTGGCAGCGGTCACGGTCGTACAACCTCGCCGATGAGGTCAACCAACGCGCACTGCGCCTCGAGGCTGAGCAGTTGGCCCGCGGACCCCGTACCGATGTCGCCCGACCACTCGACGCCGCCTCGACCCGGACGCACTCGTTCCAACCGCTGGTGCTCGACGTCGCCACCCGCAGTGACCGCGAAGTCCTGCGGATCCTTCGACAAGACCCGTCTCTTCAGGTGATCGACCAGTTGGAGGACCAGCGAAGTCAGTTGGCCGAGTTGCGGCCTTCGCCGTCGCCGAATCAGCTGAACGAGGCGCCACGCTGGGTGTACTACCCGTGGCGGCGCGCCGTCGTCCGGTTACTCGGACCCCGGACCTTCGCGAAGGTTCGATTGGACCGCAACCGGAACAAGGTAACCAGCGAGGAGCAGAGCCGGTTGCGCGGACTGCGAGTCGGGGTGGTTGGGGCGAGCGCTGGCCATTCCATCGCGCACGTCATCGCGATGGAAGGACTCGCCGGTGAGATACGTGTGGCCGACTTCGACACGATCGATCTCACCAACCTGAATCGGATTCCCGCCAGCGTGCTCGACCTCGGCGTGAACAAGGCCGTCGTCGTCGCCCGTCGGATCGCCGAGATCGACCCGTATCTTCGGGTGTCGACCCTCACTGAGGGTGTCACGGCCGACAACCTCGACCGGTTCCTCGACGGTCTGGATGTCGTGATCGAGGAGTGTGACTCACTGGACATGAAGTTCCTCGTACGCGAGCACGCCCGCGCCCAACGAATCCCCGTTCTCATGGAGACGAGTGATCGCGGCGTCCTCGACGTTGAGCGATTCGACCTCGAACCGGGTCGGGCCATCTTCCACGGCATCTTGGGTGACGTCACCGCCGAGAAGGTGGCCGGGCTCTCGCTCCTGGAGAAAGGGCCCTACCTGTTGAAACTGCTCGGTGCCAGTGACGTGTCTTCGCGCGGCGCCGTGACGTTCTTCGAGATCGGTTCCACTATCACGGGCTGGCCTCAGCTCGCGAGTGAGGTGACCCTCGGTGCGGCGACGGTGGCTGCCGCTGTGCGTCGGCTCGGACTCGGTGGTGCGCTGCCGTCGGGGCGGGTGCGGTTTGACGTCGAGGAACTGCTCGGCGGACTTGCGCCCGTCGATCTCTCGGTGGACGCCGATATCGACTTGTCCGCGCCGCCGCCCATTGACCCGGTACCCGAGGACGCCGACGACATCACCATCATCGTCGACGCCGCGCGACGCGCACCGTCGGGTGGAAACAGCCAGCCGTGGCGCTTCGAGGCCGATGTCGACGAGGTTCGGTTCTTCCTCGTACCCGAGCGAACCTCGGTGATGGACGTCCAGCATCGCGGGAGTTACGTCGCGCTCGGAGCGGCCCTCTTTAATGCACGGGTCGCCGCGTCGTCGCTCCATCGACTTGGCACGGTGAAGTTGTTCCCCGAAGGGGCCCCTAGTCATCACGTGGCGACGCTTCGACTGGGAACGACGACGGATCAGCAGATTGCGCCGCTCTACCCGGTCATTCCCGAGCGGATCTCCAACCGCCAACCCGGTCAACCCGCGCCCATCGAGCACGAGATCGAGCAACTGCTCACGCGAGTGGTCGCGGCCGAGGGGGCGACGCTGCACATTGTCACCGATCGGACACGACTCAATGAAGGGGGTGAGCTACTCGGTCAGTGCGACCGACTCCGTTTCCTCATCCCGCAGGTCCACGAGCAAATGCTCGGCGAGTTGAAGTTCCCGGGTCGTGATCCCCTCTATGAGGGGCTCGACGTGCGCACGCTCGAGATGG
>JAJYDR010000112.1 GCA_021777285.1 Actinomycetes bacterium
AGGACGTCAGTGGACGTCGGTGGACATTCCACTTCGTCCGACCAGCAAATCTGGACGCCGAGAAACATCCCTGGACATTCTGGAAACACTCCCAAGGTGCCGGGATCGAGACCCGGGCGGCCCACCAGGTATTTTGTGACTGTTTAGTGGTTCTGCGGAGAGGGAAATCCCACGCTCTATCCCAGCGCTCGCCCCATACGAGTGCTCTCACTCATTGCGGCCATTTGTGGTGAACCCGCGAACACATCTCCGAGCTCTCTAGTCATGCTTCTCATCTTCCTCTCCTTCGCCGTGGTCCCCAACGGTCGCAAACTTTTGATACTTAGCGAGGATCCAAAGAAGAATTAGTTTTCCTTAAACGGGAAGTGTTCCAAACTGGGACTCCTCATGATCCGCAACGGTCGCGTCACAACGAGAATTCGTCACCTTTGCTGTGCCCAGATCGGTGCCACCACCGTTCAATCGGTTTTCACCGACAGTATCTGCGTAAGCCGCTCGCCCTACAATGGTGACATGGTTAGACGGCGCGCGAAGACAGTCGTTGAATGGGCCGAGCGGATGCACTCGGCGGCCCCGCCAACTGAGGATGATGTGACAGTACTTCTCGACGGACGACGCCTGGATTCCAGGGAGTCTGTTGAAGCGTGGCTCGCCGAAGTTGACGCCATTCGGGTACGGGAAGCCGCAACCGATGACATCGCCCTATAGCGGACCACCGCTTGACCTCAATCGACTGCTCGAAGTGCTCGTGCGAAACAACGTCGACTTTGTGGTTGTCGGAGGATCGGCGGCAGGATTCCTCGGGGCATCGCGTCTGACCGAAGATGCCGATTGTGTGGTGAGTCGCGAACGCGCGAATCTCGAAAGACTTGCTACGGCACTGCGTGAACTTCACGCTCGATTACGCGTCGCGCGCATGAGCGACGAGGAAGCCAAGGCGCTGCCGGTCAATGTCGACGGCGTAATGCTCGAGACAACTGGAAACTCGACGTGGACAACTGACGCCGGGCCTTTCGATGTCTTGGCTGAATTGAAAGATCTGGAAGGACAGTCCGTTCATTACGAAGAATTGTTGTCTCGATCGATGGTTGTTCGCGGTGACGGTTTCGTTGTCCACGTTGCTTCGGTTGATGACATCATTGCGGCGAAGACCTTCGCCAATCGCGATAAGGACCGCGAGGCCCTGCCGGAGCTTCTTGACATTCGAGAACGAGATCACTCGCAACGCCATGAGCAGTATCAACACGTCGTCGAGTTCGAAGTGCCCGATGATCCCAATCGCGACATCGAACCTTGAACTCGGGCCGTCAGTTCACGAACTGAGAGATAGTTCGACATCGTTCTGAAGGTTCGGTGAGGCCACGAGGCGCCCTGCGCTGGGAGCCCCGGCTCCCAGCGCAGGCAAATCTTCAAGAAAGGTTCAAACGGTTGACAACTTATGTGGCGATTCATCTTTCCGGGTTGCGACGCCTCAAAGATCGGTACCCACGGATTCTCTACGAACGCCCCATCCCGAAACCTTCAATCACGATCTGTGTTCAGGTGTCACCACTCACCTCCGAAGCGCCAGTAAAAGTCGCCTCGAAAGCCCCAATAAGGATGTCTGCCGCCGTGGCGATGTCGGCAGGAGTGTTGTTGTGTCCGAGCGAGAGCCTCACGGTACCCAGTGCAATATCTGGCGCCACGCCCATGGCACACAGGACGGCAGAGGGGGTGTGCAGTCCCGAGTGACACGATGAGCCGGTGGAAGCGGCCACGCGCTGGGCGTTGGCCAGCACGTCGCGACCGAGGACGCCGGGGAATGACACATTCAAAGTGTTCGGCAGGCTGTTGTCCTCGAGCGTGTGTCGAACCAGCCCGGGGATGGCGCCTCGAAGTTGCTGCCACAACGCATCGCGCAGACCACGCAGGCGCTGTCCCTCCGCGTCGAGGCGCGTTTGGGCAAGGTGGCACGCAGCGGCGAGACCGACGATGTACGCGACGTTCTCGGTGCCGGGGCGAAGCCCCCGTTCCTGGTCGCCGCCGAGCAGCAGTGGCTGGAGGGGTGTTCCACTGCGGACATACAGCGCACCGACGCCCTTGGGTGCGTAACACTTGTGACCCGCGATCGACAGCAGGTCGACACCGAGAGTATCGACGTTGACCTGGATCTTGCCTATGGCCTGGGCGGCGTCGGTGTGGGTGATGATTCCCAACCTTCTCGTCGCCGACGCAGCGGCGGCCACCGGCATGATCGCTCCGGTTTCGTTCTGCGCCAGCATCACGGTCAGCAGTGCCACGTCCGTGTCCAGGGCTTGAGTGAGAACTCCGAGGTCGATACTCCCGCTACCCGTGACCGGCAGACGAGTCACGGTCCACCCCTGGGTTTCGAGGTACTCGCACGGGCGCGCGATCGCTGGGTGTTCGACTTGCGACGTGACGATTCGGCGGCGATCGGGGCCCGCGACCGCGGTACTGCCACGGATGGCGAGGTTGTTCGACTCCGTACCACCGGAGGTGAACACGATTTCGTCGGGTGCGGCCCCGATGAGCGACGCGACCTGTTCGCGGGCTTCTTCGACCGCCTCGTGGGCGCGATGGCCGAGGGGATGGTCACTCGAGGGGTTACCGTACTGCTGCGTGAGATAGGGCAGCATGGCCTCGAGGACTTCGGGCGCGACCGGGGTGGTGGCGTTATGGTCCAGGTAGATGATGTCCGATGGTCCGGCGGTGGTCATGGCTGACGCTTCATGACAGATTCCTCGAAAGCGACGGCGACGTGGTGAGCCAACGAAGTGGCTCGACCTGTCCGGACCACTCAAGACGACGGCGCAGGACTGGATTCGACGCTGACTGGCTCGCGTGGCACGCGATCGCCTCTCTCTGGATTACTCGATCGATCGGAACCCGAAAGTCAAGTTGGTCCTCGCGCCGTCCGAGGAACTGGGTACCGAAGGCAATATTGAGCGCCGACGCAACCTCATCGGCAATAGCCCACGCGAGCACCGGAACGTCCAGGGTCGCCGCCGCGATCCCTGCGACGCGGGTCGCCTGTTGGTGGTCCGGGTGACCGGTGATTCCCCCTTCGTCGAACGTGAGCAGGAGGTCGGCGCCCACCTGGTGCGCCATTCGAACGACGTGCGCAGTCAGTTCCGAGGCTGGTCGATCAGCCAGATGACCGTCCGGGTAGTCGAGCATCTCGGACCCCGACACCCCGAGCACTCTCGCGGCCCGTTCGAACTCCCGTGAGCGCACCGTGGCGAGATCGCCCTCGGTTGCGTGCAACGTGGAAGCCTCACCCCGGGTGAAGCAGAGGACCGTCGTGCGCGCACCCTGACCAACGAAGGCCGTCAGTACCGCGCCCAGACCGAACGACTCATCGTCGGGATGAGCGCAGACAACCAGCACCGACGATGCGGCCGGCAACACTGACGAGATCATGACCTGCTCTTTTCAATCGTGGTCACCTGGAACGCACCGAGCGCGGGCGCCAGACGGCCCAGTCGCTCGAACATCGGGCCCAGAGTCCGTAACCCGGCGAACGCCCCCGGCGCGAAGAGCGCCGCCCTGATCGAGACGCGACCGAACGGACGCGCCAGGATGAACAGGCTCGCCCGGGAGAGGAAATGTACTCCCGACCAAGGGGCGCGCCGTAGCCGGCGCCTCCACCGCAACCCCCACGGACTTCGAGGATTGAGCGATCCGACGACGATGCGACCTCCGGGACGAGTCACTCTGGCCAACTCGGCGAACACTGCACCGAGATCGTCGGTGAACTCGCACAACGTCACCGCGACGACGCGGTCGAAGGTTGCGTCGCCGACGGGGATGCGGTGGGCATCGCCGAGGATAAGGCGTCCGCGCGTACGCGTGGCGGCGACCGCGAGCATCGCGGGGTCGAGGTCGAGACCAACGACCGTGGCGCCCGACGTCTCCAATAGCGACGTGAGTCGCCCCGTCCCGCACCCTACGTCGAGGACGCGCAGGTCACTCGACAAGAGACCCAACGCCTCCAGCACGACGCCCGATTCGATATCAAACGAGTACCGCCCCCACGGGCTATCGAACCAACGGTCATAGGTAGCGGCGTCGAGACGTTGCTCACGCACCTCAGCTCTTGGCGTTCTCATCGTGTTCATCACCGGCCTCCAAGCGCGTATTGCTCAAAGAACTTCTTCCCGGGATGAGAGGGTTTAACAAAACTTCGGGCCTTCATCACCAGGGTGTCCTCGCGTGGAAGTTGCCCGTGGCGTTGTGCACCACTCGGGCCAGTTCGGCAAAACCCCTGGTAGTCATAGCCACCGGTGCATGACGTTGTACTCGAACGCCACCTTGGCCAAGTGATGGCGACGTGACGGAGCTCGAAGAGTTACCTGAGGCGCAGGCTCGGCGTAGAAGTCACCCGTGCCAAAGCCAGCCTTCCCGGAACCAACTTCGACAAAGCATCCGCCGCGTCCGTCGAACGTGGCCGCCGTAACTCGACCCTCGATGGTGGCGACAATGTTGTCAGCGACGACCAGCGCCTGCGCGTGCGCGAACACTCCCGCCCGAGGCAGCGGCTTTCCCATGCTCAGCGGGAGTTGGACGTTGTCCCCGATTGCGTACACTCCGGGAAACACCGTCGCCAGACTGTGGCGGTCAGCTTCGATCCAGCCCGCTGGCGAGGCGAGCGACGATGCGCCGACCACGGCCGGCACCCTGATGGGCGGCATATACACCAACAGATCGAACACTTCGAACTGAGCGTCGGCGAACGCGGCGCTGCCCGGCTCGACAGAAACGATCTGATGTGATGGTCGGTAGTCAATGCCCCGGGAGGCCAGGATCCCCGTCACCGCCGCCGAGACGTTGGCGCCCGCCACACCCATAGGTCCTGGTTCAGCGGAGTGCAGTGCGATCTCCACGTTCGCGCGAACACCGTTGTGACGGAGCATGTCGTCGATCAGTAGCGCCGCCTCGTAGGGAGCGGCGGGACAACGGTAGAGCGGAGCAGCGGTGACGAGCAGGATCCGTCCGCGAGTCATGGCGTCGATCGCCGGCTCAAGTTGCTGTGCCCCTGTGAGGGTTGCGAAGGTTCTACCTACTTCCGACAGACCCGGAATTACGTCCGTGGCGTAGTCCGCACCCAGCGACACCACGAGATGGTCCGCCGTGATCCGCTCTCCGTTGACGGTCACCGTGCGGTTGGCCGCATCAATCGTCTCGATATCGCCGATCACGACCTCGATACCGCGACGTTCCAGTGAACTCAGCGGTTTGGTGACCTGACTTGCTCGG
Source organism: Actinomycetes bacterium (assembly GCA_021777285.1). The sequence goes on from JAJYDR010000112.1 coordinate 5,257, forward strand.
CGCTTTCCGGACATCACCCAGAGATAGGAGGCGGCGAACGAGAACTCGGGTTCCCTGTTGATGAGAATCACCCGGTGCTTACGATCCAGACGTCGACGAAGTCGGTTGGCGGCGGCGACTCCACCTACGCCGCCGCCGAGTACCACCACCGTCTGGCCGGAGTTAGCCCCCACCACTAGAAGACCAGCACCTTGTCGGCATCGACCGTCTCTTGCGTGAGTTCGTCCATGGTGCTGCGGTTCGCGCCGTCAAGCAGATCCGCTTGGGTGAGCCCGCGCGCGTCCATGCACGTGCCGCAGACCAGCACCTTCGCGCCCTTGCGCGCCACGCTCGCGAGTTGGCGTTCGATGTTGTAGTAGCCGTTCGGTGTCTGCTGGCCCGACTTGGCGGCACTGGCGGCATCGCCCAGCAGGAAGACCGACAACTCGACCTGTTCGTGCTTCTTCTGCAAGTTCATCGCCAGACGAAGTCCGTTGTACACGCGCTCAGTCCCGTACGGGGGGTCATTGAGGATCATCAGGATTTTCATTTTGCAATGCCTTTCATTTTCTTTTCAACTTCTTTGTCGATCGAGGAGTGTTTTAAATGCGACTTCGCACTGGTCGTGGCACCGAGGTCGAACCTCGTGGCGTGCCAGTCCAAGGGCCCTTCGGCGAGGCGGTGTGCCCGCAATCCCGCAGCTCGGAGTTGCTTTACCGCCTCAGCGGCCATCACACAGTAGGGACCGCGGCAGTACGCCACGACCGACGTGTCGGGGTCCAATTCGCCGAGTCGCTGCGACAGTTCCTCGAGCGGGATACTGAGCGCGCCCTGTAGGTGGCCGGCCTCGAACTCCAATTGCGGACGCACGTCAATAACCACGACCTCGCCAACCCGACTTCGAGTGAGCAACTCTTCGATTCCAATCGATTCGGCGCCGTCAACCTCGCCAAAGAATGCCTCCGCCAACTGACCCACTTCGGCAATGCGCGATTCCGCGATTCTTCGCAGTCCGAGGTACCCCGCAATCACCGACTCGTCAGCCACCCGGTACACCACGTGCGAACCCTCGCGGCGCGACAGCACCATTCCCGCCTGTCGCAGTATCTGTAGGTGCCTCGACGTGTTGGCAACCGTCATCGAGGTCGCGGTCGCGATTGACTCGACGGAGCGATCGGCCTGGGCCAGTAGATCGATGATCTCCACCCTCTTCGGGCTGTCGAACGCTGTTCCGACGCGCGCGAGCTGTTCGAAGATCGCGCTCTTGAAATCTCGTCCGTTCACCTTTGACCTCCATTCAAGTCATCAATTGACCAATATAACACTGCAGCAGAAACTATGGGCGAAGGACGCTGTGCACTCCGGTCCGCTCAAAGGTGCAGTCAGTCATTCACTCTCGGCATTTGAACTTCGCCGCTCGCAAGTGCCCAACCGTTGGCAGAAGTTTCGCCATGGGCAAACCCGTGAAGCCGGGCTCGAAAGACTAGCGAGAACTACCTCTCATAGAGCGAGTTGGCGTCGACGAGATGAGGCCAACTGGAAACAATGCATCCTCAAACAAGCCGAGCCTACGCCGCGCCATCTCACTGAAGAAGCAGTCGGCCCGATGGCATAACGATTTCAAAGACCACCTCGACTACGTCCGAGGTCGTCCAATGCCCGCGAGCGGGAGCGAGCTGTTGCCCAGCCACAACGGAGTGATTTGCACCAGCGTGCCTGTCTCTTCGGCCTGAATCATCTTGTCGTGTACGATGTAGATAGCTTCGTGTGCATCACCGTGATAGCCGTAAAAGAGAATGTCGCCCGGCTGAAGGTCGAAGAGCGGCACGCTTACGGTGTCGTAGAACTGAGAACCCGAGTAGTGGGGCAAGAAGATTCCCGCCGCCTCGTAGGCGAGCATGATGAGGCCCGAACAGTCCACGCCCGAACGCGACGCTCCGCCCCAGACGTAGGGAATCCCAATGAGACTGAGGGCCGCACGAATGGCGATATTGGCGCGCGAGTCGGGCGGCGGGGCCGGGAATCCCTTTTGGGGTCTGGCCGTCCGTAGCGCTCCAGCCGCCGCAGCCGCCTGTCGTTGTTGAAAATACTCCGCGATCTTCCCCTTCACCTGCGCGAGTTCGTGCCGCAAGGATCTCTCCAAACTCTGGGCGACGAGAAAGGCTCTCTTCGCCGTGGCGGCCTCGCCCGTCGCTCGACGGCGTTCACCGGCGAGTATCGAGCGCTCTTGAGTCAACAAGATCTTGTAGTTCTTGAGGCGTGCCACCGTGGTGCCGACGTCGCCCTCGGCGAATTGGTTGTAGATGTTGGTGGCCTCGGA
>JAJYDR010000113.1 GCA_021777285.1 Actinomycetes bacterium
CACCGTCGGACTCGAGCCAGCGGCGTCTGACCGATACCCCCACGAATTCTCGGGCGGCCAACGACAACGGATCGGACTCGCGCGAGCGATTGCGCTCAATCCGAAGTTGGTCATAGCCGACGAACCTGTTTCGGCCCTCGACGTCTCGATCCAGGCGCAGATTTTGAACCTGATGAAGGACCTGCAGCGCACGCACGGCCTGTCATACGTAATGATCAGCCACGACCTCGCTGTCGTGTACTACATGGCCGACTCGATCGGCGTCATGTACCTGGGCAAGCTCGTCGAGATCGGCGACGCCGAGTCGGTATTCCGCAGGTCGGCGCACCCGTACACCCAGGGTCTCCTCGATGCGGTACCGGTCCCCGACCCTGAGGCGTCACGCCTTCGTCGTGGCAACCAAGTGAAGGGTGAACTCCCCTCGCCGGTGAACCCCCCGTCGGGCTGCCGATTCCGCACACGATGCCCCCGTGCACAGGACATCTGCGCGAGCGAGGAACCCGAATTCCAGTACTTCAGCGAGACGCACCGGGCCGCCTGCCACTTCCCGCTGCAGACGCCGGTTTCTATCATCTCTCGAAGCAACTGAACTGACCCGTACGCCCGCGAAGGTGTAACGCTCCAGCGGGTAGGGCGATAGAGCATCACCGGGCGAGCGATCGGGCTCACCGGTTCACCAGTCAACGCTGGCCAACGCGACAATGCGATGTGCCCCGTCCATTCCCTCGACTCATCGGCGAGCGAATTCGCCTCGCGTGTCACGCACGCTGACGATACGGACGAGCCGCTCGTTCAATAGTTCAACGTGGCCACCGCACGAGCTCACGTTCACTTTTCACCGTCGAACTGCGCGCACTCGAGCCTTGCCCAGTTACGGCGCTGAGGCCCCTCACAAGCCGTGTAGCGGCTCGGGAACGATGTCGCCCCCACTGGCCCCCCCACGGGGGTTCGATTGTCGCCTCGGCTTTCGCGGTGGTGCGGGTGCTCACCATTCGACTCCGCCACGATCCGCTCGTGTTGGCTGTGATGTTTCCGGTGATCCCATCGACGAGGCGTGACGCGTTCGAGCGCGCCACATTGGCAGGTGGTGGCGTACGTCAACGAGTCCCCGGTCGCGGCGTAGCGCAGCACGAAAACTCAGCAGAACCATCCCCGCCGTCCCGGGACCCGGTAGCCACGGGGAACCAGCGGGCACGCCGTGGCCGCGATGATTTGGGTACGTAACCGCCCACGAAGAGCCAGCGGCCGACGTCGACCCTCGACTCGTTGGTTCTCCGGTAGCACTGCGTCCTTGACGAACACTTCCGACCGAATTTCGAGACCCTCGCCACGCCAAGTCCTAGTCAACTTTTCGACGGGACCTGGCGCGCAAGAACGGCGTGGTTCAACTAGACCCAAAACCGGGCTCGCAACCGCGTGAACTCGGGTTTCGTTCGGTCGGGCCGACGGTTCATCGGCGGCTACAGTCAGGCGGGTGATCGTATGGGCCTCAGGGCTCTCGTAGTCAAACCCAGTCTGCACGACGTTGCACCCTTTCAAGAGCTCGTAGAACTAGTCGGGGTGCTCTGTGGCGGACGAGCCAGCCGGGACGCCGGTGCGATGTCCGTGTGGCGTGGCGCGGCCCCTTGGCCGTGCCCAGCGTCGAGTGGAGCTTCGGTCTGCCCATCGCCCATCGGGTCCGCTCCAAGCCCTTCACCACCTCCTAACCGGTCACACCGAGCGAGACGGGACGGAAGTGGCCCCCACAACGACTGGGTCCTTTGGTACGGGCAGTGAGAACTCGAGGGCGTAGGTGGTGCCCAATCCACGGGGCGGCATGCAGCCCGCGGCAATCGCCGGCAAGGAACAAAACATGATCGCCAGCGCTCTCACGAGGGTTGACCGCGCAGCTCGCAGTCGGGCCCGGCGTGCACAGTATTCGGGGTTCTAGGACTTCGACCGCATCACCGTCACTGACGCCACCCGGTCCGCGAAGCCTTCCTGGCAGAGCGTGTAACGAGCGACAACGCGCGGACACAACGCCGTGCCACGCGTTGGTCTCGGTCCTCGCTCGACTGCCCCCACGGGCAGCGTCACCACCAGCGTCAGCAATAACGCCACGATGCCCATAGCCCCACGCTTCATCGTGACCTCCGCAGTTCCGTACTGTCGTTCCCATTACCAGACCTACCGTTGGCTTTGGGGAGCGTCCGTCCACGAAACGACAATCCTGCTCTCGTCGAGCCACTGCCGTTCCAGAGGTATTCGGCGCCGACGTTGATGCGCACCGCCAGATAGAGGTGCTACCGCACCGACGTCCGTCTAAACGACGAACAGGACGGCAGCGACCCGAGTCGACTCGACGAGTTCAACCCTTTACAGGCCCGTGTGCGTTCCCTCTGCCGTCACGTGGTTCCCGTCAACCCGAGAAGGGTTCCTGCAACGCGTCGACCTCGGTCGCCGACGAGGCCGCGATCACCGCTGGATGAGTCGAACCTCGAAGATGTCGCGCAGCGCGTCGCCGATGTAGTTGATCGCGACCACGACGAGGATGAAGACGACCGCCAACGGATAGATCTCCCACCAGTAACCGTTCTGCAACTGATCGGTGCCCTGTTGGAGCATCGTGCCCCAGTCAGTCTGCGGCGCCACGATTCCCAGTCCAAGGAACCCAAGGGCGGAGAGGAACAGAATCGCGTCCGCGATCGAGAACGTGGCAACGGTGACGATGTTGCTGATCGAGTTGGGATAGACGTGACGACGGATAACCCGCATCCGTCCCGCGCCCATGGATCTTGCCGCCTGGGAATACTCCAGGTTTCGTATCAGCAGCGCGTCGCCTCGAATGATACGCGCGTTACCCCACCAGCCGGTAAACCCGATGATCAAGATGAGCAGCATGGTCGTGCGATTGAAGATCGTGACGAGCGCGATGAGCAGGAACAGGTACGGAATCGACAGAAACGCGTCCAGGATGCGCATCATGATCGTGTCGGTAATCCCACCGAAGAATCCCGAGACCATCCCATAGATCGTGCCAACCACGATGGTGATCATGCCCGCGAGGAAACCCAGGGCGAGCGAGTACTCGCCACCGTACGCGATACGTCCCAACTCGTCGAAACCGCTCGAGTCGGTGCCGAGGGGATTGTGCAACGACGGCGGAGCATTCCACGTCACGTTGAAGGTGGCCGCCTGATTGGTCTGATTCGTCGGGTGAAAAATCGGCCACAGATAGCAAAAGAGCGTGATGAACACCACATAGCCCAGCGAGGCGACGGCCAACTTGTTGTGGGCGAAGATCCGTACTCGCTGGCGCCAGAGCGGGTCAATCTTCTCGGTAGCAATGGCCAGCGCGGGGCTATCGGGACTGGAGGCGATAGTGGTCACGAATTCTTTCCTTCAATACGAATACGTGGATTGACCAGACCGAGGACAACGTCGGCGATGAGATTCCCCAGGAGCGTCATGATCGTCACCAGCATCGTGATGCCGAGCACCGTCGGTACGTCAACATTGAGGGCCGCATTCACTGTCTGCATGCCAAGACCCTCGTAGTTAAAGACGCTCTCGATGATGAGCGCACCACCAAACAGCGCAGGAATAGAGAGCCCGAGGATGGTCACGATCGGGCCCAGAGCATTGCGGAACGCGTGGCGCATCAGAACTCGCCGGTTCGAACAACCCTTGGCCTTGGCGGTGCGGATGTAGTCCTGGACCAACACCTCAAGCACCGTGCCGCGCATGAATCGACTCAGTCCCGCCACCGACAACAGAGTCAAGCTCGCCACGGGCAGGATAAATCCCTTTGGACTGGTGAACATCGCCCATGGCGCAACGCTCGATGGCGGCGAAATCGGTAGGTGTGGCCAGTGGAAGCCGAAGGCGTCCATCATCAACAGGCAGAGGAGGAAGGACGGCATCGCGTACAGCACGAACGCCGAACCGGTCGCGGCGTAGTCCACGATCGTGTTGCGGCGGGCCGCCTGGTACATCCCGAGCGGAATAGCAATCAAGATCGTGAGCAAGAGCGCGGCGCCGGCCAGCCAGACGGTTCGAGGCACATACAGGGAGATGATCTGCCAGACGGTCATGTTCTGCTTGTAGGACGTACCCAGGTTGAAGTGCACGAACGTCTGGAGGATGTAGTTCCAGAATCGTACGAAGAACGGGTGGTTCATGCCGTGTTGCGCGCCCCAGTAGGCGACGCGCGCTTTGGTCGCGTTCGTCCCGAGGATCGCGTACGCGGGCGCGAGAATCCCCTCCTGCTGGAAATACGGCAGGGAGAACGTGAAGAACATGACGATGAGCAAGACCACGAAGGACTGAAACAGTCGACGAATGATGTACTGCAGCACGTGCGAATGCTAGCAGCACCGAACAGTATTTCCATGTCGTTCGGCGTTGGCGGGCCCGTTCAGAATCCCTGGTCATCTTGGTGTTCACGAACACGAGTCTCAAGACATTCGGAGAATTTCTGCCTTCCATCGCGCTCGAGTTCACCACACGGCCACTGTTTTCGCGGTCCGCTCGTGGGGCCCATCCATTCTCCTTGAACGCACGACGATGTTGGCGAAGCGGGTCGACACCAGCGGGCGCACGTCACGCTGCTACGCGTCAGCGTCGTCATCATTGCGGTACGCCGTCTCTCGATGGCCGTTCACACTGATCACACGGTGAAGCCCGCACCCCGAAGCCACCCTGGTGTCCGCGGGACCGCTTCGCGACGCACCGACTTGGTGGCCGTGCGCTGTAGACGTTGCCGCAGGATGATCCAGCGAGATCCGTACTCATTGAACGCGCACGTGAATTCGAAACTGTGCGCCCATCGTCGCCGGTGGTTGCCCAAAGGAGTTCGTGCATTTTTCACGACCGATTCGCGACGCAAGTCGCAGACTCCAAGGATGCCGCACGCACGCCCTCCACCTACCTGTGCTGGCATCGGGCACATGGGACGCAATGGGTTCGTTTCAGTCCTCACATCGAACAGGACACTTGCTGTAAGGCATCCTGAATGGGCGACGGCCCAGCGCCCTTTCACGTGGTGGACAATGCGAACCTGGAACCTGTTACCAGTGGTAGAACGCCGGGGTGAAAGAGCCGAGTGGATTTGGGACGAGACCCACCGTGCTCTTAAGGTTCTTCGCTGTTACGCCGAGTATCTCCTCCTGGGGGATGAAGAGCGCCGGTAGAACCGTCGACACTGCGTTGGCGTAGCGAGTGAGCGGGACCGGAGCGTGCACCGTCTGATTAATTAGGGCATCGATCGCCGCGTCACTGAAGGCACCGACGTTGGCCGACCCCGTCGTCGCAAAGAGCGACTCGCCCGTGGGAAGAGCCGCTGGCGCGTACGTCCAACCCGCATCCCAGGCACACAACTGGACCGAAGGAATCGTCGAACAGGCAGTCACCTGTCCATAGCTGGCGAATTCGACGTTGACCTGGATGCCAATCGCCTTCCAACCGGCCACGAGCACGCCAATCTCGCGCACGAACAGAGGCGAGGTGTTGGGCATCAACAGGTTCAACGTCATCGACGCACCCGCAGCGATACCCGCGCCGCACTGATCTGGTCCCGCGCCGGGATTCGCACAGGTGAGCACGCCACCGCTGAGCCGCCAGCCGTGTGAGTCGAGGCTCGCTGCGGCGCCGGACGGGTCATAGGGGTACGTGGCGCCTGTCGATCTGCCCAACACCACTGACACGCCCGCGGGGAGTGGTCCGGCTCCCGCAGTGGCGTACCCCCCGAATACGTTCTTCACGATCGCGGCCTGATCGATGTCCATCTGCATCGCCGCTCGAAGGTACCCCTGACCGATGAGTGAGCGTTCGAGGTCAGCGGCACCGAAGTTGAACGGTATGTACGCGACCGACCAGGGCGCGGCGGCGCTAAGGGTGTCGGTAGTGGACAGCGCCTGCACCACGGTGGCACCGGGGTTCACCTGAGCGGCCGCACCCGTGAGCGTGCCGAAGTCAAGGTTGCCCACGTCGAGGACACCGGATTCGAGGTCTCGTAACTCTTGGACCGCCGATCGATAGGCGAGTTCGGTGAACGAGGCCAATTGGGGGTGAATCGTGCCCGAATAGGCGTGATTGACGCTGAAGGTGGCGTTGCCCGAGGAATCGAGCGCGCTGAGTACCCACGGTCCATCGACACCGCTACGCCAGAAGGAATCGGTGAACGTCGATGTCGCCGACCCGATCGACGTGAGGTACCCAGCGACCGCGCGACAACTCGCCACCGTCGCGGCCACCCGAGGGGCACCGGAAGAGCAGTGCGCCATCGAGCGCGGGGACGTGCGGTCCCAGATTTCGGGCAGCGGCGTGATGAGCGAGAGGAAATTGCTCACGATCCACGCCGGATTGACGGGATGGGTGAAAAAGAGGTGGACCGTATTACCCGTGGCCGATGCGCCCCGGAGTTCGCCCGGAATCCCGAGACCCGGTTCGTACGGACAGAATCCTGTGGGGTCGGCAACCCAGAGATTCAAAAAGAACATCACCGAACGACCGGTGATGTATTGGCCGTCGGCGAATCGCCACGGCTTCACGGTAAACGTCGCGGAGGTCCGCGACTTGGAGAACACGGGTTTGTTGGCAATGGACAACGACGGCACCTCGGCCGTTGAGCCTCCCGCGCCGTACCAGAACAACGGTTGGTAGATGAGCCGTTGGAGGTAGTTGACATTGTTCGTCGTGTCGTACGCACAACTCATGAACGGAAAGATGTAATTCGGTGTGGCGCCAGGTGCCTCGGCAACCGTCATCGACGTCGACGACGCGGACGCGCGCGAATTCGCGGAGGCTACCAACAGAGGCACCGCGGCGACCAGGAGCAGGGCGGCCACCGCGACCTTGATCTTCGGCATACGGTTATTCTCGCACGCGGTACCAGCGCCGCGGGTCGCACACCGTTTCCAATCGCAGTACGACCATCACCACGTCGCTCGTATTACGCGATGACCGATGACCGCGCCGCGTCAAGCGAGCAGATTCCACGACCGCCGATGTTCGGGGGTGAGCCCCAAGCGACCGATCGCTTCACGATGGGACGCTGTGACATATCCCTTGTTGCGCTCCCATCCGTAACCCGGGTAGCGCGTTGCGAGCTCGACGAGTAACGCGTCACGTTTGACCTTCGCGAGGACGCTCGCGGCCGCCACGCTCGCACAGTATCGATCCGCCTTGACCATGGTCACTACTGGTGGCACCGTCACCGACGTGGCCGTGGCGTCAATAAGATCGGGGTGCGTGACGCTCAACCAGTCACGTTGACCGTCGAGCAGCACGACTGACGGTGTCACGCGCAACTGTGCGAGCGCGCGGCGACCCGCTATACCGAGTGCGGCGCTGAGACCGAGCTGGTCGATCTCGATGGCGCTCGCAGACCCGATCGCGTACTCGTGGACCCACAGTTCGATCTCGGGCACCAACGACCGTCGAACCGGCGCACTCAGGAGCTTGCTATCACGCAGTCGAGGGGGGAACGCACCGGCGTCCGGTCCGATGACCACGATGGCACAGTGGCATGGACCGACAGCGCTGCCGGTACC